>DATAZX010000066.1:0-21462 GCA_036271815.1 Solirubrobacteraceae bacterium
CGGGGTCCGGACCTTGACGCCGCTCTCCTCGAAGTCGAAGACCTGGTTGTTGATCCGCAGGCCGTCGATCGCGCCCTGCCAGGCGTGGTCGGTGCCCTTCGAGACGCCGGCCGTGAAGATCGTCGCCGCGGCGCCGCCGTCGGCGAGCGCGGCCTGCAGCGCGGTGAACGAGCAGGTCGTCGTCAGGTTGCAGCCGGTCTTCACGCCCGCATCGCCGGTGAGAAACCAGGATCCGGCAGCGGTGCTCGTCGCGTCGATGTACGGCGACCACGCGTTCGAGGTCGAGTTCGCGGCCGGCACGAACACCATCGACGAGTAGTGGCTCGTGCTCGCCGTCAGCTGCGGATCGATCTCGAACACGATCGAGGGCATGTTCGGGTTGGCGATCGCGCTGTCCTCGCCGGTCGTGTAGACGCGGAAGCCGACGGCGGTCAGGCCGCTGACGGGGTTGCCGGCGAAGTCCGTCTCGTTGCCGTAGGCGGCCTTCTCGGAGCCGGAGCCGACGAGGAACTTCAGGCTGCCCGATCCGAACGGCGGCGTCGCCGGCCCGCCGCGCAGGCCGATGTCCGGCGAGCCGAGGACGTTGCGCGACTCGACGCCCCAGTTGCCGCTGGAGATGGTCGCGCCGGTGCCCGCGGCGCCGGTGCCACCCGTCGCCCCCGTGGCGCCGGTCGCCCCGGTCGCACCCGGCGTGCCGGCCTTCGCCAGCACCTTGAGGACCTCGGCGTTGAGGTCGCGCAGGCGGATCGTCCCGTCCTTGATGTCGCCGGACTGGATGTCCTTGATGTCCAGTCCGGTGAGGCTGTTGTTCTTCACCTTCGCGCCCGTGATGAGGCTCGAGGCGGTGGCGGTCGTGGCGGTCACCGCGACGGCGGTCGCGGCGCATGCCACGACGATCTTGATGTTGTCTCTCATTCGTGGGGCCTACCCGAGCGCGTCACGCCGAAGCCGACCCGCTGTGCGGGCATGTCCGCGAGCTGACCGCCGGCGGCCCTGCCTCCGCGCGCCACGATGCGCGCGGCCGGGATCGAACCGGCGACCCTCGCCTTGTAAGGGCGATGCTCTGACCGCTGAGCTACGCGCGCCGGCGCAGGCTACTCATTCGCGCCGGGCTCGTCGCGCGCGTGGCGCGGCGGTCGCGGCGGCGGCGGCGCGCGCGCCAGGCGGGCGCCGCGGGCCGGGCGGCCTAGAATGCCCGTCGCAGGCCCCCATGGTGTAACGGTTAGCACGTGAGCCTTTCAAGCTCGAGGAGTGGGGTTCAACTCCCCCTGGGGGTATTCGGGCCGCGTCTCGGGGCG
Source organism: Solirubrobacteraceae bacterium (assembly GCA_036271815.1). Taxonomy (GTDB): domain Bacteria; phylum Actinomycetota; class Thermoleophilia; order Solirubrobacterales; family Solirubrobacteraceae; genus CADCVQ01. Next base: position 1,299 of record DATAZX010000066.1, read on the forward strand.
GACGGCTTCTCCGCGAACGCGTGGTCTGGACGGCGGGCCGTTAGCTCAATTGGCAGAGCGAGAGGCTTTTAACCTCGAGGTTCTGGGTTCGAGTCCCAGACGGCCCACTTCCCGATCAGCTCGCGGCGCGCCGCCGGCTGAGCCGGTCGAGCTCGGCGAGCAGCAGCTCGATCGAGCGCTCGAGCTGCTCGATCGTCGCGTCGGCGACGCTCGCCACGCCGCTCTTGCGGTTCACCCACGTGTTGACCTCGCGATGTGAGCTCTTGCTGTAGCCGGCGAGCGTCTTGACGAGGCCGTGGCGCTTGTCGCGCAGGCGCGCGCGCTGCTTGAACGCGGGGACGGCGGGCTCGGTCTCGTCGTCGCCCGGGTCGTCCGCCACCGCCGGCGGACCCGCGAACACGACGCGCTTGGCGACCGGCGCCGGCGGGCCTCCGCCGAACAGCGCGAGCTGCGGCGCGACGTCGGCGGCGAGCGGGATGAACGCGTCGGGCACGTCGGGCTCGGTGCGGACGCGGTCGGGGACCTCGTCGAGCTCGCCGTCGCCCTCGCCGGGCTCGGCCGGCGGCTTGAGCACGTGGTGCAGCTCCTGCTCGACCTCCGCGGCGTGCATGCGCAGCAGCCGGTCGGCGGGCAGGAAGAGGTAGCTCATCTCCGCCGGGCGGCCGGCGAGCGTGCGCACGAAGCGCCCGACGATCTGGCGGAAGATCAGCGGCGTCTTCGCGGCGGTCGCGTAGACGCCGACGCGCAGGCGCGGGATGTCGACGCCCTCGGAGACCATGTTCACGGCCACGATCCAGCGCTCCCGGCCCGTGCCGAACGCCCGCAGCTTCTGCGCCGCGCGCGCGTCGGTGTGCACGACGACGACCGGCGACTTGCCGGTGATCTCCTTCAGCGTCGCGGCGACGCGGCGCGCGTGGCCGCCGTCGGCGGTGATGACGAGCCCGCCGGCGTCGCGGTGCCCGCCGGCGCGCACCTCCTCCAACCGCTCGTGGGCCGCGCGCAGGATCCGCGGCAGCCCGTCGGCGAGCTCGGTCGAGATCGCCGTGCGATAGCGGCGGCTCGCCTCGCGCGTCGTCAGCACGTCGTCGAACGACGACTCGATGACGTCGTCGCCGGACTGCCACGACAGCGTCCCGTCGTAGGGGATGAAGGCGACCGGGCGGCAGATGCCGTCGCGGACCGCGTCGGCGTAGCTGTAGCTGACGTCCGGCACGGCGACGCCGTCGTCGTAGCGCACGCCGGCGATCGCGCACTGGTCGGAGCGAAACGGCGTGCCGGACAGCAGCAGCCAGCGGCTGGTGGCCGCGAACGCGCGCGTGAAGCCCTCGCCCCACGCGAGCTCGTCGCCGAGGTGGTGGCACTCGTCGGCGATGACGAGCGTGCGCTCGCCGCACTGCGACGCCCAGCGTTTGGCCGACTGCGCGACGCGCGCGTACGTCGCGACGATGCCGTCGAAGTCGCGCGGCGGGGTGAGCTCGTCGGCGTCGGGCGCGAGCTGGACGCCGAGGCGACCGGCGGCCTCGGCCCACTGGCGCGTCAGCGGGGTCGTCGGGCAGACGACGTGGACGCGCTTGACCACGCCGGCGCGCAGCAGCCCGCGGGCGTGGACGAGCGACGGGATCGTCTTGCCCGCGCCGGGCGCGGCGGACAGCAGGAACGGACCCTCGTGCCAGTCGGACATCTGCGCGAGCGCCGCGTCCTGCCATGCGCGCAGGGTGAGCGCGGACGCGCCCGCGGGGCTACGGACGGAGCTCGACATGGGGTGCGTTGCGGCTCGGGGCGACGATCACGAGCGGCGGAGTGTCGGGCACGAGCCGGACGGACGCACGGGCGCCGTGGCCGGTCCCGGGCAGGTGCAGGGAGATCGCGTCAGGACCGGTCGCCGGCGCGGGCGAGGGGCTCGCTCGCGACGCTAATGGCGGAAGTGGCGGCGGCTCGTGAAGACCATCGCGATGCCCGCCTCGTCGGCGGCGTCGCGGACGGCGGGGTCGTTGCGCGACCCGCCCGGCTGGATGATCGCCGTGATGCCGGCGCCGATCGCGATCTCCGGCCCGTCGCTGAATGGGAAGAACGCGTCCGAGGCCAGCACCGCGCCCCGCAGCGACTCCAGCCGCGACTTGTCGACGGCCAGGCGGACCGAGTCGACGCGGCTCATCTGCCCCGCGCCGATGCCGGCGGTCGTCAGGTCCTTGGCCAGCACGATCGCGTTGGAGCGCACGTGCTTGCAGATCTGCCAGGCGAACAGCAGGTCGCGCCACTCGTCGTCGGTCGGCGCGCGCGTGGTCGCGATCTCCATCTCGGTGCGATCGGCGAACTCGAGGTCGCGATCCTGGACGAGGAGGCCGCCCATCACCTGGCGGATGTCGGGCTCGGCGATCAGCGCGGTGCGCCGCTCGTTGTCCTCGAGGATGCGGATCGACGGCTTGCCGGCGAGCACCTCGATCGCGCCGTCCTCGTAGCCGGGCGCGAACAGCACCTCGACGAACTGCTCGGAGAGGCGCCGCGCGGTCGCGACGTCGACGGGGCGGTTGAACGCGATGACGCCGCCGAAGGCGCTCAGCGGGTCGGTCGCGAGCGCGCGCTCGTAGGCCTGCAGCGGGGTCGCGCCGAGCGCGGCGCCGCAGGGGTTGTTGTGCTTGACGATGATGCACGCCGGATCGGCGAAGTCGGCGACGATCCTGCGCACCGCGTCGAGGTCGAGCAGGTTGTTGAAGGACAGCTCCTTGCCGTGGTGCTGCTGGACCTGCGAGAGCAGGTGCGTGCGCGAGCCGACCTGCGCGTAGTAGGCGGCGCGCTGGTGCGGGTTCTCGCCGTAGCGCAGGTCGGTGACCTTCTCGTAGGCGCGCACGTGCAGCGGCGGGAAGTCCTCGGACTTCTCGGCGAACCAGCGCGCGATCGCGGTGTCGTAGCGCGCGGTGTAGGCGAACGCCTCGGCGGCGAGCGAGGCGCGCGTGGGCAGCGACAGCTGCCCGCCGGAGCCGCGCAGCTCGTCGAGCACGGCGTCGTAGGACTCCGGGCTCGTGACGACGGCGGCGAAGGCGTGGTTCTTGGCGGCGGCGCGGATCATCGTCGGGCCGCCGATGTCGATGTTCTCGATGATCTGCGCCTCCGTCGCGTCGCGGCGGGCGGCCGTCGACTCGAACGGATAGAGGTTGACGCAGACGAGGTCGACCTCCTCGATCTCGTGCTCGGCGATCGCGGCGAGGTGCTCGGGGTTCGAGCGGACGGCGAGCAGGCCCGCGTACAGGCGCGGGTGCAGCGTCTTGACGCGCCCGTCCATGATCTCCGGGAAGCCCGTGAAGTCCTCGATCGAGCGGACCTCGAGGCCGGCGTCGGCGAGCACCTTCGCGGTCCCGCCGGTCGAGACGAGCTGCACGCCGAGCTGTGCGAGGCCGCGCGCGAAGTCGACGATGCCGCGCTTGTCGGAGACCGACAGCAGCGCGCGCATGAGCTTCGCGGCACCCGGCTCGGTGAGCCCGATCGGGGTCGTGGCGGGCTCGCTGTCGGTGGCGTCGGAGATGCCGGCGAGCATATCGCCAGCCTCAGCCCGAGACGTGCTCGCAGTTGACCGCCGTGTCGGACTTGTCCTTGATGACGGTGTCGTCGCCGGGACCGCAGTCGATCGTGTCGCGGCCGCCGCCGACCGCGGTGATCTTGTCGTTGCCGCTGCCGCCGTCGATGAGGTCGTTGTCGAAGCCGCCGTTGAGGTGGTCGTCGCCGGGGCCGCCGTCGAGGATGTCCTCGCCGCGCCCGCCCTCGAGCGTGTCGTTGCCCGGGCCGCCCTCGAGCACGTCGGAGCCGCCGCGGCCGTAGAGGCCGTCGTTGCCCGAGCCCCCGTAGAGGCGGTCGGGGCCGTCGGCGCCCTCGAGGCGGTCGTTGCCGGCGAGGCCGTAGAGCCCGCCGTCGGGTGCGAGCGCGGCCGGATGGCGCACCGTCAGGGAGTCGTTGCCGGCGGTCGCCTGGCCGTACTTCGGCGCCGGCTGGTCGGCGTTCTCGTTGTTGACGAGCGCGACCTCGCCCGCGCCCGGCAGGCCGGCCTGCTGCAGCCCGGCGTTCGTGGCGGTGCCGTCGACCGTCGCCGGGTCGATGTACTGCGGGTTGGGCCGCTCGGGCGACAGCGGGCCGAAGTCGCGCACGGTGATCGGGATGATCACCTCGCAGTTGGTGAACGTGAAGGGCGTGCGCACGAGCGGGTCCTGCACCTGGTCGGGGGTGCCGCGCTCCAGGCGGCCGTCGGTGAGGTACTGGGCGTAGACGGTGTCGATGCCGTCGCCGCAGTCGATGGTGCCCGGGTACTGGCCGCTCCAGATCGTGTCGTTGCCGGGGCCGGCGTCGATCGTGTTGGTGCCGCCGTCGCCGAGGATCTTGTCGTCCTCGCCCTCGCCGATCAGCGTGTCGTTGCCGGCGTCGCCCTCGATGAAGTCGTTGCCCGCCCCGCCATTGAGCACGTCGGCGCCGTTGCCGCCGATGAGGATGTCGTCGCCCTCGCGGCCGTAGACCGCGCGGTCGCTGCCGCGGTTGACGTTGATGTAGTCGTCGCCCGCGCCGCCGTCGACGAGGACCTCGTTGCCGAAGCCCTTCTCGAGGATGAAGTCGTCGCCGTCGCCGCCGAGCAGCGTGTCGTCGCCGTCGCCGCCGTCGATGCGGTCGTCGCCCGGGCCGCCGTCGACCTTGTCGTTGCCACTGCCGCCGTCGAGCTGGTCGACACCTTCCCCGCCCTCGAGCTTGTCGTTGCCCGAGTCGCCCTCGAGGCGGTCGTTGCCGCCGTCGCCGAAGAGCTTGTCGTTGCCGAAGTCGCCGAGCAGGACGTCGTTGCCGGCGTGCCCGCGCAGGATGTCGTTGCCCTGGCCGCCGCGCAGCAGGTCGCGCATGTTCGTGCCGGTGATGTGGTCGGCGTGGCCGCTGCCGTCGCGGACGATCGCGTGCGCCGGTGGCACGGCGAGCAGGAGCGCGGACAGCGCCACCAGGCCGGTGGCGAGCAGCTCGCGCCGGTGGCGTCCCGCGCGCCCGCGTGGTGCCGGCGCGGCGAGCAGCGCGGGCGCGGCCGCGAGCACCGCAGGCGCGGCGAGCGCTGCGGGCGCGGCCGCGAGCACCGCGGGCGCCGTGATCGGCGCGACGCGGGCCGGCCTGCGCGATGGCGTGCGCAGCGTTCTGGCAGCTCCCCCCACGCGCGCCATGATGGCGCGCGTGCGCTGCCGCGTAAAGGGACAGCGGACGAACGTTCGAGGACGGGGCCGCCTCGTAGGATCTCGAAGCTCATGATCCGACCTCGCACAGCGGCAGGCCGGGCTCGCGAGACGTACGCGCGGCTGACCGGCGAGTACCCGGGCACGCGCACGGAGCTGTGCGAGCTCGATCACCGCAACCCCTACGAGCTGCTCGTCGCGACGATCCTCTCGGCGCAGAGCACCGACAAGATGATCAACACCGTCACGCCGACGCTGTTTCAGCGCTATCCGGACGCCGAGGCGCTCGCGAGCGCCGACGAGGTCGCGTTGCAGCAGCTGATCCGGCCGACGGGCTTCTTCAACGCGAAGTCGCGCAGCCTGCTGGGGATGGCGCGCGCGGTCGTCGAGCGCTTCGACGGCGAGGTCCCCGACCGCATGGCCGACCTCGTGGGCCTGCCGGGCGTGGGTCGCAAGACGGCGAACGTCGTGCTGAGCGTCGCGTTCGGCAAGCCCGGCCTGCCGGTCGACACGCACGTGCTGCGGCTGTCCAGGCGGCTCGGGTTGACGACGCAGGAGGATCCGGTGAAGGTCGAGCTCGAGCTCAACCCGATGATCCCAGCGGCCGAGCGCGGGCTGTTCTCCAGCCGGCTGATCCTCCACGGCCGGCGCGTGTGCGCGGCGAAGAAGCCGCGCTGCGAGGCGTGCGTGCTGGCGGACTTCTGCCCGTCGTCGCAGCTGCCGGTTGCGGCTAGGCCGCGGAGATCAGGACGCGGCGCGGGTTCTGCGGATCGCGCGTGACGGCGCCGCGGGCGATCAGCCGCACCGCCTCGGGCACGAGCGCGTGCTCGATCGGCCGTAGCAGCGCGTGGATCTCGTCCGGATCGCTCGCGCTCGCAAGCTCGATGCCGCGCTGCAGGATCACCGGGCCGGTGTCGACGCCGCCGTCGTCCTCGACGAAGTGCACCGTCACGCCGAAGATCTTCACGCCGTAGTCGAGCGCCTGCTCGATCGCGCGGATGCCGGGGAACGCCGGCAGCAGCGACGGGTGCACGTTGACGACCGCACCCGCGAAGCGGCTCAGGAACGCGCTCGTGAGGATCGCCATGTAGCCGGCCAAGACGATCAGCTGCGCGTCGCGCGCGAGCATCCAGTCGGCGATCGCCGCGTCGCGCGCCGGGCGATCGGCGTGGTCGGCGAGCGGGAAGACGGCCGTCTCGATCCCGGCCGAGGCCGCACGTTGCAGCGCGAGGGCGTCGGGCCGGTCCGCCGCCACGGCCACGACGCTCGCCTCCGCGCCGTGGACGCTGTCGAGCAGCGCCTGCAGGTTCGTGCCCGTGCCCGAGGCGAGCACTCCGACGCGCAGGGGTCCGCTTGGCATCGGAGTCAGCGTATCGGGGCACCTCGCACCACGTCCGTCGCGGATCGCGCGTCATCACGCGGCCGCGGCGCGCGCGGGCACGAGCTTCGGGCGCGCCCCGCCGGTCGTGCGGATGCGGCCGGCCTGCAGCAGCGCGTCGACGTGCGCGAGCAGCTCGTTCGCGGCGACGTGATCGAACGTGCCGTAGCCCGGCAGGCCGTCGTATCCATGTTCGGCGAGGGCGCGCACACGCGCGCCGCGCAGGATCTCGACGGCGCGCGTGCGACCGACCGGCGGCGACGCCGCCTCCACGACGTGCAGGATCGCCGCGTCGAGCTCGAGGTCGAGCTGCAGCTCGGCGCCGCTCGAGCCGGCGCCCCCGATCTCCGCGGTCGCACCAACGGCGCGGGCGCCTCTGTACGAACCCGCCGGGGCCGTCGCTCCCGTCTGCTGGACGCTCCTCGGTCCGCGACCCGGCGGCGGCATCGCCGGCACCCAGCTCGCGTCGCACACGTCGCAGCAGGGGACGTGCGCTGCGGGCGCGGGCGGGCGCCTGTCGCCGAAGTGGCGCAGGATCGCGCGACGCCGGCACGCCGAGCCCTCGACGAACGCCCACACCGCGCGGTACTGGCGCCAGCGCGCGCGCTGACCCTCGCTCGCCGAGACGCGGCACGCCGCCCGCGCCCGTGCGTCGAACGGCCCCGCGATCCGTCCGCGGACACGGTCGGGCGACGACGGCGCGGGACGGATGACGCCCGCGCGCACGAGGTGGCCGAGCACCGATCGCATCCGATCCTCGTCCTCGCCGCGCCCTCCGAGCACGGACGCGAGCTCGTCGGCGCCGACGTCGTAGCGGCCGTCGGTCGCGCGCGCCTGCAGCCGCTGCGCCACGGTGGCGATCGCCTGCTCGGAGAGCTCGCCGCGCTGGATGAAGAAGACGTGCAGCCCCTTGTCGCGGCTCTCGGCGAACAGCAGCGCCCGCGCCGGGCGGCCGTCGCGGCCCGCGCGCCCGGCCTCCTGGTAATACGCCTCGATCGATCCCGGGACCGTCTCGTGGCAGACCGTGCGCACGTCGGCCTTGTCGATCCCCATCCCGAACGCGTTCGTCGCGACGACCACGTCGAGCTCGCCCGCCATGAAGCGCCGCTGCACCGCCGCTCGCTCCTCGCGCTCGAGGCCGGCGTGATACGCGCCGACGCGTGCGTCGAGCGCCGCGCCGAGCCGGCGGGCGAGCTTCTCGGTGCCCGCGCGCGTGCCGGAGTAGACGATCGCCGGGGTCGCGCCCGGCCGCGACAGCGTGGCGGCGATGTGGCGGTGCTTGGCGGGCGCCGACGCGCAGGCGACGACGGCGAACGAGATGTTCGGCCGGTCGAAGCCGGTCGCGACGCGCACGGGATCTCGCAGCCGCAGGCGGCTCTCGATGTCGCGGGCGACCTGCGGCGTTGCCGTCGCCGTGGAGGCGACGATCGCCTCGGCCTGCAGCCAGCGCGCGGCGTCGGCGAGGCGGAAGTAGTCGGGCCGGAAGTCGTGGCCCCACTGCGAGACGCAATGCGCCTCGTCGACGACGAAGAGGCCGATCCGCGTGCCCTTCATGGCCGCGAGGAACGGCGCCGACGCGAAGCGCTCCGGCGCGACGTACAGCAGGCGCAGCTCGCCGGCGGCGGCGCGCTCGAGCGCCGCGCGGTTGTCGGCGCCGTCGCGCTGCGCGTTGACGAGCGCGACCCGCCCCGGCGCCACGGCGGACAGCGCGTCGACCTGGTCCTGCATCAGCGAGACGAGCGGCGACACGACGACGGTCAGGTCGTCGCGGACGAGCGCGGGCAGCTGGTAGCAGAGCGACTTCCCCGCGCCGGTCGGCATGACGACGAGCACGTCGCGCGCGGGCGGGCCGATCGCCGCGCGGACCGCCTGCTCCTGACCGGGCCGGAAGGCGTCGAAGCCGAAGTGCTGGCGCAGGGCGGCGGTGGCATCCATCACCTCGCGAACGTAGCGCCCGCTCGGCCCGCCGTCGACGATCTGCGCGATGTCGTGACAGAGGTGGGGGTGACTCGTGCGCGTTCGCGCGTCATTCGTCGCATTCGCAGTGAGCGGGCGAAGATCGGCGCTACGCTCGAGCTTGTGCCGATGCGCTTCATCTTCAGGTGTCAGTTCTGCGACGAGCAGCCCGATCCGATGACGCAGATCAACCTCGAGAAGTCGATGCGCGAGAACACGTGGGGGGCCTACCAGGACGCCCTGCCGGGCCGCTGGCTCGTCTTCCACGGGCGCGGCCTGTACGGGTCGCCGCGCTACGCGTGCCCCGAGCACCGGGGCGACCTCGTCGCCTACCTGCGCGAGCACTACGGCACCGTCGGCTTCCACGTCTGGAAGCGGCCGCCGTATCCGTCGAGCCTCGCGCACGCGGACACCGATCACGCCTGGATCACCGCCACGCGGCGCCAGCGCTGGAGCGGCTTCTGAGGCCGGGCCGGTGCGTACGACCCGGCCGTATCCACGAGTGGGGTCTCGGCCCTCAGGTCAAGCAGCGCCCCGCGCTCAGATGCCGCCGCCGACTCCGGCGTGGTAGTGCGCCATGATCGTGGTTTTCCTTCCCCCGTTGCACCGCCCCCCGCGGGCCGGTCCCGGGCGCGGACTGTGTCAAACGAGGCGGGCGGCCGTCAAGGCGCGCGGGCGGCTCGGCGCAGATGAACGGGTTGCTCGCGGGGTACCCTCGAAGAGGCCGATGCCGTGCCGCCTCATCTTCCGCTGCCAGTACTGCGATCGCCAACCCGATCCGCTGACGCAGCTGAGCCTCGAGAAGACGGTCGCGGAGGTCGTCTGGGGCGCCTACCTCGACGCGCTGCCGGAGAAGTGGCTCGTCTGGCACGGCAAGGGGCTCTACGGGCCGACGCGCTACGCCTGCCCCGAGCATCGCGGCGACCTGACGGCGTTTCTGCGCGAGCACTACGGCACGGTCGGCTGGCACCCCTGGAAGCGCCCGCCGTACCCGACGACGCTGCGCAGCGCCGACACCGATCGCGCCGTCGCGCTCGGCGCGCGGTCGGCGATGCCGAAGTGGGGCTACGGGCCGCAGGTCAAGTAGCGCCGCTGCGGCTCGATCTGTCTCGCTCGCGCTCGTGCAGCAGCTGGGCGGCGCCGTTGAGCACGAGCGCGCGGGCGAGCGTCGTCGGCGCGAGGCCCACCGCGCGCGCCGCGTCCTTCAAGCGGGCGTGATCGTCGGTGCGCAGCCGGATGTTCAGCTGCACCCGCGGATCGGCGACGGCGTGTCGCGGTGCCGGCGAGGGCAGCGGGAAGCCGGTCCGCAGCGCCCGGCCGCGCGCCTGGTCCCGGGCCTGGCGGCGGGCACCGTCGGCGAGATAGAGGTCGAACGCGAGCTTCGACGCGATCTCGCGACGCCGTTCGTCGGGGATCTGCTGGGCGATCCAGTGGCTGTCGTGATAAGGGAGCGGCGCGAGCGTCTGCTCCCAGAGTCGAAGCGGGATCTTGTCGAGCTCGATGCTCAGCGGCGAGATGTCGTCGTCTTCGTCGAATTCGAATATGGGATCGGCCATGGCGTGCTCTCCGGGTCCGGCACCGGCGGGTGCGAGCGGGGCTGGCGGCATCGTCGCCGATCGGACTCTCGATGCGGCCGAGTGGGGGTGGATTGGCACTATGCCGAGCGTGATTTGGCGCAATCGGGGCGTGATCTGGCACAGGTTCGCCTGCCGGGGCGGCGGTTCGGCCGTGCCGGCCGCGTGCTCGCGTGTGGCCATGCATCGCGTGTCTCTTTTTCAGCGAGTAGCGCGTGCTACTCGTGGAGGAGTAGCGGACGCTACCCACTGAAAAAAGGGGAAGGTGTGGGTGGTCATCCAGCTGGCCATCGGCCGCGGCGCCTCCGCGGCCCGTCTCGTCCGGCGTCGCGTCGCCGGCCCGTCTCGTCCGGTCGCGCCTCGCTGGCCGTCCGCCCGGCCTCGCCTCGCCGCCCGGCCCTTTCGCGAGGCGTCACCCGCGCGGACGAGGCGTCACCCGCGCGGACGAGGCGTCACCCGCGCGAACGAGGCGCCACCCGCGCGGACGAGGCGTCACCCGCGCGGACGAGGCGTCACCCGCGCGGGCGGTGGCTCAGCCCTCGACGAGCTCGTCCGCGAGCAGGTCCATGAGCAGGCCGTCGTGCCAGGCGCCGTCGCGGCGCTCGTAGGCGCGCAGCACGCCGACCTCGCGGAAGCCGACCCCCGCGTAGCAGCGGATCGCGCGCTCGTTGTCGGCCGACGGGTCGATCGTGAAGCGGTGATGGCCGCGCGCGACGAAGTGGGCGATCGCGACGCGCAGCGCCTCGCGCCCGTACCCGCGACCCTGCACGGCGGTCGACAGGGCGATGTCGAACGCGACCGACGGATACTGCCACCAGTCCTCCTCGGTGTACGGCAGCCAGCCCGCGACCGCGCCGTCGATCACGATCGCGAAGCTCGCGTCGATCTCGTCGAACGCGGTCTGCGGATCGAACGGACCCCACCAGCGCACGACCTCGGGCTCGGAGAGGATCGCGGCCAGCGCGTCGCGATCCTCGTCACGGGCGCGCCGCAGCGACAGGCGCGGACCCTCCAGCACCACGTCGTTGGGATCCGCCGGCGCGAGCTCGCCGACCTCCGCGGGCGGCACGAGGTTCTCGCGACGCGGGGTGGCGTCTTCGGACTTCGACGGCGTCACGAGCTCGACCCGCGCGGCGCCCGACCCCGCGGTCAGGCCCGCAGCAGCGGCAGCTCGAGCGCGTACTTGCCGTTGGCCTCGTCGGTGCCCTCGAGCGGGTAGGTCCCGCTGAAGCACGCGTCGCAGTGGCGCTCGCGCGACCCGCGGACCGCCTCGTAGACGCCGCCGAGCGACAGGTACGCCAGCGAGTCGCAGTGCAGCTCGGTCGCGATCTCCTCGACGGTGCGGCCGTGGGCGATCATCTCCTCGCGCGTGGACATGTCGACGCCGTAGTGGCACGGGTGCTTGATCGGCGGCGCGGAGATCCGCATGTGCACCTCGCGCGCACCCGCGTCGCGCAGCATCTGCACGATCTGGCGCGTCGTGTTGCCGCGCACGATCGAGTCGTCGACGACGACGATCGACTTGCCGCCGACGATCTCCGGCAGCGGGTTGAACTTCAGCCGCAGGCCGTGCTTGCGCAGCTCCTGGCCGGGCTCGATGAACGTGCGCCCGACGTAGCGGTTCTTGATCAGGCCGTCGTCCTGCGGCAGGCCGCTGGCACGGGCGTAGCCGCGGGCGGCGGGGGCGCCCGAATCGGGCACGGGGATCACGAGCTCGGCGCCCGGCGCCGGCGCCTCGCGCGCCAGGATCTCGCCCATCCGGCCGCGCATCGCCTGCAGCACGTCGCCGTTCATGCGCGAGTCGGGGCGGGCGAAGTAGATGTACTCGAAGATGCAGAACGCCTCGCGCGCGCCCTCCACGACCTGGCGCGACTGCATGCCGTCGGCGTTGATCCAGACCATCTCGCCGGGGGCGACGTCGCGCACGCGCGTGGCGCCGATGATGTCCAGCGCGCACGACTCGCTCGCGACGCAGTAGCGCTCGCCGACCTTGCCGAGCACGAGCGGGCGCAGCCCGGCCGGGTCGCGGAACGCGACGAGCGTGTCCTTCGTCATCAGCACGGTCGAGAACGCGCCCTGCAGGCGCGGCATGACGGCGGCGACGGCGTCCTCGATCTGCTCGGCCTCGTGCGTGGCGAGCAGCGCGGCGATGATCTCGGAGTCCGAGGTCGAGCGGAAGCTCACGCCCTGCTCGCTGAGCTCGGAGTGCAGCTCGACGGCGTTGATGAGGTTGCCGTTGTGGCCGAGCGCCAGCTCGCGACGATCGGAGCGATGGACGGGCTGGGCGTTGTCCCAGCCGTTGGAGCCGGTCGTCGAGTAGCGCACGTGGCCGACGGCGATCTGGCCCCCGAGGGCGCGCAGCTTCTGCTCGTCGAAGACCTGGTTGACGAGCCCGAGCTCGCGCAGGGTCATGATGTGGCCGCCGATGTCCGCGGCGGCGATCCCGGCGGACTCCTGCCCGCGGTGCTGAAGTGCGTACAGCGCGAAGTAGGCCAGGCGGGAGACGTCGTGGCCGGGGGCGTAGACCCCGAACACGCCGCACTCGTCACGCGGCCCCTCGCGGCCATCGAGCGTGGTCACTCACGCAAGGATAGCCGCGGGTTCGGCGGCGAACCGATCGCCGCCGCCCGCCGGGCCGCACGATGCGACATTCGTCCATCCCCGGGCGCCGCCGCCGCAACGCTGCCGATGACGCCAGTACCGATGCTGCTCTTCGTCCTCATCGCCGTCTCGATCCTGTGGACCGTCGGCTGCGTGCTCGGGCTCGCGCTCGGCGCGATGCTCGCCCGCGCCGAGGGCCGCGATCCGGGCCGCCCGCCGCGCCCCGATCGCGGCCGCGCCCGCGTGCTGCGCCACGAGCTCGACCGCCTGGCGCCGGCGGATCGCGTGCTGCCGACCGCCTGACGCCAGGGGGGAGTCCGCGCCGCCCTCAGGTCCCGGCCGCGTAGTGCGCGGCGACCTGCGCCGGCGTCAGTACCTGGTCGTAGAGCGCGAACTCGTCGAACGCGGCCTGGGTGCTGGCGATGTCGCCGAACTGCAGCGGGCCGCTCGTGTCCTGGATGACCTGGACCGCCGACACGTCGACCACGGCGACGGGCGCGCCGTCGATGTAGATCTTCACCGTCCCCGGGCCGGACCCGTTCTTCGTCACGACGATCTGGTGGTAGGCGCCTGCGCCGACCCCCGCGTTCGTGCGCGCGATCGTCGACACGTTGGGCTTGCGCAGCCACACCTGGTTGCCGTTGGCGGCGCTCATGACGACGATCTGGAAGCCCTTGAGCATCATCGATGTCGTCTTCGCGGTCGAGCCGCGCTTGATCCAGCCCTCGGCGCTGAATGTGTTGCCGACATCGAGCGTGTTGCTGTCGGGCACCCGCACGACGTCGTTGACGCCGTCGAGGCTGACCGCGGTGTCGGGATCGCCCGCCAGCGCGCCCGGGACGCCGAGCATCGGCCCGTTGATGTAGCTGCCGTTGTTGGCGTGGCCGCTGGAGTCCAGCGCGGTCGTGCCGGACGGCTCGCCGAAGCGCCAGTAGCCCGCCGGCGTGTCGGCCAGCACGGTGTTCGCGTAGCTCGTCGCCGCCGTCCCGGCGTAGAACACCACGGCTGAGCCCTGGTCGGCGTTCGCGCCGACGTCGTCGAACGGGGCGCCCGCGATGACCGTGCCGGCGTCGACCGCCAGCCCGACGTCGCCGAGCCGGTCGAACGCCTCGCCGTCGGAGGCCGTCAGCTTCCCGGTCTGGGTGCGGGCGGCGACACCGGTGCGCGCGAACGTGTAGACCGTGCCTCGCTGGCCGTCGTTGAACGGCGCGCCGGCGTAGATCGTGTCGCCGTCGATCGCAGCCGACTCACCGAGGCCGTCGTTCTTCGCCCCGTCGGAGGCGGTCAGCCTCGCGGTCTCCGTGCGGGCGCCGCCGGTCCGCGTGAACGTGTAGACCGCACCGCTGCTCACCCCGGCGACGGTCGCGGTGGGTGCTCCGGCGACGATCGTGTCACCGTCGATCGCGACCGACTCGCCGAGATCGTCCTGGCCGCCGTCGGACGCGGTCAGGACCGCGGTCTCGGTGCGCGGGCTCGCGCCGGTCCGCGCGAACGTGTAGACCTTGCCGACGTCGCCGCCGACCCCGATGTCGGCGCCGGCGACGATCGTGTCGCCGTCGACCGCCAGCGAACGGCCGAGCTGGTCGGATTCGGCGTTGACGGACGCGATCAGCTTGCCGGTCTCGGTGCGGGCGGCCACGCCGGTCCGCGTGAACGTGTAGAGGGCGCCCGCCGACTGCTTGCCGTCGACCGTCTCGCCCGCGGCGCCGGCGACGATCCCGTCGCCGTCGATCGCGACCGTCTCGCCGAGGTTGTCGAACGCGGCACCGTCGGAGACCGTCAGCTTGGCCGTCTCCTGGCGGTTGGCGGTACCGGCGCGCGCGAACGTATAGACCGCGCCCACGCGGTCGTCCGGTCCGTGGTTGGCGCCCGGGGCGCCGGCGACGATCGTGTCGCCGTCGATCGCCACCGACTCGCCGAGATCGTCGCCGGCGGCCAGGTCGGAGGTCGTGAGCTTCGCCGTCTGCGTCCAGCTGTCGCCGGAACGCGTGAACACATAGACCGCGCCCTTTCCGTCGGCGTGCGGCGAGCCGACGACGGCCGTGTCGCCGTCCACGTCGACGCCGAGCCCGGTCAGATCGCCCGGCCCCCCGCCGGCGCCGATCAGGCGCTGCTGGAGCGTCAGCGCCTGCGCCGGCGCCGCGAACACGACGAGCGCGCCGATCACCGCCACCATGCCCGCCAGCGTCCTCGTCACGCGCGCCACCCCACCCGTCGCCGATCGTCTCATCTCGTAGCTCCCCGTTCGTAGGTACCGAGGCCACGATCTCAGCCGGCATCAAACCAGCCGCATGAGCATGCGCCCCAAAAACTGTGCAATGCAGCCGCTGGACGGACTCTACGCGGGCTCGCGGGCGTCGAGGGGCCAATTCTGGACGCACGACATCGTGCCCTCGCTGGACGACGGCGGTGTCAGGGAAACAGCGGTGCGAGCGCGGCGTGGGCCGCGCGCAGCGCGTCGAGCGTGACGTTCACGCTTGCGCCGCCGGTCGCGACGTCGAGCGCGTCGCCGCCGACCGTGCCGAGCACCTGCACGGCCACGACCTCGCCGAGTCGGCGCAGCGCGTCCTGCGAGCCCGACACGACGAAGCCCGAGCCGGGCGACTCGCCGAACAGGATCCGCTCGTCGGCCGCGTCGTCGAGCTCGAGCGTCGCACCCAGCCCGCCGGCCAGGCAGGACTCGGCGACCGCGACGAGCAGGCCGCCCTCGGCGACGTCGTGGGCGCTGTGCAGGTCGCCGGCGCGGACCGCGTCGCGGATCGCCTCCTGCGCGCCCCGCAGCGCCGCGATGTCGATCTCCGGCAGGCCGACGGGCAGCTCCTCACCGCGCAGCTTCGCGAGCTCGGAGGCGGGCAGGGCCGCGACGAACGGGCCGGCCAGCCCGACGAGGTCGCCCGCGCGGACGAACCCGCATCGCCCGGCCGCGGCCGCCGTCGGCAGCTCGCCGACCATGCCGACGACCGGCGTCGGGTAGATCGGCCCGCCGCCGCTCTCGTTGTAGAGCGACACGTTGCCGCCGACGACCGGCACCTCCAGCGCGCGGCAGGCGTCGGCGAGCCCGCGGATCGCCTCGGTCAGCTGCCACGCGATGTGCGGCTTCTCCGGGTTGCCGAAGTTCAGGCAGTTCGTCAGCCCGAGCGGCTCGGCGCCCGTGCACGCGAGGTTCGCGGTGCACTCGAGCACGGCCTCGATCGCGCCCGTGTACGGGTCGCACGCGACGCGGCGCCCCGAGCCGTCGATCGAGACGGCGATCGCGCCCCCGCCCGGCAGGGCGAGCACCGCGGCGTCGGCCTGCTCGGGACGGCGCACCGTGCGCGACTGCACGATGCAGTCGTACTGCTCGAACAGCGGGCGGCGCGAGGCGACGTTCGGCGCGGCGAGCAGCGCGAGCAGCACGTCGCGCGGGTCGCGCACCGCGGCGTCGAGGGTGGCGACCGGCGCCGGGTACAGGCCCGCCTGCGGACGCTCCACCACGAGGTCATACAGCGGGCAGTCGTCGACCAGCGCCTGCACCGGCATCTCGCCGACGACGTTCTGCGGCCCGTCGAGCACGCGCAGCACGCGCTCCTCGATCACCGACCCGATCACGACGCCGTGCACCTCCCACTTCGCGCAGACCGCGAGCACCCGCTCGACGGTGTCGGGGTCGGTGACGCACAGCATCCGCTCCTGGGACTCGGAGATCATGATCTCCCACGGCGCCATCCCCGCCTCGCGCAGCGGCACGAGCGCGACGTCGATGTCCAGCCCGACCTCGCCCTTGGACGCCATCTCGGCCGACGACGACGACAGGCCCGCCGCACCGAGGTCCTGCAGCGCGACGAGCAGCCCGAGGTCGAGCAGCTCCAGCGAGCACTCGAGCAGCTTCTTCTCGGCGAACGGGTCGCCGACCTGGACCGTCGGGCGCTTGGACGCGTCCTGCTCGCCGAGCTCCGCCGACGCCAGCACCGACGCGCCGCCGATCCCGTCGCGCCCGGTCGAGGCGCCGAACAGGATCAGGGCGTTGCCGACGCCGGTCGCGGCGCTGCGGATCAGCCCGTCCTCGCGGGCGATGCCGAGCGCCATCGCGTTGACGAGGCAGTTCTGCTCGTAGGGACCCTCGAAGTAGACCTCGCCGCCGATCGTCGGGACGCCGATCGAGTTGCCGTAGTGGCCGATCCCGCCGACGGCGTGGTCGAGCAGGTAGCGCGTGCGCGCCGAGGTCGGCTCGCCGAAGCGCAGCGAGTCGAGGATCGCGATCGGGCGCGCGCCGATTGCGAAGATGTCGCGCAGGATCCCGCCGACGCCCGTCGCCGCGCCCTGGAAGGGCTCGACCGCGGACGGGTGGTTGTGCGACTCGACCTTGAAGGCGAGCACGTAGCCGTCGCCGACCGTCACCGCGCCGGCGTTCTCGCCGGGGCCCATCGCCAGGCGCGGACCCTCGGAGGGCAGCTGGCCCAGGAGCTTCTTGGAGTGCTTGTAGGCGCAGTGCTCGCTCCACATCAGCGAGAAGACGGCGAGCTCGACCTCGTTGGGCTCCCGTGCGATCTTCTCGCAGATGAGCTCGAACTCGGGCTCGGTCAGGCCGAGCGCGAGCGCGCGGTCAACCGTGCGCATGGGCCATCGAGAGGAAGATCTTCAGGCCGTCGTCCGAGCCGGTCAGCGGGTCGACGGCGTGCTCGGGGTGGGGCATCAGGCCGAACACGTTGCCGGCCCTGTTGCGCACCCCGGCGATGTCGTTCGCCGAGCCGTTGGGGTTGTGCCCGGGCGCGTACTTCAGGACGATCTGCCCATGTGCATCGAGGGCGTCAAGGTCGGCTGGTGGCGCGTAGTAGCGGCCGGTCGTGTGCTTCACCGGAATCGAGAGGCGCTCGCCGGCGGCGCAGTCACCCGTGAACGGCATCTGGGCGCCGACGACCTCGAGCTGCACCTGCAGGCAGCGAAAGCGCAGGCCGGCGTTGGGCAGCAGCGCGCCGGGGAGCAGGCCCGCCTCGCAGAGGACCTGAAAGCCGTTGCAGATGCCGAGCACGAGCCCGCCCTGCTGTGAGAAGCGGATCACGGACTCCATGACCGGCGAGAAGCGCGCGATCGCGCCGGCGCGCAGGTAGTCGCCATAGGAGAAGCCGCCCGGCACGACGACCGCCTCGACGTCGTGCAGGTCCTTGTCGCCGTGCCACAGCAGCGTCGCGCTGGAGCCGGGCACGCGCTCGCAGGCGAGCACGGCGTCGGTCTCGTCGCACGAGCCGGGAAAGCGGATGACCCCGAAGCGCATCGGTCGTCAACCCCGGCCGGGAATGACATGGTCGATCGAGGGGAAGCGGGCGAAGTCGCGATCGAATGAGGCGATCGCGCAACCATGCTCCAGCGCGATCGCTGCGAGGATCGCATCCGCTACGAGGTCGCCGGTCGCATCCCCCTCCTCGCAGACCTTGCGCAACAGCTCGAGGTGCGTCGGCCCTGGCCCCAGCAGGACGTGATGCTCGTGCGCGCACACCGATTCGACGAACTCGAAGGTCTCCTTGAGCGGAGTCGGTCGTTGAAAGATCCGACGACTGGTGGCAAGTCGAACGAACGATCCCCATACGACGGTCGGGACCGAGAACCGCTCGGTCCCGTCCAGCAGCTCGTCGAACCACGGACGCGCGCTGGCGTGTTGCGCGTGGTCCACCCGATGCGCGGCGACGACGACGTTGACGTCGAGCAGCAGCACGCTCAGCGGAGCTTCTCGAAGGGCAACCCCTCGTCGAGGAACTCCTGCAGCTCCCGGTTCGACTCGAGGTTGACCCCCGGCCATAGCCCGGTTTCGCCGTCGAAGACGGGTACCGGCACGCGCTTCCGGGGCTCGACGTTCAACGCGAGCTCGCGTCGCAGCCCGTCCTCCACGAGCTGTCCCAGTGTCTGGCCGCGCTCCTTCGCACGGACCTTGGCGGACATGAGCAGCTCGTCCGCGATCGAGATGGTGGTGCGCATGATGCACAGGCTAGTGCATCAGGTGCATCACTCAGGCGCCCTCGAGGATCTCGTAGTCCTCGATCAGCGGGTTCGAGAGCAGTGTCTCGCACATCGCCTGCAGCTGTGAGGGGTCCTCGACGTCGAGCTCGATCAGGCGGCCGACGTGGACGTTGGCGACGCCCTCGAAGCCGAGCGCCGGCAGCGCGCGCTCGACGGCGACGCCCTGCGGGTCGAGGATGCCCGCCTTCGGGCGGACGAGCACGCGGGCGCGCGGCACTACGGTGCCACCCGCCGCAGCCAGGCGTCGAACGGCTGGCCGGTGATCTTCTCGTAGGCCTCGACGTAGCGCGCGCGCGTGCCGGCGACGACGTCGTCCGGTATCGCGGGCGCCGGCGGCGTCTTGTCCCAGCCCGTGCCCGACGCCCAGTCGCGCACGTACTGCTTGTCGAAGCTCGGCTGCGCGCGGCCGACCTCGTAGGTGTCGGCGGGCCAGAAGCGCGACGAGTCGGGCGTCAGCACCTCGTCGCCGACGCGGATCGCGCCGTCGGCGTCGCGGCCGAACTCGAACTTCGTGTCGGCGAGGATGACCCCGTTGGAGGCGGCGTGGTCGGCGGCGAAGCTGTAGAGCGCGATCGACAGGTCGCGCAGCTGCTCCATCACCGCGCGGTCGCCGACGATCTCGACGGAGCGCTCGAAGTCGATCGTCTCGTCGTGGCCGACATCGGCCTTCGTCGAGGGCGTGAAGATCGGCTCGGGCAGCTTCTCGGAGTCGTGCAGCCCGGCGGGCAGCTCGATTCCCGCGACCGCGCCCGTCGCGAGGTAGTCCTTCCAGCCCGACCCGGTCAGGTACCCGCGCACGACGCACTCGACCGGCAGCATCTGAAGCTTGCGTACCGCGAGCGCGCGGCCGCGGACCTCGTCGGGCACGCGCTCGGTCGCCGACAGCAGGTGGTTGGGCACGATGGCGGCGGACTGCTCGAACCAGAACACCGACAGCGCGGTGAGCACCTTGCCCTTGTCGGGGATCGGCGTCGGATGCGTCACGTCGTAGGTCGAGATCCGGTCTGACGCGACCATCAGGATCTCGTCGCCGAGGTCGTACATCTCGCGCACCTTGCCGCGCGCGAGGAGGGGAAGTGCGTCGAGCGTGCTCACGCGCCGGAGGCTAGCAACGGCTCCGGCCGGTTCCCGCTCGCACGCGGACCGGTCGCGGCGGCCCGCCGCCGAGGGCCGCCCAGCCGGGCGCCGGGAGGCCGGGGGCCACGTGGGCTGGTCCCGCATCGCTCCCGCGGGGCAGGTGTTGCCGGGACAGCCAGCGAAAGCGCTGTTCACGCACCCGAACCGAGGAGCACGCATGTCCCGCCGGACGTCCACGATCGTCATCGTCACCGCGGTGGCGGCGCTCACCGCCCCGTTCGCCTTCGCCAGCACCCGCGATCCCCTGCGCGAGGGGGTGCGCAACCCCGCGAGCGGCCACGCGACGCAGGAGACGCAGGTCATCGCCGACACGCCCAAGAACGTCTACGGCACGCGTCAAT
>DATAZX010000067.1:0-8827 GCA_036271815.1 Solirubrobacteraceae bacterium
GCCGCACGACCTTCGTCAGCGCCCACACGAGCACGCCGGTGAAGACGTAGAAGTGCATCTCCACGGCCAGCGACCACGACGGCCCGATCGTGTAGAAGATCTTCGAGTTGTGGTAGATCTGGGTGAACGTCAGGTGCCGAACGAGGTCGGCGATCTGCCCCGGCGCCCCGTAGTAGCGCGAGTTCCAGATGACGAGGATCGCGACGAAGTACAGCGGCAGGATGCGAAACGCACGCCGTGTCGCGAACTCGCGCACCCCCATGTGCGGGCGCCCGTTGATGAGCGCCTTGGCGAACGGCAGGAACACGACGAACCCCGAGAGCGCGAAGAACACGCCGAGCCCGAAGTCGAGGTTGATGATGATGTTGCGCACGACGTAGTCGTCGCGGTAGGCGTAGCCCTGGAACGTGCGCGAGTTCTGGTAGGCGTGCAGGATCAGGATCCCGACCGCGGCGAGCCCGCGCAGCGCGTCGAGCTCGCTGAACCGGGCCGGCCGCTTGGCCGGCGCGGGCGCCGCCGGGGCCGCGGCGGGCGGCGGGGGTAGCGCCGCCGCCGCGGGCGCAGCGCCGCTCACGGCCGCGTCTGGACGTCGTCGTGCGCGCCGGCGCCGTTGCTCGCGTCCTGCGTGACGAGCTGCTCCCAGTCGGCGAGCTGCGCCCGCACCGCCTCGTCGTCCAGCGCGGCCGACGGCGCGGGCGGCGGCAGGTCGTCCAGGCGCCTGCGCACCTTGCGCAGCCGCAGCCCGAGCAGCCCGAGCAGGAACACCACGAGGATCGCGGTCGGGACCTGCCAGCGCGGTCCGTGCTTCTTGAACGACTGCACGGCGGGCGCGGGCGCGAGCGTCGTGATCGTGCCGCGCGTCGACGTGATCGCCGCGACGCCCTTCACCTTGCCGACGAAGTAGTCGGCGGCGAGCGGGCGCAGCGCTCGTACTCCGTACGCGACGAGCAGGCGGCGCCCGCCGCTCGAGTACGTCTCGAGCACGCCCGGCCGCGGCGCGAGCGGCGCACCGGCGGGCAGCGTCACGGGGGCGGTCTCGCCGCGCGCCAGCACGACGAGATCGCCCGCGGGCAGCGACGCCGGGGCGAGCGCGAACCGCGGTGCCACCGGAGCGGTCGTCCAGCGCGCCGCCTCGGCGACGGTGCGCAGCGCCATCGCGAGCTCCTTCGGATCGGGGTCGGCGGGCAGCACGAACGTCGTGCCCGACAGCGCGCTCGCCGTCTCGAACGGCCACGGCCACAGGTCGAGGACGGGCGCGCCGCTGCGTGGCCGGCCGTCGTAGGACACGAGGCTCCCCGGCAGCACTCGGATCTCCGGCACCTGCGCGTCGCCCGAGCCGCCGACCGGCTGGCCCGGCGGCAGGCTCGCGCGCACCGTGATGAAGTTGTCGCCGGGCGTGATCGTGCCGAGGGCGACGTGCGGGTCGAACGCGTCGACCGGGTCCTGCACGACGTTCACGACGAGGCGCATCTGGCCGAGCCCCTGCCTCGGCAGGTTGCGCGACACCATGTCCTGGCCGTTGAGGCCGACGGTCAGCCGGCCGCCGGCCGGTGCGGTGAAGCCCGCGAGCACGTCGAGCTTCGCCTTGCCGCCCGTGAGCTGCCCCTCGGGGATCCGGAAGGCGGAGTTGAACTGCAGCGCTCCGGTTCCCTGCGCGCCGTTCGGCGAGATCGTCGCCGTGCTGCGCGCGGCGGGCGGCGATCCGAAGCCCAGGCCGGACGAGATGCGAGCGCGCGAGCCGGGGATGAAGCCCGGCCGCCGGCGAGCCAGCGCCCATGCGGCCGTGACGACGCCGTTCGCGCTGCCGCCGAGGCGCACGACGAGGCGGCCGTCCGCGCGCCGGCGCACGAGCGCGCTCGGCCGGCCGGTCGGCACGATCTCGACGACCTGCCCCGGCAGCCGCCGCAGATGCGCCGGGGTGACCCCGCGCACCACCTGGACCGGCACGCTGCGCGACCGCGTGGCGCGCGCGACCGCGCCCGCCATGATCGCGCCGGCGCGGATGTCCTCCGCCGTCGGCGAGGACGGCAGCGCGACGTACAGCGGCGTGGCGCGGTTGCCGACGAGGTCGACGAGGCTGCCCGGCAGGTCGGCGAGCAGCGGCTGCTCGTCGGAGCGCCGGCCGGCGAGGTCGAGGTAGCTGTGCTGCGCGTCGATCGCGACCACGGCCCCGGTCGCGGCGTCGGGGATGCAGCACGTCGCGTCGATGCGCGTGTGCAGCTGCCCGTCGACCTCGAGGTCGAGGCGATGGTCGGAGACGGCATGTTGGGGGATGCGCAGCGTCATCCGCCCGACGCCCGTGCGCAGCGCGCGCGTCGCCATGATCGCGCCGTCCACGCGCACGACGAGGGTCGAGTTCGGCGTCACCGTCGCCGACGTCTGCCAGCGCAGGTGCAGCACGCCGCCCGCGGTCGCCCAGTCGTCTGGCACCGGCACGCTCGACATCGTCACCGGCGCCCGGCCGGTCAGGCCGAGCGACGTCGTCAGCGGGCGCAGCACGACGACCGCCCGCTCGAGCGGGCGTGCCTGTGCGCTCGGCGTGGCGGGCGAGGCGAGGCCGGCGACCGCGAGCACGGCGAGCGCCGAGGTCGTCGCCGCGACCGCCGCGCGCCGCGACGTGGGCTTGCGGCTCGTGACGATCCAGCCGCGCTGTCCGACGAGCTCGCGCACGGTCGCGACCATCGCGACGGTGTTCTTGACGGTCGTGTAGATGAGCGAGCCGGCGGCGTAGATGAAGAACCAGCGGCGCAGCTCGCGACGCTGGTCCTCGAGCGCGACGCGGTACGTCATGACGGCCGCGAGCGGGCCGGCGACGACCGTCAGCACCGTCGTGATGATCAGGTAGGGGTCGTAGAACCAGGCGAAGCGGCGGTGCAGCAGGACGTTGGCGAGCAGCAGCGCGAAGATCTGCAGCGACAGCACGGGGAACAGCTCGCGCCAGCCGAGCAGGTAGGTCCAGTAGAGCTTCAGCTCGCTGCTGAGGCGCGGCGAGCGCACGATCGCGGCCTGGTGGCGCAGCGTGACCTGAAACCAGCCCTGCGCCCAGCGCATCCGCTGGCCCCACCACGCCTTCGGCGACGGCGGCGCGAGCTCGGTCGAGACGATCGAGCGGTCGTGGACGGTGCGGTAGCCGGCCAGCAGCGCGCGCACGCTGGAGTCGATGTCCTCGGTCAGCATCTGGTCGTCCATCCCGATCCGGCGCAGGACGCTCGTGCGCCACCAGCCGTTGGTCCCGCAGAACATCGCGGTGTCGAACGCCAGCGAGCGGCCGGAGTGCGAGACCGCGTAGATCTGCTCGAACTCGACGGCGACGATCCGCGACAGCCAGTTCGTGTCGCTGTCGCGGATCACGCAGCGGCCCTGGACGATGTCGTAGCCCGACGCGAACCAGCGCAGCGCGCGGGCGGCCGCGTCGCGGGCGGGGCGGTGGTCGGCGTCCAGCAGCACCGTGACCTCGCCGCGGATCAGTCCCATCGCCGCGTTGACGTTCTCGGACTTCGAGCGGCTGTGGGGCACGCGCAGCGGCAGGAACGCGACGTTCAGCTCGGCGAGGCTGCGCAGCACGCCCTCGACGTCGGGCATGTCCTGCGGCGTGTTGTAGGCGAGGATGATCTGCAGGCTGCCGGGCGCGACGCGCAGCTCGGTCGCGAGGTGCACGATCGTGTCGGCGACGAGCTCCTGCTCGTTGGGCAGGTAGGCGCTGACGATCGCCGTCAGCGTCGGCAGCTCGGCGAGCTGGTCGAGGTCGTCGATGTCGGCGGTGCGCGGCTCGTCGTGGCTGCCGAGGGCGGCGCGCGCCTCCAGCAGCGTCATCATCGCGGTCAGCGCGTAGGCCGAGGCGACGACGTACTGCAGCATCGGCAGCGAGCCGGGGATCAGCCCGTCGATCAGCGTGTACGCGACGGCGGGGATGACGATCGCGACCAGCAGGGTTGCGGGTGCGAGCAGCCAGCCGCCGACGCGCACGCGTCGCAGCAGCGATTTCATGTGAGAGACCCCTAGGAGGCGAGCGCGAGCGGGCGGCGCGCGAGCGCGGCCGCGACCTTGCGCGACAGCAGGTCGAGCTCGGTGCGGCGCGTGATGACGAAGTCCGCGCCGGCGTCGTACAGGCCGGCGACGAGCTTGGGCTCGTTCGCCGCGACCATGACCATGCACGTCATGTGCGCGGTCTGGCGCCGTGCGCGGGTCCAGCGCACGAGGGCGGCGGCCGAGCCGTCGCACAGCGGGGCGTTGACGAGCAGCAGGTCGGCGGGAGCGCGCAGCAGCGCGAGCACGGTGTCGCGGCCGCTGTCACGGGAGATGACGTCGTAGCCGTCTGACTGCAGGGTGCGGCTGATCATCAGCCCTTGTGCGGCGTCGCCGCCGGCGAGCAGGACCTGCGCCTTGCCCGCTGTCGCGGCCGGCTGCGGCGCGCTCGCGGCGGAGGCCGCGCCTCGCGAGCTGAGTCGCTCGCTGCGCAGCATTGAGATATCGATCGGCATAGTCAGTAAGTCCCCCATGTCTTTGCGCGCACGCAGCAGCGCACCGCTCCCGACGGTGAACGGCTGGTGACGAGCAACACGTCAGTTCCAGAAATCAGACCGCCGACCGGGCACCTTGGAGATGGCGGTCGGGCCCCGTGTGAAGCTGCGGTGATCTTCGCGTCGGCTGTCCATAGCCGTCCAGCCGTCGGCATTCGATCGCCACCTGCCCTGCGGACGACATGATGGTGCCACGACGACCGCGGATCCTTAGACGGCGGTCCACAACTGTGGAGTTTTTGATCGACAGACCGTCGAGCGATGGAGGCTTGTGCATAGCCTGGGGCGGCAAAACGTGCGTATTTCTGCCGACCTCGTGCGCACATGCATTGCCTAGACGCAGGCGGGTAGGCCCATGTGCCGACGTCGCGGCCTGCGCGGGCGAGGTCAGGCGGCTTCGGGCAGCCACTGGCGCCAGGCGACGGGGATCGTCGGGCTGGCGACGTGGATGAAGACCTGCGGGTGCGGCACGCGCGGCGCCTGACGGGGATGCATCCCGATCTTCTGGGGGAGGTGATCGCCCTTGCGGCGGTTGCACGGGGCGCACGACGCGACGATGTTCTCCCACGTCGACGGGCCGCCCTTGGAGCGCGGGATGACGTGGTCGACGGTCAGGTTGGCGCGCGCGCCGCAGTACTGGCACTCCCAGCCGTCGCGGGCGAAGACCGCGCGCCGCGTGATCTTGCGCCGGTGCGTGTCGCGCGGGACCTTCACGAACGTCACGAGGCGGATGACGACGGGGCGCGGCATCGCCGCGTTCTCGGAGCGCAGCTCGAAGACGGCGTGCTCGACGATCTCGGCCTTGTCCTTCAGCAGCAGCACCGCGGCGCGGCGCACCGTGCAGACGTTGATCGGCTCGTACGTGGCATTCAGGACGAGCACACGGCCACAGTCACGTCCGCGCCGCCGGTGCTCCGGATGCGGCGCGAACCCCTCTGGGCCTGGTGGCGGGGCCTGTGTGGCCATGAGCTGCGCGGATACTAGCTCCCGGCGGGGTAGGAGCCCAGCACTTTCACGCGCTCGCAATGTGCCCGCAGGCTCGCGACCGCCTCGCGCACGGGTCCCTCGCGGGCATCGCCCTCGCAGTCGACGAAGAAGCGGTAGTGGCCGAGCTGGGCGCGCATCGGGCGCGACTCGATCTTCGTCAGGTTCACGCCGCGGAAGGCGAACTCCGACAGGCAGCGCACGAGCCAGCCGGGGCTCGCGTCGCCGGGACCCCAGAACGCGAGCGAGGTCTTCGTCGGCAGCGTGGCGTCGGGCGGTGCCGGCGTGCGCGCGAGCCAGACGAAGCGCGTCTCGTTGCCGGGCTCGTCCTCCGCGCCGTCGACGAGCACGGTCGCGCCGTAGAGCTCCGCCGCGCGGCGCGTCCCGAGCGCGGCCCACGGGGCCTGCTCGGCGGCGACGATCCGCACGGCCTCGGCGGTCGACGCGACCGCGACGACCTCGGCGGCGGGGACGTTGTCGCGCAGGAAGCGCGCGCACTGCGCCAGCGGCTGCGGGTGCGAGACGACCCGCTCGATCGCGCCGAGCTGGATCGCCTCGCGGGCGATCAGGCACGGCGAGACCGCGAGCACGAGCTCGCCGACGATCGTGACGTCGTGCTCCTCGGCGAGCGTGTCGAGCGTGACGCCGATCGGGCCCTCGAGCGAGTTCTCGATCGGCACGATCGCGCGGTCGACGCGGCCGTCGGCGACGGCGAGCACCGTGTCGCGCACGGTCCGCATCGCCACGAGCTCGGCCTCGCCGGCACCGGCGGACGATCGCGCCGCCTCCTCGGAGAAGGTCCCGGCCGGCCCCAGGTAGGCGAATCGCAGCTCGCGTTCCCGCACGGAGGCGCCCACGAGTGCCCTACGGCAGCGCGAGGCGGAGGGCTTCCTCCTCCTCGGGCGAGAGGCGCAGCTCGGCGCTGCCCTCGGAGATCTGCTTGGCGTACAGCCGAGCCTGGTCGCGATGGTGGATCGAGGACAGCACGACGCCCGAGCGGCTGGAGTCCAGCAGCGCGATCGACGTCGACTGGCGCCCGGACATCTCGTTGTAGGCGTCGTAGCGGATCAGCCCGCAGTGCGCGATCGCGCCGTCGAGGCGCTGCTCGGCGACCGACAGGCGGCCGTCGAGGCGCTCGGCGGTCTGCGTGACGTAGTCGCTCAACGCGTGAAACGAGGCGTCGAGCGCCGCGGCATGCGCGACGAGGTCCTGCGCGCGCTGCTCGCCGAGCACGGCGCGCTGGTCGGCGCGCAGCCGGCGCAGCTGGCGAGACAGGACGAGCCCGAGGCAGACCGCGACGACGGCGAGCGCCGCCGCGACGACCGCGACGATCCCGACGGTGGAGCTGAGGTCGGCACCCATGACAGACAGGGTAGGGGTGATCGCTACTTCGAGAAGATCGCCGGGTACTCCTGGGAGTTGTTGGTGACGGTCTGCTCACCCGGCACCTTGCGCACCTGCACCTTGATCGTCGCCGCGCCGACCGGCGGCGTCTGGGCGATCGCGACGGGCACGACGACCTGCGTCCCGGCCTGCGTCTGGTCGACGGTCTTCGTCGTGGTGATCGCCTTGCCCCCGTCGATCGGGGTGATCGTCACGACGACCGGCACGTCGGTCTCGGCGTTCTCGCCCTGGTTGGCGATCTTGACCTGGAAGACGAGGCCCGCGGCGGCCGTCAGGCGGTTGGCGGCGTTCGTGCCGGGTTGCAGCGTGGTCGCGCCGACGCTGACGCCGACGAGGGCGTGGCCGTGCGTGCCGGTGGCGATCGGCTTCGTCGACGCGTCGTTGCCCGCGGCGCGCGCGGCGTCGGCGTGGATGCGCTTGGCGACGGTGCCGGGGTCCAGCCAGCCGATGTTCGGCAGGAAGTGGGAGTCCTGGATCGTCTGGCCGGCGATGCCCTGGTCGTCGAGGACCTGCTTGATCAGCGCCACCGCGCGGCGCTTGTAGACGACGTCGGCCGCGAGGAACGCCTCCATCTCGGCCGTCAGCGAGATCACGGCGGGCTCGGCGGTCGCGGAGTCGTTGGACAGCGCGCCGGGGACCTTGTCGGCGACCTTGCCCATCGCCTCCTCGACCAGGCCGAGCGAGAGCAGCAGGTTGCGCTGCGCGGGCTTCATGTCGCCGGGGACGTCGAGCCCCTCGGCCTGCTTGGTCTGCGCCTTCGCACGCCCGCGGAACTGGTTGATCTGCGTCTGCACCTCGATCGCCGACGTGCCGCCGGTCGTCAGCGCCGTGAAGAACTGCTCGGTGTTCGAGTTGACGTCCTGGACGAGGCTCGAGACCTTGCTGTTGTAGTCCTTCAGCGCCTGCTCCTTGTGGCCGGACACGCAGCTCTTGACCATCAGGACGAGCACGACGAGCACGACCACGCCGACGCCCGCCGCCACGAGGCGCCGCACGAGCAGTTGCTGGGGGTCCACGCCCGGTCCCATCCCCGATGCCACGGGATTGCGTGGCCGGGTGCGGGTCGTGCGCGGCTCGTCATCGTCGAAGAAGGACACGAGTCCGATCCTTGGCGGGGTCGAGGATGGCTGAGTATGACCTGGGCGCGCGCGCCTGGGTCACCGTGCAACTTTCCCGTCAAGAGGCCGTTTCCTGCCTGTGGGTGCAAGGAGGCCGTGTCGAGCATGCCGAATGCAGAGCCGGTGACCCACGTCCAGCCGCCCGCACACGCCGCCCACGCGGGCGAGATCGTCCTCGATCGCTACCGGCTGGTGCGGCGGATCGGCGCCGGCGGCATGGGCGTCGTGTACCTCGCCCACGACGAGCAGCTCGATCGCGAGGTGGCCGTCAAGCGGATCGCCGCCGAGCTCGATCCCGACGGTCGCGGGGAGCGCGAGGCGATCGCGGCCGCGCGCCTGTCGCACCCGGGGATCGTGGCGCTGTACGAGTCCGGCCGCGACGAGGACGCGATCTACCTCGTCTCCGAGCTCGTCCGCGGGCGCACCCTGGCGGACCTGATCCGCGCCGGCGACCTCTCCGACCGCGACGTCGTCGCGATCGGCATCACGCTCTGCGACGCGCTCGAGCACGCCCACGCGCGCGGCGTCGTGCACCGCGACGTCAAGCCGTCCAACGTGATCTGCCCGGAGAGCCCGCAGCAGGGCGGCGGGGTCGCGAAGCTGACCGACTTCGGGATCGCGCTGATGGCCGACGGCGACGTCATGACGCGCACCGGGGACATCCTCGGCACGCTCGCCTACATGGCGCCCGAGCAGGCGCGAGGCCGCGGCGTGACGGGGGCCGCCGACGTCTACGCGCTCGGGGTCGTGCTGTTCGAAGGGCTGTCGGGCGTCAACCCGATCCGGGCCGGCAACCCCGCC
>DATAZX010000068.1:0-24982 GCA_036271815.1 Solirubrobacteraceae bacterium
CGACGTGCGCGCGACGCCGACCGTGATCATGGCCGTCGGGGTCAACGGCACCGGCAAGACCACGACGATCGGCAAGCTCGCGTGGCATCTGCAGCGCGAGCTCGGGCTGAAGGTCGTGCTCGGCGCGGGCGACACGTTCCGCGCCGCGGCCGTCGAGCAGCTCGCCGGCTGGGCGCAGCGCGCCGGCTGCGAGATCGTGCGCGGGCGCGACGGCTCCGATCCCGGCGCGGTGGCGTTCGAGGCGGTCAAGCAGGGTCGCGAGCGTGGGGCGGACGTCGTCATCATCGACACCGCGGGCCGCCTGCACACCCAGGACGACCTCATGGCCGAGCTCGCGAAGGTGCGCCGCGTGATCTCCAAGCAGCTCGACGGCGCGCCGCACGAGACGCTGCTGACCGTCGACGCGACGACGGGCCAGAACGGCCTGCGCCAGGCGAAGCTCTTCTCCGAGGTCGTGCCCGTCGACGGCATCGTCCTGACGAAGCTCGACGGCACCGCCAAGGGCGGCATCGCGCTGGCGATCGCCGGCGAGCTCGGGATCCCCGTCAAGCTGATCGGCATCGGCGAGGCCGTCGAGGACCTGCGCCCGTTCGATGCCGACGACTACGCGCGCGCGCTGCTGACGTAGGTCGCTGGTAATCTGGCGCGATCCAGCGCCGCAGACACGCGATGACAGGGGCGCTTGTGGCTGTGGCAGCGCTGCTCGTCGCCGCTGCCGGTGCGGGCGCGCAGGCGACGAGCCCGCTGTCCGCCGCGCGGTACACGACGCTCGACACGCTCTACACGTTTTCGGTGGGACTCGAGCGCAAGCCGACGCCGCAGCTGCTCGCGCGGCTCGGCAGCTACTGCGCGACGATCGGGGCAGATCCGCTGCTCGCCGTCCTGCGCAGCAACTGCGAGCTGAGCATCGCCGCGACCAAGGAAGGCCACGCCTTCGCGGCGTGCGGATCGCGGATGAGCTGCCTGCGGCGCGCGACACCACCCCTCCACGCGACCATCGCCCGGTTGACCGCGGTGGTGCGCAAGGCGGACCGCGTGGTCGTCACGCAGGTCGTCGCCGGCTCGTGTCGCACCGCTCTGCGCGACTGCCCCGACGTCCTACGCTCCGACGAGATCCTCCTCGACGGGCTGGCGGGGGTGCAGCGCGCGCTGCGCAGCGGGTCGCAGCCGGCGCTGAGACGCGCGCATCGGCGTCTCGAGACGGCGGCCCGCGTGCAGGCCGAGGGTCCGTCGTCGGCCCGGCAGCGCAAGGCCTTCCGGGCCGCCTGCGGACCACCTCCCGCCGGCATCGCACCGGCACCGCCCGCGCCCCCGGCCTGACGCGCCGGCGCCGCGAAACGGCGCTTGGGGGCCGGTCGCCCACCAGCTACAGTCGGTCGGACGATGGACGCCTGGATGATCTGGATCGTGCTCGCCGTCATCCTGGCGGCCGGCGAGGTCATGACGCTCGGCTTCTTCGTCGCGCCGTTCGCGGCCGGCGCCCTGCTCGGCGCCGTCGTGGAGCTCGCCGGCCTCGGCACCGTCGCGGCCTGGATCGTGTTCCTCGTCAGCTCGATCCTGCTGCTGGGCTTCGCCCGCCCGATCGCCCGCCGCCACCTGCGCACCCCGCCGCAGATCCGCACCGGCACGGCCGCGCTCGTCGGGCGCACCGGGGTCGTCACCCAGCGCATCGAGGACGACGCCGGGACGATCAAGCTCGAGGGCGAGATCTGGACCGCCCGCCGCTTCGACGAGGGCGCCGTCCTCGAGCCCGGACAGCACGTGCACGTCGTCGAGATCAAGGGCGCGACGGCGCTCGTGAGCGACATCGACTGATGGCTGCGCTTCCTGCGAGGCGAGCCACTGGACCCAACAGGAGGTTGGAATGCAAGCCGGACTGATCCTGCTCGTCATCGTGTTCGTGTTCGCGATGATCGTCGTGGCGCGAATGGTGCGCATCATCCCCCAGGCCCGTGCCGGCGTGGTCGAGCGCTTCGGGCGCTACCAGCGCACGCTGTCGCCCGGCCTCGCGCTCGTCGTGCCGTTCATCGACCGCGTCGGGGCGATGATCGACCTGCGCGAGCAGGTGGTCACGTTCAAGCCCGCCGGCGTCATCACGGGCGACAACGTCGGCATCCAGATCGACAGCGTCCTGTACTTCACGATCACGGACGCGAAGTCGGTCTCCTACGAGGTCGCCAACCCGCTGCAGGCGATCGAGCAGCTGACGGTCACGACGCTGCGCAACGTCATCGGCGGGCTCACGCTCGAGCAGGCGCTGACGAGCCGCGACGAGATCAACTCGCAGCTGCGCACCGTGCTCGACGACGCGACCGGCCGCTGGGGGATCCGCGTCAACCGCGTCGAGGTCAAGGCGATCGATCCGCCCGCGTCGATCCAGGAGGCGATGGAGAAGCAGATGCGCGCCGAGCGCGACCGCCGCGCCTCGATCCTCACCGCCGAGGGCTCCAAGCAGTCGCAGATCCTCAACGCGGAGGGCGCCAAGCAGGCCGCGGTGCTGACCGCCGAGGGCCAGAAGACGGCGGCGATCCTGCGCGCCGAGGGCGAGGCCAGCGCGATCAGCACGGTCTTTCAGGCGATCCACGACGGCGCCCCCGACGAGGGCCTGCTGTCCTACCAGTACCTGCAGATGCTGCCCAAGCTCGCGCAGGGGGACGCGAACAAGATCTTCGTCATCCCGTCGGAGTTCACGCAGGCGCTCGGCAACATCGGCGGCGCGATCTCCGGGGCCGTGCGCCCCACGCCGCCCCCGATCCCACCGGCGCCGTGAGCGCGTACATCGTCCCCGACGAGGTCGAGGACTACGCGGCGGCGCACACGACGCCGCCGCCCGAGCACCTCCAGGCGCTGGCGCGCGAGACGCGCGACACGCTGAGCTCGCCGCAGATGCTGACGGGCGACGTCGAGGGTCGCTTCCTCGAGTTCCTGGTCTACCTCGCGCAGCCGCGGCTCGTGCTCGAGATCGGCACGTTCTCCGGCTACAGCGCGCTGTCGATGGTGCGAGCGCTGCCCGCGGGAGCGCGGATCGTGACGTGCGAGCTCGCCGACGAGCACGCCGACGTCGCCGAGCGCCACATCGCGGCCGCGGGCGAGTCGGAGCGCATCGAGGTCCGGCGCGGCCCGGCGATCGACACGATCGCGACGCTCGACGGACCGTTCGACCTCGTCTTCGTCGACGCCGACAAGGAGGGCTACCTCGCCTACTACGAGGCGATCGTGCCGAAGCTGTCGCCGCGCGGGCTGATCGTCGCCGACAACGTGCTGTGGAGCGGGCGGGTGGCGGCGCCGGCGTCCGGCGACGACACGGACTCGACCCGCGCCCTGCGCACGTTCAACGACCACGTCCTCGCCGACGAGCGCGTCGTGACCGTGATGCTCAGCGTCCGCGACGGGATCACGCTCGTCCGCCGCGCCTGACCGTCGCCGAGGCAGGTTGCACGGATGGCGCCCAGTCGCTAGAACACAGCCAGCAATCCATATCGGCTTCACAGGGGGAAACACATGGGAGACAGCAACGACGGTGCTCAGAACCTGCTCGTGCTCGGTGGCGCGGCGCTCGCGATCATCTGCGTCATCATCGCCATCGCGGTCGGCTAGCACGACCTGACAGCGCGCCTCGGGCTCGCGCACGCCGATCGGATACCGGCGTGACGAGCCCCGGCGCGCAGCGTGTCGCGGTCGCGGCGGCCTAGACTCAGCCGTCCGTGTTCGACACGCTCTCAGAGAAGCTCCAGGCGACGCTCGCCGACGTCCGCGCCCGCGGGACGCTGACCGAGGCCGACGTCAACGCCGCGATGCGAGAGATCCGCCTCGCGCTGCTCGAGGCGGACGTCAACTTCAAGGTCGTCAAGTCGTTCACGACGACCGTCAAGGAGCGCTGCCTCGGCTCCGACGTGCTCGGCCAGCTCAACCCCGGCCAGCAGGTCGTGAAGATCGTCAACGAGGAGCTCACCGCGCTGATGGGCGGCTCGAGCGCCGGCATCGCGTTCTCGTCGCGCCCGCCGACGGTGATCCTGATGGCCGGCCTGCAGGGCTCCGGCAAGACTACGGCGACGGCGAAGCTCGCGCGCTTCCTGATGGCGGAGAACGATGCGTCCGTCGCGCTCGCGGCCTGCGACGTGTATCGCCCGGCGGCGGTCGACCAGCTCGTCAAGGTCGGCGGCCAGGTCGGCGCGACCGTCTACGAGCAGGGCACCGATCGCGACCCCGTCGACATCGCGCGGTGGGCGCTGGACCAGGCCAAGCGCGACGGCAAGGACGTGCTGATCGTCGACACGGCGGGGCGCCTGCACGTCGACGAGAAGCTCATGGCCGAGCTCGTCGCGATCCGCAAGGCCGTCAAGCCGACGACCGTGCTGCTCGTCGTCGACGCGATGACCGGCCAGGACGCCGTCAACGTCGCCGAGCAGTTCGCCTCGGCCGTCGCGTTCGACGGCGTGCTGATGTCCAAGCTCGACGGCGACGCGCGCGGTGGTGCCGCGCTGTCGGTCAAGGCGGTCACCGGCAAGCCGATCCTGTTCGCCTCGACGGGCGAGAAGCTCGACCAGTTCGAGCGCTTCCACCCGGACCGCATGGCGCAGCGGATCCTCGGCATGGGCGACGTGCTGTCGCTGATCGAGCGCGCCGAGGCGCAGATCGACGAGGACGAGGCGAAGGAGCTCGAGCGCAAGCTGCGCCGCAACGAGTTCACCTTCGAGGACTTCCTGTCGCAGCTGAAGATGATGCGCAAGATGGGGCCGCTGCAATCGCTCCTGGGAATGATCCCGGGCTTTCAGGGCGCGGCGATGAAGAACGTCAAGATCGACGAGCGCGAGCTCGATCGCATCGAGGCGATCGTCCTGTCGATGACGCCGCTGGAGCGCCGGCGGCCCGATCTCATCAAGGGATCGCGCCGCCTGCGGATCGCGCGCGGGTCGGGAACGACGGTCCAGCACGTCAACCAGCTCGTCAAGCAGTTCGCGCAGATGCAGAAGCTCATGAAGCAGCTCGGACGCGGCAAGATGCCCGACCTCCAGGCGCTCATGCGCCAGGGTCGGTAGGCTGGTCGGCACATGGCTGTTCGACTGAGACTCACCCGAGTGGGTGGCAAGAAGGATCCGATCTGGCGCATCGTCGTCGCTGATCAACGCTCGCCGCGCGATGGTCGCGTCATCGAGACGATTGGCAACTACAACGCGCAGACCGAACCGTCGACGATTCACGTCGACGAAGAGCGTGCGCGCCACTGGCTCGATCGCGGCGCACAGCCGTCGGACCAGGTGCGCAAGCTGTTGCGCATCCAGGGCATCGCCTAGCTCCCAGGTACTCGTGCAGGAGCTGCTCGAGTACCTCGCGAGGGCCCTGGTGGACGACCCCGACGCCGTGCGCGTCGAGTCGTTCGACGAGGACGACGGCAGCGTCGTCCTCGAGCTGTCGGTCGCGGAGGACGACTACGGGAAGGTGATCGGTCGCGGAGGGCGCACCGCCAATGCGCTGCGGACCGTGCTGAAGGCGGCCGCGGTGAAGGAGCAGTGCCGCGTGTTCGTCGACATCGTCGACTGAGCGGTGCCATCGGTGCCCGCGACGGACGTTCTGAACGCGGGCCGCATCGGCCGTCCGCACGGGCTCGACGGCTCGTTTCACGTCACCCGCCCGCGGGCGACGCTGCTCGTGCTGGGCGGTCAGGTGCGGATCGGCGACCGCTGGTGCGAGATCGTGCGCCGCTCGGGCACCGACGACCGCCCGATCCTGCGCCTGGACGGGGTCGGCGACCGGCCCGCGGCGGAGGTCCTGCGCGGCGAGGACCTCTTCGTCGCGCGCTCGGCGGCGCCGGCGCTCGCGGAGGGCGAGTACTGGGCCGAGGACCTGCGTGGCTGCCGCGTCGTCGACGCCGGCGGGCGAGCGCTCGGCCTGGTGCAAGGGTTGCGCGCGCTGCCGTCGTGCGAGGTGCTCGAGGTCGGCGAGCTGCTGGTGCCGATGGTCGGCGACGCCGTGCTGTCGGTCGACCTCGACGAGCGGGTGATCGTCGTGGATGCCGAGTTCCTCGGCGTGGGGGAGGCCGACGTCCCCGCCTCGCCGGACGCGCCGCGGGGCTGATCGCGCTGCGCCTCGACGTCGTCACGCTGTTTCCGGAGTGGTTTGCGTGGTTCTCCACGCAGCGCCACGTCGCCAACGCGCTGCGCGGCGGGCATGAGCTGCGCGCGCTGGACCTGCGCGAGCACACGCCGCTGAGCGGCGGGCAGGTCGACGACACGCCGTTCGGCGGCGGTGCCGGGATGCTGCTGCGCGTCGACGTCATGGACGCGGCGCTGCGCGCGTTCTACGGGGTGGATCCGGTCGACCTGCGCTCGCAGCGGCGGGTGATCGCGCTGACGCCGAGCGGGCGGCTGCTCGACGACGCCCTCGTCGACGAGCTCGCGCAGGAGCCCGACGTCACGTTGCTGTGCGGACGCTACGAGGGCTTCGACGAGCGGATCGTCGAGCACTTCGCAAGCGATGCGCTGTCGATCGGGCGCTACGTGCTGGCGGGCGGCGAGCTCGCCGCGATGGTCGTCTGCGACGCGGTGCTGCGCAAGCTGCCCGGCGCGCTCGGCGCCAGCGCGTCGGCGCGCGAGGAGTCCTACTCGGTCGCGCTCGAGGGTCGCCCGGAGTATCCGCACTACACGCGTCCCGCCGACTACCGCGGCTGGCGCGTTCCGGACGTCCTGCTGTCCGGCCATCACGAGCAGATCCGCGGTTGGCGCGAGGAGCGCTCGCGCGAGCGCGGCGAGCTCGCGGCGCGGAAGGGCGACGGCCGGGCAGGCGACGCGGCTCGCCCGCCGGCGGGCGCCGAGCGTGTCGCTCGGCGGTCCGGCGACCCCGCGGGCGCTTCGGAGTAGGACCTCCGCTACCATCTTGCCCTCGGCGCGGCCAAACCTTCGCGCGCGCCCCTCTCTTCGCTTCTTATGTCCTCAGTCATCGAAAGTCTCGAGCGCGCTCAGCTGCGCCGCGTCCCGTCATTTCAGGCGGGCGATCGCCTGCGTGTGCACTTCCAGGTCATCGAGGGCACGCGCAAGCGCACCCAGGTGTTCGAGGGAGTCGTCATCAAGCGTCAGGGCCATGGGGCTCGCGAGACGTTCACCGTCCGCAAGCAGTCCTTCGGCGTCGGCGTCGAGCGCACCTTTCCCGTGCACTCCCCGAAGATCGAGAAGATCGACATCGCGGCTCGCGGCGACGTGCGCCGCGCGAAGCTCTACTACCTGCGCGATCGCGTCGGCAAGCGCGCTCGCGTGCGCGAGCGCCGGTACACGGGTCCCGAGGAGCTCGTGATCCCGGGGCTGCTGTACGACCCCGCGGAGCAGCTCGAGGCCCAAGCGGCCGCCGAGCCCGAAGCGATCGACGCCGATGGCGCGATCGCCGAAGAGACCGTCGCCGAGGCAACCGCCGCCGGTGACGCCTCCGCTGCCGGGGCCACTGCCGGAGGCGAGGCCGCGAAGGCCGCCACCGGCGAGCAGGCGTGAGCGCGAGGCAGTCCGCCGCAGGCCCGGAGCCGCCCGCCAAGGGCGCCCGGCCCCCCAAGAACGCGACCGGCAAGACGGCCGAGCGCAGCCGCGGCGGCTCGATCCTCGAGATCGTCCTGATCGTCGCGGTGGCACTCGGCCTGGCGCTCGGCATCCAGGCCTTCCTCGTCAAGCCGTACCGGATCCCGTCGGAGTCGATGCTCCCGACGCTCGTCATCGGTCAGCGCGTGCTCGTCAACCGCATCGGCAACCGCTTCGGCGAGCCGAAGGTCGGCGACGTGACGGTCTTCCATCCGCCGACCGGAGCCGAGAACGCCAACGAATGCGGCGTGGCGCACAAGGACAACCAGCCCTGTCCCGCGCCGACGAAGACGGAGGCGAGCGTGAACTTCATCAAGCGCATCGTCGCCGGCCCCGGCGACACGCTCGCGATCGTCGACGGTCACGTGATCCGCAACGGCAAGCGCCAGAAGGAGCCGTTCATCCTGCCGTGCGGGGCAGGGGAGGAGTGCGACTTCCCATCGCCGATCACGATCCCTCCGAATCACTACTTCATGATGGGCGACAACCGCGGCGCGTCCGACGACAGCCGCTACTGGGGTCCTGTGCCACGCTCATGGATCATCGGCGAGGCGTTCGCGACGTACTGGCCGCCGAAGCGCATCGGCCTGCTGTAGCCACGTTCTGGCACCGGCCTCGCCGTTCCGCCCGGCGGCTCGTGCATGATGACGGTCGATCGTGAAGCCTCCGACGACAGCCGCCCCCAAGAGCCCGGGCACGGGCGACGACGCCGCTGCCCGGCGGCGCAAGGCCGCGGCCGCGCGCAAGCGCTCGAGCGGCCGGCGCCTGTTCGCCTACGACCGCCGGCTCGGCGTGCGCTGGGTGGCAGGCGCTGACGAGGCCGGCCGCGGCTGCCTCGCGGGTCCGCTCGTCGCCGCCGCGGTGCTCTTCGACACCGCATCGCTGACCGCGCGCCAGCTGCGTGCCCTCAGTCGCCTCAACGACTCCAAGCAGCACTCGATCGAGATGCGCGAGGAGCTCTTCCCGATCGTGCTGCGGACGGCCGCCAAGGTCTGCGTCGTGTCGCGCTGCGCTCGCGGGATCGATCAGCGCGGCTTGCACAAGACGAACCTCGCGGCGCTGCGCGATGCGCTGCTGGGCGTCGCGCGACCCGGTTGCATCTGCCTTTCCGACGGCTTCGCCGTCGGCCCCCTCGGCCACGACCAGCGAGCGATCGTCGAGGGCGATGCGACGTCTGCCGCGATCGCGGCGGCATCGATCGTGGCGAAGGTCACGCGCGATCGCTACATGCAGCGGGCGGACACGATCCATCCCGGCTGGGAGTTCGCCGCGCACGTCGGCTACTCCACGCCGGAGCACCGCGACGCCATCCAGCGCCTCGGAGTGTCGCCACTGCATCGGCTGAGCTTCCAGTCGACGGCGTACCAGCAGCTCGCGCTCCAGTAGCCCGCGCCGCGCCGTGCGGGCGTGCGTGCGTGCGTGACGGTGGACATGTCAGAACGCCGCCTCGAGATGGTCGAGGCGCACGAGCCTGCTGGCCTGGTCGACGGTGATGGCGACGACGTCGAAGCGCAGGTCGCTGGAGTGCGGGCGGTCGTTGCTCTCGATCAGCCAGGCCGCCGCCATCGCGCGAACCTGACGCTGCTTGCGCGGGGGCACGGACTCGACCGCCGAGCCCGCGCTCGCGCCGACGCGGCGAGCCTTGACCTCGACGAAGACGATCGTGTCGTCGTCGCCGACGATGAGGTCGAGCTCGCCGAAGCGCGTGCGGTGGTTGCGCGCGAGGAGCCGGTAGCCGAGGCGCTCGAGATGCTCGAGCGCGAGATCCTCGCCGAGGCGGCCGAGGTGCTGGCGTAGGTCGGTGGACATGACCGCCAAGCTAGGCGGCTGCGCGTCACGAAACAGCACCCGATCGCAACGATTCTGCGCAGATTCTGCGTCGGAATCGCGCAGACGAGCGTCTGCGCGATCGTGAGTGCTTTCCAGGGGTCTTTTGTAACAAAAGGGTGCTGATCCGGCACACCGCGGTGCCTAGCGTGCCGGTCTGTGCTCGCCCGTGTCACCACCTTCGCGATCGACGGACTCGCCTCGCGGCGGGTGTGCGTCGAGGTCGATCTGCGCAGCGGCCTGCCGGCATTCACGATCGTCGGGCGCGGGGACGCGGCCGTGCGCGAGTCGCGCGAGCGCGTCCATGCCGCGCTGCTGAACTCCGGGTTCGCATTCCCCCAGCGCCGCATCACCGTGAACCTCGCGCCCGCGAACCTGCGCAAGGCCGGCCCCGGCTTCGATCTCGCCACCGCGTGCGGCCTGCTCGCGGCGTCCGAGCAGATCCCGCCGGCCGAGCTGGCCCGCTGGGCGGTGTTCGGCGAGCTCTCCCTCGGCGGGGAGCTGCGTCCCTGCCGCGGCGGGCTCGCCGTCGCGGAGGGGGCGAGCAGGGCCGGCATCGACGGTCTCATCGTCCCGCGCGAGTGCGCGCGTGAGGCCGCGCTGGTGGACGGCCTCACCGTCGCGGGCGTGGCCAGCCTGCGCGAGGTCGCCGCGATCCTGCGTGGCGGACCACCCGCACCGCTGCCACCGATCGCTCCGCAGGACGCCGCCGGCGAGGCATCGCTCGACCTGCCGGACCTGTCGGACGTGCTCGGTCATTCCACGGCGATCCGGGCGCTGACGATCGCGGCCGCGGGCGCACACAACCTGCTGCTCTCCGGCCCGCCGGGCACCGGCAAGACGATGCTCGCCCAGCGCCTGCCGTCGATCCTGCCGCCCCTGGGCCACGAGGAGGCGATCACCGTCACGAAGATCCACAGCATCGCGGGGCGCCACAGCGCGGGCCGGCTCATGGAGCACCGACCGCTGCGCGCTCCGCATCACACGATCTCGCCTTCGGGCCTCGTCGGGGGAGGCTCACGCCCGCGGCCGGGCGAGGCGAGCCTCGCGCATCACGGGGTCCTGTTCCTCGACGAGCTGTCGGAGTTCAGCCGCTCCGCGCTCGAGGCCCTGCGCCAGCCCATGGAGGACGGTGCGGTCACGATCGTCCGGGGCCAGCACACGGTGACCTACCCCACGCGCTTTCAGCTCGTGGCGTCGACCAACCCGTGCCCCTGCGGGCATGCGGGCAGCCCGCGCTGCCGCTGCTCGGAGGGGGAGATCGCGCGCCACCGGCGCAAGCTGAGCGGTCCGCTGCTGGACCGCATCGACCTGCTCGTGCCGCTGAGACGACCCGAGGATCAAGACCTCACGGGCCGCGGGCTGACGAGCTCCGCGGAGGTGCGAACCGCGGTTCGCGCGGCACGAGAGCGCCAGACCTCGAGGTTCTCGGGCACCGGCGTGCTGACGAATGCCGCGATGAGCCCGAGGCTCGTCCGTGACGCGGTGCGAGCCGACACCGCGGCGCGCGCGGCCCTCGGCAACGCGTACCGGCAGGGGAAGCTCAGCGCCCGTGGCCATCAACGGGTTCTGCGCGTGGCGCGCACGATCGCCGACCTGCGCGCCAGCGATCGGGTCGAGGGGGCGGACGTCGCCGAAGCGCTCGCCCTGCGCAACGAGGACGTGCTCGACGGGCGCGAAGCCGCATGATCGCGTGCGACGCATGTCTGCGGCGCAGCGCGCTGGTCGCATCGCTGGCGCCGCACATCGAGCGAGCCCGCCGCAACCACCGTCACATCTCCGAGCTGCTCGCGCTCGACGACGACCGGCTGCTGTCGGCCCTCGCCGGCTCGCGCCGTGCGGCGCTGGAGGAGGCGCGGGACTCGTTCGACCCGGACGCCGCGCGCGGACGCGTACGCGATGTCGGCCTTCAGGCGGTCTGTCGCCACCAGCCCGGCTACCCGCGTCTGCTGGCCGAGACCGGCGACGCCCCGGCGGTCGTGTTCATCGCCGGGGACCCGCGCCGGATCACGGCGCTCAACCTCGACGGCGCACCGGCGGTCGCGATCGTCGGCGCTCGCCGAGCCGGCCAGGATGGGCTCGAGGTCGCCCGCGGCCTGGGCCGCGGCCTCGCCGCGGCCGGCATCACAGTCGTCAGCGGGATGGCGCTCGGCATCGACTCGGCCGCGCACGCGGGTGCGCTCGAGGCGGGCGGCCCGACGATCACCGTGCTCGCGAGCGGGGCCGACGTGCCCTACCCGCCGAGCAAGCGCGGCCTGTACCGCGCGATCGTCGCCGCGGACGCAGCGATATCCGAGATGCCGCCGGGGTTTCGCCCCTTTCGCTGGTGCTTCCCGGCGCGCAATCGGACGATCGCCGGGCTCGCCTCGTTGACGATCGTCGTCGAGGCGACCGAGCGCTCGGGCTCGCTCATCACGGCGGAGCTGGCGCAGGATCTCGGTCGCGCCGTCGGGGCGGTGCCGGGCTCGGTGATGGCACCGCGCGCCGCCGGCTCCAATGCGCTGCTGCGCGACGGCGCACTCGTCATCCGTCACGCCCAGGACGCGCTCGACGAGGCGCTTGGCGTCGGGGTCGCCACCGCGACCTCTGGACGCGACGTCGCCGAGCTCCGCGAGCCGCTGCGCGCGCTGCTGCGGCGCGTCGAGGACGGCTGCGACACGGTCGACGAGCTCGCGGCGACGCCGGCCCAGGCGCAGATGGCGCTCGCCGGACTCGGCGAGCTCGAGCTGCTCGGCTTCCTGCGACGCGCTCCCGGAGGCAGGTATGTGCGCTGCCTGTGACGGCGCGGTCGAGACCTGGGCGAATGCGCGCGGCACGTATCCTCGCGTCCGTGTCCAAGCGTCGCGTGCCGGTGGCCCTCTCGATCGCGGGCTCGGACTCCGGCGGCGGAGCGGGCATCCAAGCCGACCTCAAGGCATTCGCGGCGGCGGGGGTCCACGGGACGACCGCGATCACGGCGATCACCGTGCAGAACACGGTCAGCGTCCGCGCGGTCGTGCCGGTTGCGACCGCGGTGGTCACCGCACAGATCCAGGCGGTCGCGGAGGATCTCGGCGTCGACGTGGTCAAGATCGGGATGCTGGGCGACGTCGCCACGATCGAGGCCGTCGCGGCGGCCCTGTATGGGCTGGCGCCCGGGACGCCCGTCGTGCACGATCCCGTGATGGTGGCGGAGTCCGGTGCGCGCCTGCTCGACGTGGATGCGATCGCGGCGCTGCGCACGCTGATCGTCTCGCGCGCCACCGTGATCACGCCGAACCTCGCCGAGGCGCGCACGCTGGCCGGCGACGCGCAGCTGGACGGCATCGATCTGGCACGAGCGCTGCATGCGCTCGGGCCGGCCTACGTCGTCATAACCGGCGGCCACCGCGAGACGGCCACGGACCTCTTCTTCGACGGGACGACCCTCACCGAGCTGCCCGGGGAGCGACACCCCGACGGCGCGGCGCACGGATCGGGCTGCACGCACTCGTCGACGCTGGCGGCACGTCTCGCGCTGGGCGACGATCCCCTGTCGGCGGCGCGCCATGCTCGTGGCGTGGCGGCCCGTGCCGTCGCCGACGGGCTGCGCGACCTCGGCGCCGGGGCGGGTCCCGTGGACGTCTTCGGCCTGGCCCGCGGGCGCTGACGCCCGCGCCGGCGCAGACCGCCGTCGTCGGGCGGGCGTCGCGACCATGCGAGCCTGCATCGGCGCCGCTGCGGGACGGTCTACGCGCCGTGCCCGGCGGGGCGTCTTGTCCCCTTTGTCATAATCGCTCGTGGGATGAGGTTCTTGCGCATGAAGCCGGGGCACGGAGAGGTCTTGATCGCCGAGGGCGACGTCGAGGTGGCCGCCGAGCACGACGCGCTGGTGGACGCCTTCCGGGCGCAGCTCGACGAGGGCATGTG
Source organism: Solirubrobacteraceae bacterium (assembly GCA_036271815.1). Lineage (GTDB taxonomy): Bacteria > Actinomycetota > Thermoleophilia > Solirubrobacterales > Solirubrobacteraceae > CADCVQ01. Next base: position 13,275 of record DATAZX010000068.1, read on the forward strand.
GGCGGCCGTTCCGCGCGCGACGTCCGCCGGGCGCCGCGAGGCGCAGATGGTGACGAGCTTCGACGACATCCCGGCCGACGCGGATCGTGTGATCTTCTTCCCGCGTGCAGCGGGCGGGCGCTAGGCCGAGCCGGTGCTGCTCGCGCTGAGTGCCAGCGGCATCGTCGTGGTCGTGCTGCTCTGGGAGGTGGCCTGGCCCGTCGCGGCGACCCGCATCGAACGCTGGCGTGCGAGTCGCCGGCGGATCGAGACCGACGGCTACGACCCCGGGCGCGAACGGCGCGCCGAGCAGCGCGCCCGCACGCTGCTGCGCTCGTGCGTCAACGAAGAGGAATGGGCCATGTACCGCGACCTCGGGTTCATCCGGGTCTGGGGCGGGCTGTCCGAAGGACCGCTGGCCGATCGCGACGGCGCGGGCGCGCCCTACGCGTACCTGATCTACCCGCACAAGCCGCTCGTCGCCTACCTGCCCCAGACGCGCAGGCTGCTCAGCGAGTACTGCATCACGTTCCTCGACGAGACGCGGCCCTACGGCTCGGCGCTACTGCCGGACTCCGACGACGTGCTGGCCAAGTGGATGGCGTTGACCGGCGACGAACGGCGCATCATCAACAGCGCGAACATGCACCTGCCCGGCCGCCAGGTCGATCCCAAGCAGGTGCGGCGCGACCTCTGGCGCCTCGGTCAGTGGGAGCAGGCGCGACTGCGCGAGCAGCATCGCGGCGCGGGCAGCGTCCCCGCCCCGTGACGCTCGACCCGGCCCAGGCTCGATCCCGCGACCCCGAGCACCGCGGGAGCGGCCTCCATCGCGGGTGGACGGCACCGTTCGCGTGACACCCCGCCACGTAGCTGGACATTCGTCGAGCCGGCGGCGATGTACGCCGAGACTGGTCTACGCTTGAGCTGAGCAGCCACGCATGCGCATCGCCATCGACATCGACTCCACGCTGCACCACTATTGGAACGTGTTGTCCGATGCGGCGCGGCGCCGCTTCGGCATCGAGCTTCCCTACGAGGAGCAGCTCGACTGGGGGATCACGCGGCTGCGCCCCGACCAGCTGCATCTCTGCATCCAGGAGACCCACTGCGAGGCGGCCATCCTCGCCGGGGAGCCCTATCCGGACGCGGTCAAGACCGTGCGCGGCTGGCGCGAGGATGGCCACTTCATCCACGTGACGAGCCATCGCGACCCGCACACGTACGACGCGACCGCCCGCTGGCTGCACGAGATCGGGCTGCCGTACGACGACCTGTACTGCGCGCACGACAAGGTCGGCCGCTGCGTCGAGCTCGGCGTCGACGTGCTCGTCGACGACAGCCCGGAGAACCTCGCCCGCGCGATCGAGCACGGGATCGTGGTCGCCACGATCAGCCATCCCTGGAACCGCGATCTCTGCGACGAGGAGGACGTCATCTGCGGGCGCGACTGGGCGGAGCTCGCCACCAGGCTCGAGCCCGTGCTGCACCGGCGCGCCAGCGTCTGACCAGGACGCCGCTGGGCGACCGACGGCCCGACGCGTCGCGACGCCGACACGCGACGCCGGCACCCGACGCCGGCACCCGACGCGACGCCGCACGCGACGCGACGCCGGCACCCGACGCGACGCCGCACCCGACCCGACGCCCACACCGGACCCGACGGCCGCACCGACCCGCACCCGACCCGACGTCCCTGCGCATGGCGGACCCGTCCGAGCCCGTGCCTCGTCAGGTCAGGTGAGCCCGGGTCCCGGAGCGACGGTCCCGGTCGCGCCCTCGAGCCCGATCTCCTCCGGCGCGATCTCCTCCCAGCCCTGCGACAGCAGCAGCGCGTGATGGGTCGAGTGGCGCATGACGAGCGTGCCGAGCACGATCCCGCGCTCGCGACGGCGCATGACGGCGTGCCACAGGGTGCTCGCGTCACGGGATCCCTGGATCGCAAGCCACGGCTGCGGCGGGAGGTCGCTGCCCTCCATGACGCCGCCCGCGACAAGCTGGTGTTGCGTCGCGACCACGCCCGAGTCCGTGTCGATGAAGAAGACGCCCACGTCCTCTCGCAGGCTAGTGGTTCGTTCCCGCTGACCTCCGTCGGAGGGGTCCGAAGCGGCCGGCCGGCGCGACGGCGGTGCAGGGCGCCGCGCTCCCGGCGTCGAAGCAGGTCCACGCAGATGAACCCGCCCAGCTCCACCGCCGGCACGGCCGCGCCCGGCCACGAGACGAGCGCTCCCTGGCGCTCGGCGCTCGTGCGCTTCGACGAGGACCTGCGCCGCCGCGGCGCCGCCGCCAAGACGCGCGACGCCTATGCGAGCGATCTGCGGCAGTTCGCGTGCTGGGCGACCGCGCAGCACGCCGACCCCACCCAAGTCACCCACCGCATCCTGCGCCGCTACGCCGCCGCGCTGTCCGAGCGCCGCTTCGCGCCCGCCAGCGTCGCGCGCAAGCTCGCGGCGCTGCGCTCGTTCTTCGGGATGCTGCGCGAGCACGGCGAGATCGCGGCGAATCCAGCCGACCTGCTCGCCGCGCCGAAGCTCGGCTCCGACCTGCCCGCCGTGCTCGCCCCCGAGCAGATCAGCCGCCTGCTCGATCGGATCCCGGCGTCGACGCCGCTCGAGCTGCGCGACCGCGCGCTGTTCGAGATCGCCTACGCCTGCGGGCTGCGCGCGGAGGAGCTCGTCAAGCTCGACGTCGGCTCGGTCGACTTCGACGCCGAGCAGCTGCGCGTCGAGGGCAAGGGCTCCAAGACGCGCATGGTCCCCGCGGGCGAGCCGGCCCTCGCCGCGCTCGCGCGCTACCTCGAGCGCGCCCGCACGGCGCTCTCGCAGGGTCCCGACGAGACCGCGCTGTTTCTCAGCAAGTCCGGCCGCCGGCTGTCGACGTCCGACGTGCGCCGGCGCCTTGGCGTGTGGTCGCGGCACGCCGCGATGCAGGGTGCGGTCCACCCGCACGCGCTGCGTCACTCGTTCGCCACCCACCTGCTGGAGGGCGGCGCCGACCTGCGGACGATCCAGGAGCTGCTGGGGCACGCGTCCGTCTCAACGACGCAGACCTACACTCGGGTAGAGTCGGCCCGCCTGAAGGTGGCGTACGCGCGGTCGCACCCCAGGGCGTAGGCAGGGGACCGATGGAGACCAACGTCAAATCAATCGAGCTGAAGGACCTGTGGCGCCGCTACAAGCGCGACGGTGACGAGCGCGCGCGCGAGCGCCTGGTCGTCGCGTACTCGCCGCTCGTGAAGTACGTCTCCGGCCGGATGGCCTCGGGCCTGCCGGCGCACGTCGAGGAGGCCGACCTCATCTCCTACGGCCTCGGCGGGCTGATCTCGGCGATCCAGCGCTTCGAGCTCGAGCGCGAGATCAAGTTCGAGACGTACGCGATCACCCGCATCAAGGGCGCGATCATCGACGAGCTGCGCTCGCTGGACTGGGTGCCGCGCTCCGTCCGCGCTCGCGCCCGTGCGATCGAGCGCGCCAACACGAAGCTCGAGCACAAGCTGCAGCGCGCGCCGACCGACGAGGAGATGGCGCGCGAGCTCGAGATGACGGTCGGCGACTTCCAGGACGCGCTGCTGCAGATCTCCAACTCGACGGTCGCCGCGCTCGACGAGCTGTGGACGGTGTCGGACGCGTCCGGCGACCAGGTCTCGCTGCTCGACACGCTGCAGGACCCGCGCGCCGAGGACCCCGCCGCGGCCATGGACGCGACCGACCTCAAGGACCGGATCGCCGACGCGATCGCGCGCCTGCCCGAGCGCGAGAAGCTCGTCGTCGCGCTCTACTACTACGAGAACCTCACGCTCCGCGAGATCGGCGAGGTGCTCGGCGTCACCGAGTCGCGCGTCTCGCAGCTGCACACGAAGGCCGTCCTGCGCCTGCGCGGCCGGATGTCCGACGAGAACCTCGGCGACGCCGCGTAAGCGCGGCGCGCGCTTCACCAGCCGGTGACACCGGGCTCTCCGAAGAACGCTGTCGATATTTCCACGCGGCGGTATTAGCATCGCGGCTCCCCGAGGAGAGGAGCCGCGGCCATGTACAAGTCTGCCGACCGCATTCGCAACGTAGCCCTTGTCGGTCATCGCGGCAGCGGCAAGACGTCGCTGCACGAGGCGCTGCTCTTCGAGGCGCGCGCGACCAGCCGCCTCGGCACCGTGACCGACGGCACGACCGTGTCGGACTCCGAGCCCGACGAGCAGGCGCGCAGGATGTCGATCTCCGCGGCGCTGAGCTCGTTCGAGTGGGCCGATCGCAAGATCAACCTGATCGACACGCCGGGCGAGCCGAGCTTCGTGGCCGACGCGCTCGGCGCGATGCGCGTCTGCGAGTCCGCCGTCTTCGTCGTCAACGGGGTCATGGGCGTCGAGGTCACGACGCGCCGGCTGTGGGCGCGCGCGCAGGAGCTCGACCTCGCGCGGATGGTCTTCGTGAACATGCTCGACCGCGAGCGTGCGGACTTCTTCCGCACGCTGCAGTCCCTGAAGGACGCCTTCGGCGCGCACGTCGTCGCGACCGAGATACCGATCGGCTCCGAGCACGAGATCTCCGGGATCGTCGACCTCGTCGACATGAAGGCCTACCGCTACGAGGGGGCCACCCTCGACAGCTGCGCCGAGATCGCGATCCCCGACGACATCCGGGCGGTCGCCGAGGAGTACCGCGAGAAGCTCATGGACGAGATCTGCGAGGTCTCGGACTCGCTCATGGAGCGCTACCTCGAGGGCGAGGCGATCGACCACGACGAGATCGTCGCCGCGCTCAAGGACGGCACGAACCACGGCTCGCTGTTCCCCGTCACCTGTGGCGTCGCGACGCGCAGCCTCGGCACGAACCGCCTGCTCGACGCGATCGTCGAGGACCTGCCGTCGCCGGTCAAGCACGGCGGCCTCGAGCTGCCGGAGATCACGCTCGAGCATCGCGACGACGCGCCGCTGTACGCGTACGTCTTCAAGACCCGCGCCGACCCGTTCGCCGGCCGGATCAACCTGTTCCGCGTCTACCAGGGCGTCGTGCGCCACGACACGCAGGTCATGAACACGACGACGCATCACAAGGAGCGCGTCGGCCAGCTGCTCGTGTTCGCCGGCAAGGAGTCCGGCCACGCCGACGAGTTCGGGCCGGGCGACATCGGCGCCGTCGCCAAGCTCAAGGAGACGAAGGCCGGCGACTGGCTGGCCGAGCGCGACGAGCCGATCTCGATGCCGAAGATCGAGCTGCCGGCGCCGGTGATGGCGTTCGCGATGGAGGCCAAGGGCGACGAGGACAAGGTCTTCACCTCGCTGCGCCGCCTGCAGGAGGAGGACCCCACGATCGACCTGCATCGCGACGCGCAGACCGGCGACCAGATCATCGCCGGCCTGTCGCAGATGCACGTCGAGGTCATCGTCGACCGCCTGAAGTCGCGCTTCGGCGCGGAGGTCGCGCTGAAGCCGCCGCGCGTGCCCTACCAGGAGACGATCCGCAAGCCGGCGAAGGCGCACGGCCGCCACAAGAAGCAGTCCGGCGGGCGCGGCCAGTTCGGCGACTGCCACATCACGATCGAGCCGATCGTGGCGATCGATCCCGCCGACCCCGCTGCGGCGTTCGAGTTCGTCAACCACATCAAGGGCGGCGTGATCCCGACGTCGTTCATCCCGGCCGTCGAGAAGGGGGTCGCGGAGGCGATGCAGACGGGGCCGATCGCGGGTTGCCCGGTGCAAGGCGTGCGCGTCACGGTCTACGACGGCAGCTTCCACACCGTCGACTCGTCGGAGATGGCGTTCAAGCTCGCGGGCTCGATCGCGATGCGCGAGGCGATGGCGAACGCCGGGCCGGTGCTGCTCGAGCCGATCATGCTCGTCACGCTGACGATCCCCGAGGACTCCGTCGGCGACGTCATCGGCGACCTCAACTCGCGCCGCGGACGGCCGCAGGGGATGGAGGGCGTCGGCGGCGGGCTGACCGAGGTCAAGGCCGAGGTCCCGATGGCGGAGATGCTCACGTACGCGCCCGACCTGCGCTCGCTCACCGGCGGCCAGGGCGACTACGCGATGGAGTTCGCCCGCTACGAGGAGGTGCCGGCGCACCTGCAGCAGAAGGTCGTCGACCAGGCCGGCCAGCAGGAGGCGGTGAGCGCCTGACCGCAGCGTGAAGCAAGCGCGCCGGGGCGCCCGAGCGCGCGCAAGCGCCGCGCCAAAGGTACGGTCAGCAGCGCAAACGCATCGGCTTGGCGCGTCTGGACGATCGATCGGTGGGCGACGGGGCACCCCCGGCGGTACCCTGGTCGCCTGATGACGCGCAAGTCGATCTCGACCACTCGCGCCGCGGTCGCGTGCGACGTCTGTGGGCGGACCCTGCTGCGCGGCGAGCACGCGGATCCCTTCATCGCCGGAGGCGCGCGGCGGATGGTCTGCGAGCTGTGCACCGCGCGCGCGGCCAACGAGGGCTGGATCCGCGAGGGCGCCGACAACGCGATGGGCGTGCGTCGCAACGGGACGCGCAACGGGCGCTCGCTGCTCGGACGGCTGCGTCCGCGGCAGGCTCCCGGCCGCTCGGCCCGGCGCGCGAGCACTGCCGAGGCGCCCGTCGGGGTGCCGGTCACGCGTCGCGGCTACAGCAACGTCGACAGGATCGAGACGGCCGAGCGCGTCGCCCACGACGCCGAGGTGCAGGAGGCGGTCGCGGCGCAGGAGGAGCTCGACGTCGCGCAGGCGCCGGTCGCCGCGCACGAGCCCGCCGCTTCGCGCGAGCCGCGCCACGTGCGCGCCGTCCCGACGAACGCCGACCTCAAGATGGCCCGCGCGCTCGACGTCTTCAACACGACCGCGCATCCGCGCCGCATCTCCGGCGTCGCGCGCTCGCTCGGCCAGCCGGCCGTCACGGTGCTGCCGTCCGCCACCGAGGGCTCGATCGTCTCGATCGTCGTCGGCTGGGAGCTGTGCTGGTATCGCTACGAGGTCGACCTCGCCGACGAGGCGTCCGGCGTGCGCGTCACCGGCCAGGGCGCCGAGCTGACCGAGCTCAGCGCCGAGGAGCTCGATGCCAACGCCGCGGCCGACGAGCGCGGCCTGCTCGTCCTTGCCGGATGAGCCACGACATGACTAGGGTGCCCGCATGATCTACTGCGTCGTTCCGGAGGCGCTCGAGGACGAGCTCTTCGAGAAGCTCACCGAGTACTACGCCGACGACGAGAACGTCACGGTGATCGTCGACCGGCGCAAGGCCGACCGGCGCAACCGCCGCGGCGCGGACGGCAGCGATCCACCGCGGGCCGATCCCGAGCTCGTCAAGCAGCGCGAGACGCGCGACCGCCGCCGCGCCCGCGTGCCCGGCGAGTTCCCGCGCATCGACGCCGGCTGAAGCCAGGCGAGCGCGACCGTGCGGTGAAGGTCGTCGTCCACGTCGACGGCGGCGCGCGCGGCAATCCCGGGCCGGCCGCGGCCGGGGCCGTGATCTCGACGCCGGCGGGAGACGTGCTCGACGAGGTGGCGCAGGACCTCGGGATCGCGACGAACAACGTCGCCGAGTACCGCGGGCTGCTGCTGGGCCTGCGCCGCGCCCGCGAGCTCGGCGCAGGCGAGGTCGAGGTCGTCACCGACTCCGAGCTCGTGGCGAGGCAGGTCAACGGCGTCTACAAGGTCCGCCACGCCGACCTCAGGGCGCTGCACGCGCAGGCGGTCCGGGCGCTCGACGAGTTCGACCGCTGGTCGATCCGATCGGTCCCGCGGGCGCGCAACGCGCGCGCGGACGCGCTCGTCAACCGCACGCTCGACGCGCGGGCTCGCCACCGCGGCGGCGTGAGCCCGCGCCAACCAGATGAACGGCGATGATCGGTTGACCTTGCGCTCGGCGTACCAAAGGGAAACACTGCTGGAACTCATCGGTGCGCACCGGGCATGGAGGCGCACCGTCTCTCGGAAGGAGACCCGTGGGAACCACCCTCCCCTTGCAGATGACGGTCAACGGCGCGTTGACCGATTCTGACGTCGAGCCGCGCATGCTGCTCGTCCACTACATCCGCGACGAGCTTGGCCTGACCGGCACGCACGTCGGCTGTGACACGTCCAACTGCGGGGCCTGCACGTGCCTCGTCGACGGCGAGTCCGTCAAGAGCTGCACGGTGCTCGCGGTCCAGGCCGCCGGCGCCGAGGTCACGACGATCGAGGGCATGATCGGCGAGGACGGCGAGATGCACCCGCTGCAGGAGGGCTTCTGGGCCCAGCACGGCCTGCAGTGCGGCTACTGCACGCCGGGCATGATCATGGCCGCGGCGGACCTGATCGAGCGCCACGGACCGGGCCCGATCTCCGACGCGGACGTCCGCAAGGGCCTGGAGGGCAACCTCTGCCGCTGCACCGGCTATCAGAACATCGTCAAGGCGGTCCAGGCGGCGGCCGAGGCGATGGGCGCGGTGGCGGCATGAGCATCCTCGAGGAGGCCCCCGCCAAGCACGTCGGCCAGTCCATCCGTCGCAAGGAGGACCCGCGCCTGATCACCGGGCGCGCGAAGTACGTCGACGACATCACGGTCCACGGCGTGCTGCACATGACGATCGTCCGCTCGCCCGAGGCGCACGCGAAGATCGTCTCGATCGACACGTCGGCGGCGCTCGCGATGCCCGGCATCAAGGCGATCTTCACCGGCGACGATCTCGGCGACCTCGTCGCGCCGCTGCCGATGGCCTGGGCGCCGCCCGGGGTCGAGATCAAGACGCCCGAGCGCTGGCCGCTCGCGCGCGGCAAGGTCAGCCACGTCGGCGACGCGGTCGCGATGGTCATCGGCGACGACAAGTACGTCGTCGCGGACGCCGCGCAGGCCGTGCGCGTGGAGTACGAGGTGCTGCCCGTCGTCGTCGACGTCGAGGAGGCGCTGAAGGACGAGACGCTCGTCCACGAGTCGCTCGGGACCAACAAGACGCACGAGTGGTCGATGGGCGGGGGAGACGTCGAGCGGGCGATCGCCGAGGCCGACGTGGTCGTGCAGCGGCGGATCGTCAACCACCGCACCGCCGGCGCCTCGATCGAGCCGCGCGGGGTCATCGCCGACTACCGCCAGGGCAGCCTGACGGTCTGGTCCTCGACCCAGGTGCCGCACCTGCTGCGCCTGTTCTACGCCGTGCAGATGGGCATCAGCGAGGACCACGTGCGCGTCATCGCGCCCGAGGTCGGGGGCGGCTTCGGCGGCAAGCTGCAGGTCTGCGCCGAGGAGACGCTCTGCGCCTGGGCGTCGAAGAAGCTCAGCCGCCCGGTGAAGTGGATCGAGACGCGCTCGGAGAACCTCGCGGTCACCCATCACGGTCGCGACCAGGTCGACTACGTGCGGATGGCGGCCACGTCCGACGGCACGATCACCGCCTTCCACGCGAAGATCATCCAGGACTGCGGGGCGTACTTCGGCCTGCTGACGCCGATGATCCCCGAGCTCGGCGCGTTCGTGCAGACGGGGTGCTACAAGATCGCGAACGTCCAGACCGACATCGTCGGGGTGCTGACGAACAAGTACCTCACCGACGCGATCCGCGGTGCCGGGCGCCCCGAGATGACGCACATGCTCGAGGTCACGATCGACCAGCTCGCGGTCGAGCTCGGGATGGATCCGCTCGAGCTGCGGCGCAAGAACTTCATCCCCAAGGAGGAGTTCCCCTACGAGACGCCCTACGGCATCGTCTACGACTCCGGCGACTACGAGCTGACGCTCGACCGCGCGCTGGACATCCTCGACCTCGACGCCTTCCGCGCCGAGCAGGCGCAGCTGCGCGAGCAGGGCATCTACCGTGGCGTCGGCTTCTCGACGTACACGGAGATCTGCGGCCTCGCGCCCTCGCGGGCGGTCGGTCCGAAGGGCTTCGGCCTCGGGATCGGCCTCTACGAGTCGGCGCTCGTGCGCGTGCACCCGACGGGCTCGGTGTCGGTGTTCACCGGCTCCTCGCCGCACGGCCAGGGCCACGAGACGGGCTTCGCGCAGATCATCGCCGACCGCCTCGGCGTCGACCCGTCGGTCGTCGAGATCATCCACGGCGACACGGCGACCGGCCCGATGGGCCTCGGCACGTACGGGTCGCGCTCGCTGTCGGTCGGCGGCGTCGCGGCCGCGCACGCGGCCGAGAAGCTCGCGCAGAAGTGCAAGGCGATCGTCGCCTTCAACCTCGAGGCGGCGGTCGAGGACATCGAGGTCGTGAGCGGGCGCTTCCAGCTCGCCGGCGACCCCGACCAGAGCATGACGCTGGCGGAGGTCGCCGGCTGCGCCTACATCGACGCGAGCGCGATGCCCGAGGGCATGGAGCTCGGGCTCGAGCAGACGCTGATCTACGACCCGCAGAACTTCGTCTTCCCGTTCGGGACGCACATCTGCGTCGTCGACGTGGACGCGACGACGGGCAAGGTCGAGATCGTGCGCTGGATCGCGGTCGACGACTGCGGGCCGGCGGTCAACCCGATGCTGATCGACGGGCAGGTCCACGGCGGTGTCGCGCACGGCATCGGCCAGGCGCTCTACGAGCAGATCGTCTATGACGAGCGCGGACAGCTCGTCACCGGCACGTTCATGGACTACGCGCTGCCGACCGCCAACGAGATCCCGACGTTCGAGCTCGATCGCACGGAGACGCCGTCGCCGTCGAACTCGCTCGGCGTCAAGGGGATCGGCGAGGCGGGCACGATCGCCGCCACGCCGGCGATCGTCAACGCCGTGATCGACGCGCTGCGCGGCGAGGGCGTCACGTACATCGACATGCCGCTCACGCCGCTGCGCGTCTGGCAGGCGCTCCAGGAGGCGCGCGGCGACGGCGGCGGTCCGCGCGCGACGGAGCAGGGGGTGGCGCTGCCCGACCAGGGCGAGGGCTCCGCCGGCTCCGGACCGACGAAGCCCGAAGGAGGTGCGGCATGATCGCTGCGGCGTTCGACTACGCCGTCGCCGACTCGGTCGACGACGCGATCCGCCTGCTCGACGAGAGCGGCACGGATTCGAGGATCCTCGCGGGCGGGCACTCGCTCGTCCCGATGATGAAGCTGCGCTTCGCGTCGCCGGGCAGGCTCGTCGACATCGGCCGGATCGCCGAGCTGCGCGGCGTGCAGACTGGCGACGACACGTTCCGGATCGGCGCGATGACCCGCCACGCCGACCTGCAGACCCGCGACGACATGGGTCTGATCGCGGCGGCGGCACGGCAGATCGCCGACCAGCAGGTCCGCAACCGCGGGACGATCGGCGGCTCGCTCGCCAACGGCGACGCGGCGGCCGACCTGCCGGCGGTGCTGCTCGCCTACGGCGGCTCGGTCGTCGTCCGCGGTGCGGGCGGCGAGCGCGAGATCGCCGCCGAGGACCTCTTCGAGGGGTACCTGACGACGTCGATCGCGGCCGGCGAGATCCTCACCGAGGTCCGCGTCCCCGCGCTCACGGGCTACGGCTTCGGCTACGAGAAGTTCAACCGCCGCGCCGAGGACTGGGCGATGGTCGGGGTCTGCGCGCTCGTGAAGGCGTCCGGCGGCGTCTGCGAGGATGTCCGCATCGGACTCACGCACATGGCACAGACGCCGCTGCGGGCGACCGCGGCGGAGGACGCGTTGCGCGGCCAGCCGCTCGACGCCGAGCACATCGCCGCGGCGGCGGCGCTGGCGGCCGACGGCACGGAGCCGACGGGCGACCTCAACGCCACGCCCGCCTACAAGCAGCACCTCGCGCGCGTGCTCTGCGAGCGCGCGCTGACGACGGCGGCCGGCTAGCGGATGGCGCCCCGCCGGTGATCGCAGGCATCGTCCTCGC
>DATAZX010000069.1:0-20621 GCA_036271815.1 Solirubrobacteraceae bacterium
TCCGATCGGCATCGCGCAACTTGCGGATGACCTGCTCGGGGGTATGCCTGGTGCGCTTCATCGAGATCGTCCTCGCTCGCCCATCTTGCAGGGCGCATAGAACTCTCACAAGCACCGGACCGAACCACAGGGGTCACGCCAGGGCCACTTCATGCCCCTCGGCGACCGCATCAAGGAACTCCGCACCGAACTCGGCCTCTCCCAAGCCGAGCTAGCCCAACGCGTCGGCACCACCGACGCCCGCCAGATCAGCCGCTATGAGAACGGCCGCATCACCCCATCCCTGGACGCGATCGCCCGCCTCGCCCAAGCCCTCGACGTCAGCCTCGACTACCTCGTCTTCGACGACCAACCCCGCCGCCCGCTGCACGTCAACGACCACGGCCTCACCGAACGCCTCGCCGCGCTGGCCGAGCTCAACCCCGAAGACCGCGCCAGCCTGCTCAGCGTCCTCGACGCCCTGCTCACCCGCACCCGCGTCCGCGCCCTCGCCAACGACGCCAGCTGAGCAGCGACAGCAGGCGATCAGTTCGAGGCTCGCGCGGCGAGCAGCGAGCAAAGCTCGGCGATCGTCTCGTCGACGTCGCCCCGCTCCTCCTCGGTCACCGCGGAGCGGCCTTCATCCAGCGCCAGCGCGTAAACGATCTCCAGGCCCGACCACGCCGAGCGAAGCTGCTCGACCCACTCGCGATCCGCGACATCGAACAGCGCCTCGACCCCGCTCTCGACATCCGCGACGAGCCGCGCGAGGCCACCATCGCCACGCTCGTAAGCATCGAACGCCCCGGCGATCAGCCCGACCAGAAACCGCTCGCGCTCACCCGTCAACGACTCGGCCATCGCACCTCAACACCCGAGCATTGATCTGGAAGACTCACTCGCTCGGATTGCCGCTCTTCACGGCGCGAACGCAACGCTGCCAATCGTCCCATGCGGCCGGGTCCAGCGTCCCGCCGTCGGACTCGATCTCGATGTCCGCGAGCAAGGTGACCAAGTCGTCGCCCGCTCGCTCGTAATACTCGGTCAGGAACCGAGTCATCGCTTCGAACGCCTCGCGCTCGGACAACTCGATCATGCTCGCCTCCTAATCGCCCGTAGCCCACGTCGCCCCACACCAAGCGGATACGTGACGCTCGTGGTATCGCCGTCGCCGTCATAGGCATAGGCGACGGTCTGGCCGGCACCGTTCTCATGCGATGCCAACTCGTCAAAGACGTCATAGCCGTAGGTCGACGTGCCGGTAGCGTCGCTCATCGAGACGCGGTTGCCGTCGGCGTCGTAGGCGTAGGCGACCGCGTGCGCCGCAGACCCCGAGTAGCTGATATCGGCGACCCGATCGAGTGGCGTGAACGTCCGCGTCGTCGTGACGCCGTTGGGATCCTCACTCGACACCTGATTGCCCGCGGGGTCATAGGCGTAGCCGGTGCTCTGGCCGCCGCTCGCCCAGCTCGTCGCAGGCCGCGTCTCGGAGTAGACCTCGCCGAGCGAGTCGTACTCATAACCCGTCTGATACGCCGAGCTCGTCTGATACGGCGACGAGCCCGAGCAGGCCGGCACACCGGAGGTCGTACCGTCAGCCGCGACGCTCGCGGTCTTCTCGCCATCCGGGTCATAGCAATAGCTCGTCGTCGACGCCGCGCCCGTCCCGGAGCCAGACGTCCGCGTGAGCAGCCGACCGGCCGCGTCGTAGGTGTAAGCCGTCACCTGGCTCGGCGCACCACCCGCGTTGCTCGCCGGCGGCGCCGTCGTGCTCGACAGCCGCCCCGCAGCGTCATAGGCATTCGTCGTCGTCTCATGCCCCGACAGGCCCGTCGGCGCGGGCGACGTGATCACGGTCTTGTCGCCGAGCGCGTCGTGGGCATACGTCGTCGCATCCGAGGCGAGGCGATCGCCGTAGTCGCCCGGGAAGCTGTCCGGACACGACCCCGCACCCAGCGAGCTCGCAGCCACGCCGACAGCCGGCACCGTCTGCGTGACGTTGCCGTCGCCGTCATAACAGATCAACGTCTGCTGACCATCCGGATCGGTCACGAGCGTGACACGGTCGTCCGGGTCGAAGGCGTAACCACTCGTCTTGCCCCGCGCGTCTGTGACCGACGTCCGGTTGCCGTTCGCGTCATAGCCATACTGAGCCTCACGCGCCGCGATCGACCCTCCCGTGTGGCTCTGCGTCACCGTCGCGAGCTGTCCGTCGGCTGTATAGGTGTCCGTCGTCCGATAGTCCGCCGCGTTGGCGCCGCTCACGTTGCCGTCCGGCGCGGTCGTCGTCTGGCGCTCGCCGTCGCCGTCGTAGCTGTAGGTCTTCTCAGCGACCTCGCCGCCCGCGTTCCCGTCCGGTGTTGCGGAGGATGCCTGATCGCCGGCGCTGTCGTAGCCGATCTGCGTCACGATGGCGTCCGGGTCGATCCTCGCGCACGGTAGGGACGTCGCCGCCGGATTGACCGTGCACGAGTCGGTGGTCGAACCGAGTGTGACGGACTCCCCTGTGTACAGCTGGTAGCTCGTGCGGGACTGGCTCGCCGTCCCGCTACCGGGGTCGTAGTCGCCCGTGGTCGCCCAGATCTCGTTCCCGGTGGTGTCGTAGCGGCTGAAGGTGACGTACTTCGGTGGCGCCGACGACGGTGGCGAGATCGTTCCGCCGGCGCCGATCGCCGCCGGCGGGGAGAGCGACGAGCAGCTTGCGGCGGCGAGCGGCAGTGCCGCGCAGACGGCTTCGTCGAAGGCGTTGTAGCTGTACGTCGACGTGTCCCCGAGGCCGTCGGTCTTCGACGTCACGTTGCCGTCGGCGTCGTAGCTCGTGGTCGTCGTGTGCGAGTCGGGGTCGGTGACCTCGTCGAGAAGCAGCGTCGTGGGATCGTGGGTGTAGGCCCATGTCGAGGGCGTAGAGCCGCCGTAGTCCAGCGTCTTGGAGACGAGCAGGCCGCCGCTGTAGCCATACTTGGTCTGGTTGCCGTCGGGATCGGTCGTGAGCGTGTAACCCACGCCGCTGGCGATATCGAGGTTGGAGTAGTCGAACGTCGTCTCGTTGCCGGCTGGGTCGGTCTGCGACCCGACTTGACCGGCCGCGTTGTACGCGTTCACCTCGCGGTCCCCGGCATCCGGCCCACCGGACTGCCCGTTCGGCCGGGTCACCGTCAGCAGATCGTGCACGTAGGCGGGAGTCGCGTTGGCGCTGTCGTAGGTGTAGGACGTCACGTGAGTGAGAGGATCGGTGACCGACGCGAGATCTCCCGAGGAATACGAGTAGCTCCACCTGCGGCCAAGCGGATCGGTCACCTTGGTCACCTCGCCCGAGGAGTTCGACGCGATGACGAGCGCCCGCCCAGACGCCGAGCTGACCGTCTCACAGCTGCTCGCAGACGATGGGCACGCGCCCGAGCCGGACGGCGTGGGTGTGTTGTAGGCCGCGCTCAACGTCGCTCCGCCGGGGCCTGACTCGCTCGCGAGCTGCCCTGAGCTGTTGAAGGTGTAGCTCATGTACGGGTGCGTCACGAACGTGTATGTCGAGGAACCGGAGTCGTAGGTCAGCGACGCCGTCACGTCCGCCAGGGCGCAGTACGTGCCCGTCGCGCCTGACCCGACGACGTACGGGGCTTCGCAGACCCCGCCCACCGGGGAGGCGAACGTCACGTTCGCCCCGTTGCCCTCCGTGACGGTGACCAGCCCCGATCTGGAGCTCAAGCTCATCGCCCAGTTGTCGCTCCACCCATACCCGAGTGGTCCGGGCGTGCCGGCGGCGGACTGTGTCTGTGCCGTCAGCGAATCATAGGTCCGCTCGAAGGCGAGCCGCGGCCCGTGCGTCGAGACCGACGCGTCCGTCGACGTCTCGTAGAAGTCTCCGTTCGCCGTGTTCACCGGATCGCCGCATGCCTCCAGGCAGAGATCTACGAGCCCAGGCGCCGCGGGATTCGGCGCGCCCCCGCGCGATGCAGGTGCCGGCGTGACCGGGAAGGAAGACGTCGTCCCCGCAGGCACCTCCCGCACGGCCCCCGGATCGGCTGCGTACTTGGGCTGCCAGCCCTTGTTGACCGCGACGAAGAGGTTCCCGGCCGAGTCGGCTGTGACGGCGAGCGGCATGCCCAGCAGAGCCGAAGTCGCCGGCCCGCCGTCTCCGTCGACGTCCGTGACGCCCCACGAACTCCCTGCGACCGTCGCGACATCCCCACTCGACGCCGAGACCTTTTGAACACGCGTGTTGCTCTCGTCGGCCACGAACAGGTCACCCGACACGTCAAGAGCTATGCCGGTAGGCCCACACAGCAGGGACGCGTACGCCGGACCCCCGTCGCCCGAGTGTCCACAGATGCCACCGCTGCCCCCGACGACGGTGTAGACGCTGCCGCTCGTCAGGGACCGTCCCCACTGCGTGTGCGAGCTCGCCGCCCGCTCCAAGATCCGCCCGTCGTCAGCGGTCGTGACGACGAGCAGGTCGTCGTCGCCGTCGACCGCGACGCTGACGCCACCCGAGAGCCCGGACACCGCGTTGATCACACCGCTGGTCGCGACCTTGTACACGCCCCCATAGGGCTCCGCGAAATACAGGTTGCCGGACGTGTCCAGTGCAACGCCCATCGGCTACGCGAGGACTGCCGCGGTCGCAGGCCCGCCACCGCCGGAGAAGGTTCCGTACGTGGTCCCGGCGATCCTGTAGATGTTGCCCGCGGTCATCGAGATGCCCCACTGCGTGTGCGGGCTCGCGGCGACCTCGCGGATGCGGGCGCTGTCCGTGTCCGCGATGTACAGATTCCCCGACGCATCGACCGTGATCCCCTCGGGGTCGTCGAGCAGCGCGGATCGCGCCGACCCGCCGTCGCCAGAGTTCCCCCACGCGCCGCTCGAACTGCCGACGACCGTGTAGATCCGCCCGGCCGTCATCGAGATCCCCCACTGGGAATGCGTCGTCGCGGCGATCTCCTCGATCCGATTGGACCACGTCTCCTCGAGATACAAGTCGCCGCCCGAGTCAAACGCCAGACCACCCGGGATCACCGACGCCGACACCGCGGGGCCCCCACTGCCGCCGGTGCCCTGGCCCGCCACCGAATACACGTCACCCGCCACCGCCGGATACCCGGCGGCCCCAGCCGACGACGCCCAGAGCAACCCCAACAGCACCGCCAGCACGCTGGCCCGCAACACGCCAAACGCCGACCCGGCCCACGAACACGAGACACGGCAAAGCCCTCCCCCGGGAGACCGACCGCGTCGCTACACGGCCCTGCACCCACAAAGACCCGAGCGGTCCACGATTACCCTGACCCCAGTCAAACCAAATGTCAAGCTACGATCGCTCGGTCCGAGAGCGCACGGCATCCCGACACCCGGCGGGAACCGCAAGCCGTCGACCGACGTCGTGTAACTACCCCAGCTCGTGGGAGCCGGTCTCACCATCGCACCGGTTTCGCGACCGACAGCGCCGTCACCACGTCCGGCGCGCGTCAGTGCGCGCTGTAGCCGTGCAGCTGGTCGCCCTGCGTCCCGTGGATGCTGGCGTTGAACGAGATGATGATCCGCTCCTTCTCGCCGTCGTAGGGCATCGCCTGATGGGCGAGCCAGGACGGGAACAGGACCAGCTGTCCGGGAATCGGCTCGATGTCCTGGCTCGGCGGCTGCAGGTACGCGTTGCCGATGTCGACGAAGGCGCCGCCGAGCGCGTTGAACGGCGGGCCGTACAGCCGCGTCACGCCGTTCGCCGCGCCGTAGACCGGATGCGACACGCGCCGCTGCGACTCGTCGATCTGGACGATGTACGCGGCCGACCAGGAGCAGTTGCCGTGCGTGTGCACGTCGTGAAACGCCCCGTCGCGGCTGCACTGAAACCACATCCCCTCGATGCTGACCTTCAGCTGCATCTCCTGCCCGCCCCAGGCCGCCGCGTTCGCGTTCTTCACGGTCTCGCCGAGGCTGGCGACGACGAAGCGGACGAAGTCCTGCCACTCGGGGATCTTCACGCGGTGCAGCAGATCGTCGTCGCTGGCGAAGAACGGCCCGCGCTCGACGCCGCGCTGGCGCTCCTGCGCCGCGCGCCCGTCGGCGAACGCGTCGACCAGGAGCGGGTTGACCCGGTCGGCGTCGGCGTAGCGGTGCACCCCGATCGGGGTCGGCCACAGCCCGTGAAATCCGGCGGGCAGCGTCATGTCCGCGGTGCTCGTCCTCGCATGCCGGCGATCGTATCGAAGCCTCCCGGGGCCTCTTGACGCGGCGGCGCCAAGCGCCCTTCGCGACGCAGCGCGGCTCGCTCGCCGCGAGACCGAGACGGCGCTCCGTGCCGGTTCACCCCAGCCGCTCGACCAGCATCGCCTGGCCCATCCCGCCCGCCACGCACATCGACTCGATGCCGTAGCGCCCGTCCTTCGCATCCAGGCCGTTGAGCAGCGTCGTCATGATCCGCGCGCCGGTCATGCCGAACGGGTGCCCGAGCGCGATCGCGCCGCCGAAGGGGTTCAACTGCTCCTCGGTGATGCCGAGCTCGCGCATGCAGGGCACGATCTGGGCGGCGAACGCCTCGTTGATCTCGACGACGTCGATGTCGGCGATCGAGAGGCCCGTCTGCACGAGCAGCGCCTGGATCGCGGGGATCGGGCCGAGGCCCATGACCTCGGGGCGGATCGCCGCGACCGTCGACGCGACGATCCGCGCGCGCGGCTTCAGGCCCAGCGCCCCCGCGCGCACCTCGGACATCACGAGCACGGCCGCCGCGCCGTCGTTCAGCGGGCAGGCGTTGCCGGCGGTCACGGTGCCGTCCTCCTTGAAGACCGGCTTCAGCGCCGCGAGCTTCTCCATCGTCGTCCCCGGGCGCGGGCCGTCGTCCTTGCGCAGCTCGCCGCCGCCGGGCAGCGCGACCCCGACGATCTCGGCGTCGAAGTGGCCCGACGCCTGCGCCGCGACCGCGCGCGTCTGCGAGATCAGCGCCCACTCGTCCTGCGCCTCGCGCGAGATGTCGCGCTCGCGCGCCACGTTCTCCGCCGTCATCCCCATCGGGATGTAGACGTCGTACAGCGAGCCCTCGGATCCGTTCAGCAGCGGGTGCTTGGACTCGTCGGCGATCGCCGCGCCGAGGCCCGCGCGCGACACCGCCTCGACGCCCGCGGCGACGTACTGCTCGCCCTCGCCGGCCTTGATCGCGTGAAACGCCATCCGCAGCGTCTGCAGCGACGACGCGCAGAAGCGGTTCACCGTGCACGCGGGCACACGGGCGTCGAAGCCGGCGAGCAGCGTCGCGTTGCGCCCGACGTTGTAGCCCTGCTCGCCGATCCCGGAGGCCGAGCCCATCATGACGTCGACCGTCTCGTCGAAGTCGACCTCGGGGTTGCGGTCGCGCAGCGCGCGCAGCGGGGTGGCGGCGAGGTCGTCGGCGCGCACGCCGATCAGCGATCCCTTGAACGCGCGGCCGATGGGCGTGCGGACGGCGTCGACGATCACGGCTTCGGGCATGGTCACTCCAGTTGGTTGTGCCCCCGGCGGTCGCACTCCACGGAGGCTGTTTCACGGCGGCGTCGCACTCGCCGCGGCCAGAGCCCATTGTGACACGATTGACTGGTCAGTCAACGGCGCTTGCGCCGCGCGGCACGAGGCGAATCGGGCGAACGCGGGTCACGCGCTCTGCCATCGTGTGCGTCATGCACGAGCACGATGCGACCTGGGCGGTCGTCTCCGACGAGGACGAGCTGCGCGAGATCGTCGGATCGCCGATCCCGCGCGTCGCGAACAAGGCGCGCGCGACGCTGCACGAGCTCGACCGCCAGTGGCTGGCGGCGTCGCCGATGTGCCTCATCGCGACGTCCGCCGCGGACGGCACGTGCGACGTCAGTCCGCGCGGCGATCCCCCGGGATCCACGCACGTCCTCGACGACCGCACGATCGCGATCCCCGATCGTCCCGGCAACCGCCGCGTGGACGGCTTTCGCAACGTCCTCGAGAACCCGCAGGTGGGGCTGATCTTCCTCGTGCCCGGTCGCGGCGACACGCTGCGCATCAACGGCCGCGCGCGGCTCGTGCGCGACGCGCCGTTCTTCGACGAGATGGTCGTGGCCGGCCATCGCCCGCGGCTCGCGCTCGTCGTCGAGCTGAGCGAGGTCTTCTATCACTGCTCGAAGGCGTTCCTGCGCTCGGCGCTGTGGAAGCCCGACACCTGGGATGCCGGCAAGCTCGCCTCGCGCGCCGTCATCGCTCGCACGCTCGAGCGCCCGGACGAGACGCTCGCGGCCCTCGAGACGTACTACGGCCCGAGCTACGAGGACGCGCTCTACGGCTGAGGCGCCCTCGGCGCCTACAGGCCGAGGTCGCGCACGCCGAGCTCGTCGGCGCCGAGATGGTGCGCGAGCTCGTGGCGGACGGTCCGCGTGACCTCGTGGCGCAGCACCTCGGGGTCGTGGCCGAAGTCGCGGCGCAGCGTGTCGCGGTAGATCACGATCCGGTCCGACGTGTTGTCGCGCGCGACGCCGTCGCCGTGGTAGAGGCCGTAGGCCCCCGCGCGGCGCCCGCCGTCGGAGATCACGACCGCGACGTTGCGCTCGAGCGCGCGCTGCAGGATGTCGGGCAGCTCGTCCATCGCGTCGCGCACGAGCTCGGCGAAGTCGTCGTCGTCGTAGGGGTCCAGCGCCATGAACTGGACCTCGTCGGGCTCCGGTGCGATGCCGTCGCGGGCGAGGCGCTCGGCCTCCTCGACGATGCGATCGAAGTCGGCCTCGGACCCGGACTCGCTCCAGCCCGCCATCCGCAGGCCGAGCGCCATCATCGCGATCCCGATCAGCAGGATCACGACGACGATCAGCGTGCCGCCCTGCAGCTGGTGCAGCGGACCCGACAGGCTGAGGCCCCCCATCAGCGACAGCGCGACCAGCCCGATCGCGAGCGCGAGCGCCGCCGACAGCAGGACCCGCCGCACGTTGGGGGTCTGCACGGCCGCCGCGCCTACTTCATCGAGCGGGCGATGACGACCCGCTGGATCTCGTTCGTGCCCTCGTAGATCTGGGTGATCTTCGCGTCGCGCATCATCCGCTCGACCGGGTACTCGTTGACGTAGCCGTAGCCGCCGAGGACCTGGATCGCCTCGAGCGTCACGTACATCGCGTTGTCCGACGCGAACAGCTTCGCCATCGAGGAGTACTTGCCGAGGTCGGGCTCGTTGCGATCGGCCTTCGCGCAGGCCTTGTAGAGCAGCTCGCGCGCCGCGGCGGTGCGCGTCTCCATGTCGGCGAGCTTGAACTGGATGCCCTGCAGCGCGTTGATCGGCTTGCCGAACGCGATCCGGTCGCGCGCGTACTGCGCGGCGTAGTCGGTCGCGCCCTGGGCGATGCCGACGGCCTGCGCGGCGGCGCCGAGGCGCGTGCGCTCGAGCGTGGCGAGCGCGACCGACAGGCCCTTGCCCTCCGGGCCGACCATGTTCGACGCGGGCACCCGGACGTCGGCGAAGGACGGCGAGCCCGTCGGCGAGCCCTTGATGCCGAGCTTGTGCTCGAGCTTGCCGGGATCGAAGCCCTCGCGGTCGGCCTCGACGACGAAGCACGAGCTGCGGTTGCCGTCGCGGTCGGTCTTCGCGAAGACGAGGTAGAAGTCGGCGACGCCGGCGTTCGTGATCCAGTTCTTCTGGCCGTTGACGACCCACTCGTCGCCGTCCCGGACGGCGCTCGTGCGCAGCGACGCCGGGTCCGAGCCGGCCTCGGGCTCCGACAGCGCGAACGCGGGCGACCACTCGCCGGTCGCGCAGCGCGGCAGCCAGCGCTGCTTCTGCTCCTCGGTCCCGAACAGCCGGATCGGCAGCGTGCCGAGCTCCTGCACCATCAGGATCAGCGCCGACGACGCGCACGCCTTGGCGATCTCCTCGACGGCCATCTGCAGCATCAGCGTGCCGGTGCCGGTGCCGCCGTGCTCCTCGTCGAACGGCAGGCCGAGGACGTCGTGCTCGGCGAGCAGCTCGCGCACGTCGCGCGGGTACTCCGCGGTGCGGTCGATCTCGGCGGCGCGCGGCGCGATCCGCTCCTGCGCGAGCCGGCGGATCATGTCGCGCAGGTCCGCGAGCTCCTGCGGGATGTCGTAGACGCCAGCGGAGGTCACGGGCACCGGACCATCGTACTCACGCCGATTCGGGCTTACCGGAGGCGTGAGACGGGCATCCCGAGTCGCATGGGAATAGGAACCTCGATAACTCTCGTCGCCGTGGGCGCGATCCTCAAGTTCGCGGTCACCGCCACGGTCACCGGCATCTCGCTGGCGACCGTCGGCACGATCCTCATCGTCATCGGCATCGTCGGCCTGGTGATCTCGCTCGCCTTCCTCATGCAGGCCGATCGGCGCGGGGTCGTCGTCGCGCGCGAGCGCGTCGTCGAGCGCGACCCCTACGTCGACCCGTACGTGTAGGCCCCCGGCATCCGCCGGGTCAGACCGTCTGCGAGGCCTGCGGATCGCCGTCGCCGGTGGGCGGCGGCGGCAGGCCAGGCGCGCTCGGATCGTCCGGCAGCCGGTACCACGCGACGATCCGGCCGCCGCGCACGAGGATCGCGGTGCGCGCGCTGCGACCGGCGCCCGAGCCGCAGTCCGCGCCGCGGCGCCGCGTCAGGCGCACCTTCACGATCGTGAAGCCGCCGCTCGCGCCGCCGGTCGACGTGACGACCGAGCCGCACGTCAGCGCCCCGTTGAAGATCCGCACCTCGGCGGCGCTCGACAGCCTCAGCACCGGCGAGCCGTTCTGCACCTTCGCCGGGACCGCCCACTGCGCGCTCGCGCCGGCCACGTCGCCGTCGCGCAGCGCCGCCGACCAGGCGCGGATGACCTTCACCCGCGCGGGATCGGCGGGGCCGGTGGCCTTCAGGGGCACGTCCGCGGGGATCTCGAACGGGTCGCGCGCGCCCGCCGGGGGCGCCGGCGTCGAACGGGGCGTGGCGGCCTGCGTGGCGGCACGGCCGGGCGTGCCGGACGATCCGCCGCAGCCGGCCAGCAATCCGGTGGCGAGTACGATCGAGGCCAGCGCGCGCGGGGTCATTCGCCACCAGGATCCCACGCGCCGGTACCCGGCCTCGCCACGCCACGCTCGAATGCGAACGCGTAGGCGCCCGCTTGCCAGCGGCCACACGCCACGTGGGCCGCATCGTTTCGCCCGCTGGCTCAGGGGTACGCCTTGAACGCTTTCTCAAACCCCCACGAAAGGGCAAGCCCATCTCCTCGATCGACACCACGCTCGACTACGCGCTTCACCTCCCGCCACGCAACGCCGTCGACGGTCTGGACCAGGACGAGGAGTGGTGTGAGATCGAGGTCGAAGGTGAGCGCCGGCGCATCCGGTTGCACGACTACGCGGAGATCTTCGAGGTGCCGGGCCTCTACGAGCAGCTGTTCTCCGAGCGCCTCGCGTGCGACTCGCCGCGCGTCGTCTGCGACCTGCTCGCCGACCAGCTCGCGGTCGAAGGTGCCGACCCCTCGACGCTGACGGCGCTGGACTTCGGCGCCGGCAACGGCATGGTGGGCGAGCGCCTCGACGGCCTCGGCGTCGGCACGATCGTCGGCGTCGACCTGCTCGAGGAGGCCCGCGACGCGGCCCTGCGCGATCGCCCCGGCGTCTACGACGACTACCGGGTGCTCGACCTCACGAAGCTCGAGCTCGACGAGCGCGCCGAGCTCGACGCGCACGGCTTCGACTGCTTCTCGTGCGTCGCGGCGCTCGGCTTCGGCGACGTGCCGCCGGTCGCGTTCGCCGAGGCGCTCAACTGCGTCGCCGACGGCGGCTGGATCGCGTTCAACGTCCGCGACCGCTTCTTCGAGGAGCGCGACCCGACGGGGTTCGGCGGCTTCCTGCGACGCCTGTTTCGCGAGGACGTGCTCGACGAGCGCGCCCGCCTGCGGTACACGCACCGCATCGCCGTCGATGGCGCCCCGCTGCACTACCTCGCCGTCGTCTCGCGCAAGCGACGGGACGTGCCGATGGGCTGGGCCGCCGGCGCCTGACGGCTTCGCGTCCACGAACGCGGGCGGTCGTCAGGCGGGGGGCCGCGCCTCCGTCGGCAGCCCGCCGGTCGCACCCGACGCGACGAGCGCACCGGTGAAGGTGCCGAGCAGCATGCCGTGCAGCGCCTCGCGGCTGAGGTCGCCGTGGGCGATCCAATCGAGGACCGCGCCGTCGAGGAACGCGAGCCAGCCGTGGACGGCGGCCCGCGTCGCCGGCCTCCCGCCGTCCGGACCCAGGCCCGAGAGGATCCGCGACGCCGTCGTGGAGCGGACCTCGGCCATGATCTCGCGCACGTCCGCCGAGCCGCTCTCGAGCAGCGTCGCGTAGGCGGCGGGGCGCTCCTGCACCCAGTGCAGGAACGCGTCGAGCGTCCTCGCGAGCTGCTCGGCGGGAGGGCGTGACGGGTCGGGCTCGGTACGCCGCCGCAGCTCCTCGGCGCCCTCCTCGAGCGCGGCCTCGAACAGCCGCCGCTTGCTCGGGAAGTAGTGGTACAGCAGCGCCTTGGAGATCTGCGCCTCGCGCGCGAGCTGCGACATCGACAACCCTTCGTAGCCATGGCTCGAGAAGAGCTCCGTGGCGCGCGCCAGCAGCAGCTCGCGGCGCTCGTCGCGTTGCAGCCGGCGGTAGGCGCGCTCGGACATGCGCCCATTCTAGCGCTCCTCTTGACCGCTGGTCGACAAGCGGCTCCGTGCCTGCTGACCGCTGGTTGACAAGAATGGTGGACGAGATGGGGCGAAGCAGCGACGCAAGGGTCCTGATCCTCGGATCCGCAGCTAGTCGTGGGTGGATCCCTGTTGCCGGCGCGTCCAGGGTCGATCGGCGGCGCACCCGCAGGGGGCCCCTTCGAAAGCCGCCGATCGGCGCTGGGCCGTGATCGGCGGCGGGATTCGCCGCGAGGATCGGCGGATTCAGGATAAGGTCGAGCGATGGCTTCCATCTTCGATTCAGACGACATCGAGGTCTCGCCCGCGCAGACCGCGAAGGCACTGGGCGACGGCTCGATCCAGCTCGTCGACGTGCGTGAGCAGCACGAGTGGGACGAGGGGCGCATCGAGGGCGCCGTCCACATCCCGCTCGCCGATCTCACCGGCAGCGTGAGCAGGATCGACAAGGGCCGGCCGGTCGTCTTCCAGTGCAAGTCCGGCGGGCGCTCGCTGATGGCCGCGCAGGCCTTTCAGGCGTCGGGCTACGAGGCGTACTCGATGGCGGGCGGCCTCGCGCAGTGGGACAACCTGCGCCTGCCGATGATCCCCGAGGGCGCCACGGTCGCCTGACCCGCCGCCGGCGACTCGCGAGACCGGCGGAGGACCCACCGTCCCCGGCGGGTCCTCCCCGGTGCTGTCGGCCGCCGCGAGGCGGCGCCGCGAACGTCAGAGCTTCGTGACCTGGACCGCCTTGGGACCCTTGTCACCCTGCTCCTCCTCGTAGGAGACGCGCGCGCCCTCGGCAAGCGAGCGATACCCCTCCGCGGCGATGCCGGTGTGATGGACGAAGAGGTCGCGGCTGCCCTCGTCGGGCGTGATGAAGCCGAATCCCTTGTCGTCGCTGAACCACTTCACGACACCAGTGGGCATGGAACCGTCCTCCGATGATCTTCTCGTGCTGCGTACGCGGAGGAGGGTCGCCCCAGATCTGCGACGCCGGCACTGCTTGCGCCCGGTCTCCCCGGACCTTTTCGGCGGGCAAGGTACCACGCGAGACCCCCGCTTTGGGCGTCGAGTTTGCGTAGCCTGCCCGGCACGGTTCCGAGCGAGAGGAGAGCGGCGATGGCCGAGGACGAAGCACACGAGGTCGTGACCGGCGAGGGCTACGCGGTCGCCAACATCGGGGCGCTCGGCGACGGCGGCGGATTTCGCAAGATCCGCCGCGCCCTGGAGGTCAAGGCGCTGGGCATCAACGCGATCGTGATGCCGGCCGAGTTCGCCGGCCGGCGCCACTACCACTACGAGCAGGAGGAGACGTACTTCATCCACGCGGGACACGCCGAGCTCGAGTTCGGCGACGGCTCCGTGCACCGTCTCGGCCCGGGGGGCGTCGCGCGCATCGACGCCGCGACGGTGCGCCGGATCCGCAACGTCGGCGACGGCGAGCTCGTCTACATCGCGGTCGGCGCCAAGGACGGCTACGTCGACAACGACGGCCACCTGCTGCCCTCCGAGGAGACCTGAGCGCGGCGCCGCCGCGCGGGACCCGGCGGCGGCGCCGCCGTCCGGGACCGCGCGCGGGCGCTCGGGTCAGAGCCCGAGGATGGCGCCCAGCAGGTTCGCCTTGAACGGCCTCGTGCCGTTGACGAGCTGGACGCCCGTGAACGTGCTGTGCGCGTGCATGTAGTCGAGCTCCTTGGCGAGGTCGCCGACGCCGTTTGACAGCGGCAGCGGCGCGATCGCCAGCGTGCTGAGGATGCCGACCGCCTGGCCGCTCGCGTTCATGAAGCCGCTGCCCGAGTCACCGGGGATGCCCGGCGTCACCGTGTAGACGCCGCGACTCCAGCCGCCGCCGTCGACCTGCACGACGAGCCCCTGCTTCGGGCTCAGCTGCGCGATGGCGCCGCGCAGCTCGGAGTTGCCGTAGGAGAAGACCGACGCGAGCACGCCCGGCCCGCTGGCGACACCGGTCGGACCACCGAACCCGGGGACCGTCGGATCGACGTTCGCGGCGTCCGCCGGGTCGAGCCGGACGAGCGCGAGGTCGTTGTAGGCGCAGGTGTCGGCGTCCGTCTCGTGCAGCGCCTGCATCGTCAGCCAGGAGTTGTAGACGAGCGTCCCCGGCCTGGTCGCGCCCGTGACGGTCACGGCGGTGCCGATCGGCAGCGACTGCGAGGTGCAGCCGTTGGTCGCGGTCTCCGCACCCGTCCCGGAGCAGTGCGCCGCCTGTCCGACGTAGGTGTCGTGCGCGTCCCTGAAGACGAAGTTCGCCGTGCACTGCGCGCCGTCGGTGAAGAGCTGCACGCCCGGATGGATCGGGGCGCTCGGCGCTGCCGTCGCTGCCGGTGCGCACACGGCGCCGCCCACGGCGAGCACGACGATGACTTCGACGATCCGTCGTCTCATGGCTACTGCCTCCCGCACGTCGTTGACCCTGTCTCTTCGAGGGTAGGGACGCGGGGCCACGAAGGCGACGGTCGGCGCACGCGAGCTCGTTTCGTCGCCGGCCGGCGTGGGCCGGCGCGACGGACTCCGCCGCCGCGATCGTCGCGCGGAGCAGGACCGGCCGGATGTCCCGGCCGGCGCGTTCGCGGTCTGCCGCCGATCAGGTGCCGGGGCGCTTGACGAGCGGGTCGATCGCGCCCAGCTCGGTGTAGGGAAGCGGGGTGTACGCCTCGCCGGGCGTCCCGCCGACGGCCACCGCCTGCAGGCCCTCGTCGCCCACGCGGATCGTCCGCTTGGTCGCGGCGCCGATGCGCACCATCATGCCGGGCTCGAGATCGACGAACTCCGCGCCCTCGTCGAAGCTCATGCGGCCGAAGCCCTTCGTGATGACGAGGACCTCCTCCTGGCCGCTCGGGTGGTTGTGCTCGGGGTAGTGCACCGAGCCGGCCGGGATGTCGACGATCGACAGACCGAAGGCGGTCACGCCGAGGGTCGCGCGCGCCTTCAGGAAGATCCCGTTGTAGTAGCCCTCCAACTCCGAGATCTTCGCCACCGTGTAGTCGGCCATGTACGTGTGCTCCTTACTGGATGAGGGATTGGAAGACGTCGTCGACTGCCGCCGACCGGCCCGCGACAGGAACTGGCTGATGCGACCATAGGACTTCGCGCGCAGGAGGAGGAACCGGGCTCGGGCTTGCTCCCAGGATGGCGATGCGCGGCATGGACCTCCCCTCTCGTGATCTCGGCGCGACCCCGTCGCGCACCATACTTCGACCCATGACGCGGATCGCGGCCTTCCGTGGCGTCTACGCCAATCCCTACGTGCTGCGCGCCCTGACGGACGACTTGCGGACCCCGAGAATGCTCGCATATGCACTGCCTCGGCCGCTCGCGCCCGCCCGCGATCGTGGCGAAGTTGCCGCGCATGGCGAGGCATCGGCGCCACGACCGCGCCGGCCGGCGATCGCCCGGCTGAGCAGCTGACGCGACGCGACGACGGCTCAGTCCGCGCGCCGCACCAGCGCCAGCCGGCCGCGCGTGCACAGCGCCGCGACGAGCGCAGCCAGCAGGGGCACGCCGATGCCGGTCGCGGCGAGGTTCGCCCATGGCACCACAAACGTCGGCGACAGCGTCGTCGCGCGCGCCGTGTACGCGACGAATGTGCCGAGCGCCACGCCGAGCACGCAGCCCAGCCCGCCGACGAGCAGCGCCTGGCTGGCCATCAGTGCCCGGCGGCGCTGCGGCGGCGCGCCCACGGCCGCGAGCGTCGCCATGTCGGCGCGGCCCTCGGCCGCGGACAGCGCGATCGAGATCGCGACGCCGATCAGCGTCATGATCGCGGCGGCGCCCGCGAGGATCAGGAGCACGACGTTGCGGCGGCGGTCGGGTCCGTCGTCGTAGATCGCAGACGTCCCCGCCTCGTCGCTCATGTTCACCGCGGCGTCGACGTCGTCCCGGCTCGCGCGATCGCCGTAGGTGACGAGCACCGATCCGGCGCCGATCCGCCAGCCGTGCGCTCGTGCCGCGGCCGCCGAGATCAGGCCCGCGGGCAGGTTGCCGTACGCGCGCTGGCCGCGGACGAGGTGGCCCGCCAGCATCGCCGGCACGCGATCGTCGCCGATGCGCACGCGACCGCGATCGTCGAGCAGCGCCGCGTCGAGCACGAGCACCTCGCCCGCGGCCAGCGCGGCGCGGGCGGGCGCGTCGAAGCCCGGCCCGGCGACGAGCCGGGTGACGGCGTCGTCGGCGGCGCCGATCGCGAGGCTGGCGCTGCCGTAGTCGAGTCCCAGGCACGGGTCGCCGTCCGGCAGCGGGCAGGTGCGCGGAGGGGGCTGCACGGCCAGCGGCTGCGCCACCGCCGGGCCGCCGCCCGCGTCGCGCGCGCCCGCCCGGACCGGGATGACGGGAACGTCGAGCGCCAGGTGCCGGCCGCCGGGAAGCTCCGCGGCCATCCGCTGCGCGACGGTGGCCATCGCCCGCGTGGACGTGTCGCCGGGCGTCACGGCGATCGTGTGGCGTGGCAGCGCCGGGACGTCGCGCAGCTCGTCGCCGTGGAAGCGCCCCGCGAGCAGGAACGCGAGCACGACCGAGCCGGTGACCGCGATGACGATCGCGCTCGTCGCCGGGCCGGTGCGGTGACGCTGGCGCTCGGCGTCGCGCACCGCGAGCCGCGCCGACAGCGGCAACCGCCCGCCGACGCGCGAGATCCAGCCGATGAGGTTCGGGGCGAGCAGCACGAGGCCGACGACCGCCAGCGCGGCACTCGCGATGACGAGCGTCACGGCACCGTCGGACGAGGGCGCCGTGAGGAAGCGACCGGTGAGCTTGACCTGGAGCACCGCGCGGTCGTAGGCGGCGAAGTCCGCCGCGAGGCGGTGCGCGCCGAGGAGCCCGCCGGCGATGCCGAGCAGCACGAGCCCGGCGCCGGCGAGCCCGTTGCGACGCCGCACGCCCGCACCGGCGCGAAAGCGCCCGGCCAGCGCGTTGACGGGCCGCATGCGCGCGGCGCCGATCGCCGGGACGAGGGCCGCGGCCAGCCCCGACAGCAGCCCGACCAGCGCGGCGCCCGCGATCTCGTAGGGCCCGAACGACCAGCCCGGGACCCGCGCGTCGGCGAGGCTCTCCCACAGCGGCCGTCCGGCGAACGCGATCGCGAAGCCGGCCGCGACGCCGAGCACGGCGCCGATCGCGCCGAGCACGAGTCCCTGGGCGAGCACGATCCGGCGGACATCGCGCGGGCTGCCGCCGCCCGCGGCGACGAGGCCGAGCTCGCGCACCTGCCGCCGCGCGCCGACGGCGAACGCCGTGCCGGCGAGCAGCACGACCTCGAGCAGGCCGAGCGCGACGATGACCGCGACGAGCGCGCCGGTGCGAATCGCGTCGGCGTTCAGCGACAGACGACTGCCGCTGTCCGTCGGATGCAGGAGCCCGTCGCGCGTCGTCAAGGCGATGCCGTGGGCGGCGAGCGTGCGCCCGACCGCGTCGGCGTCGGCGCCGTCTGGGAGGTCGACGAGGTAGGTCGGGTCGCTCGCGCCCGCCGTGTTGCCGTCGGGCTGGCGGACCGAGCGCGTCGCCCGCACGATCGCCGCGGCGGGCGCCGCGACGACCTGCTCGCACGACAGGCAGACCGGATCGACCGCGAGCCCGGCGACGCGATAGCCGGTGTGCCCGCCGGCCGGGGTTATCGTCGCGCCCGGCCGCACGCCGCCGCCGTCCACGAGGCCCATCCGCTCGCCGAGCCTGCGGGTCACGAGCACCTCGCCGGCGCGCGGCGCGCGCGCACCGCCGTCCAGGCGCATGACGTTCTGGTCGAGCGGCTCGTCGACGTCGCCGATCAGCATCTCGGTCCGCACGATCCGCTCGCCCTCGCGCAGCGTCAGCGCGCGCTCGCGTGGCACGGCCACCACGCGCGTGCCCTTCGGCAGCAGCGTCGCGAGCTCGCTCGTCGTCTGCTTGCGCGGACCCTCGGACGGCTGGCCGGAGTCGCTCAGCCAGCGCGGGTCATAGCCGCCGGGGAGACGATCGAGGCCGGTCAGCGTGACGGCGCCGTCGGCCGACCCGACGATCCGCTGCGCCTCCAGCCGCGTCGCGTCGAAGCTGCTCGCGATGACGTCGGCGAACGTCGCGCCCGCGACCGGCAGGGCGACGAGGATCGCGATCAGCAGCGAGCGCGCGGGGCTGCGCAGGACCGTGCGCCGGGCGATCCGCAGCACGGGGCGCCAGCCGCTCGCGGTCATGCCCGCCGTCCGGACACGAGCGTCGCGGCAGGCTGCGGACGGCCGGTGTCGTCGGCGACCTCGCCGTCGCGCAGGAAGACGACGCGGTCGGCCCAGCCGGCGAGCCGCGCCTCGTGGGTGACGAGCACGCCGGAGGCACCCGCGTCGCAGCGCGCGCGCAGCAGCCGCAGCACCGACTCGCCGCTGTGGCTGTCGAGCGCGCCGGTCGGCTCGTCGGCGAGCACGAGCCGCCGCGGCCCGATCAGCGCGCGAGCGATCGCGACCCGCTGGCGCTGGCCGCCGGAGATCTCGTCCGGAAAGCGGTCGGCGACGTCGGCGAGGCCGACCTCGTCGAGCGCGGCGATCGCCTCGGCGCGGCTGCGGCGCACGCCGACGCCGTCGAGCTCGCGTGGCAGCGCGACGTTCTCGGCCGCCGTCAGGGCGGGGATCAGGTTGAAGTCCTGGAAGACGTAGCCGATGGCGCGCCGGCGCAGCGCGGCGAGGTCACGTGCCGAGAGCCCGCCGAGGTCCGTGCCCTCGACGAGGACCGTGCCGGACGTCGGCGCGTCGAGGCCGCCGGCGAGGTTCAGCAGCGTCGACTTGCCCGAGCCCGACGGGCCCATGACCGCCACGAGCTCGCCCGGCGCGACCGCCAGGCTGACGCCGCGCAGCGCGTGGACGCCGGCCTCCCCGCTTCCATGCACGCGCGAGACGTCGCGCAGATCGAGGACGTGCTGACTCATCGGGGTACCTCCGTGGGGTTCTCTCTCGTCGTGGCGGGGCGCGGCGACCGGCCGTCGCCCGCGAGCTGCGCGTCGCAGTGGTCGAGCCAGCGGGTCTCCGCCTCGGCCTGGAAGATCAGCGACTCGTTGACGAGCAGCCACGCGGCGTCGGCGTCCGGATCGGCCTGCGCCTTGCGTCGCGTCAGCTCGCGCAGGGTGCGCAGCGCGGAGCTGCGCTGGCTCTGGACGACGCGGCGGACGTCGACCCCGGGGGTCGTGAGCGCCATCGCGAGCTTGATCGCGAGCTCGTCGCGCGGCCGGCTGCCGTGCTCGAGCGGCGTCGCGAACCAGCGCTCGAGCTCCGCGCGGCCGGCCGGCGTGATCCGGTAGGTGAGCTTGCCGTTTGCGCCGTGGGAGCCACCCGGCGAGGGGGTGCCGGCGTCAGCCGGGCCGTCGGGCTCGACGAGCCCGTCGCGCTCCAGGCGCGACAGCGTCGTGTAGACCTGCCCGATGTTCAGCGGCCAGGTCGCGCCGGTCGATGCCTCGAACTCGGTGCGCAGCTGGTAGCCGTACATCGGGCCGCGCTCGAGCAGGGCGAGGAGTCCATGGCGGATCGGCATAGATACGCAGTATGCATACTCGGTATGCAGCCGTCAACCCACAGACGCCGACTGCGCCTCGACACGACTCAGGGCGCGTACGTACCGAAGCTCCAGACGTTGCCCTCGGGGTCGCGCGAGCTGAACTCGCGCGAGCCGTAGTCGGTGTCCTGCAGGGGCCGGACGATCTCGGCACCGGCGGCGACCGCGCGATCGTGCAGGGCGTCGACGTCGTCCGTCGAGAGGTACATCCAGCCCTGGCCGGTGTGTTCGCCCCACAGCGGGTCGCCGCCCTCGGGCTCCGTGCCGAGCATGACGATGCCGCCGAAGCCGCGGATCTCGGCGTGACGGACGATCCCCTCGTCGTCGGCGTGGGCTTGCATCTCCTCGAAGCCGTATGCCTCGGCGAGCCAGTCGATGGCGGCGCGAGCGTCGCGGTAGCGCAGTGATGGGTAGATGGTCATGCGGCCAACCTAGGCCGCATCGACGAGCGCGTCTTGGACGTTTGGGAACTGCTCCGCCGTGACCCCGGCGCCGTCCGGCAGCAGGCGCGC
>DATAZX010000070.1:0-20969 GCA_036271815.1 Solirubrobacteraceae bacterium
GCCGATCGTCGCCGGCGCCGCGAACAACCAGCTCGCCGACGACGACGTGGCGGGCGTCCTCGCCGAGCGCGGCGTGCTGTGGGCACCGGACTTCGTCGTCAACGCCGGCGGGATCATCAACATCGCCGTCGAGCTCGAGCCGGCGGGGTATGACCCGCGGCGCGCCCGCAAGCGCGTGCTCGGCATCGGCGACACGCTGCTGCGGATCTTCGACGGCGCGCAGGCGACGGGCACGACCCCGCTGCAGGCCGCGATGGCGCTCGCGCACGAGCGGCTCGCCGAGGCCGCCGCGACGACGACGCCGGCCTGAGCCACCCGGCGGCGAACACCGCGCCCGTGCGCCGGCCGTCGCGGCCAGGGGCGGCTACACCACCGGCCGCAACCCGCCGGCCGGCGGCCACCGCGGCCGCTGCACGCCGGCCGGCAGCCTGCCCTCCTCGTCGAGCTTTCCGAGGTGCGCGGCGAGCGTCGCGATGGCCGCGAGGCGCAGGCTCGCGGGCGCGTCGTCCCAGACGCGGTCGAGCAGCTCGTCCACGCCGCGCAAGCCGCCGGCGAGCGCCGCGACGAGCCGGCGCTCGCGGTCGCGGCGATGCGCGAGGTAGCGCTCGAGCAGCGCCGCCGGGTCGGTCGCGAGCGGGCCGTGGCCGGTGCACAGCAGCGCGAGCTCGAGCGCGCGCAGGCGCTCGAGCGCCGTGAGGTAGCCGCGCAGCGCGCCGGGGTCGGGCGCGACGAAGACGCTGCTCTCGGCCAGCACGCCATCGCCGGTGAAGGCGACGTCGCCGGCGACGAACGCGAGGTGGTCGGGGGCGTGGCCGGGCGTGGCGACGACGCGCAACGGGCCGACGAGCTCGCCGCCGGCGAGCGTGACGTCCGCCCCGGCCCAGCGCGCCGCTCCGATCGGCGCGCCGGTGGCGTCGCGCACGGCCGCGGCCGCGTCGGCGTGATCGCCGTGGTCGTGCGTCAGCACGATGCCGGCCGCGCCGCCGCGACGCGCGGCCTCCGCGATGACCTCCGCGACGTGCGCGTCGATCGCGGGCCCCGGGTCCACGATCCAGCACGGGTCGCGGCCGAGCAGCCAGGTGTTCGTCCCGCTCAGCGTGAACGGCCCGGGGTTGTCCGCGCGGACGAGCGCGATGTCGCGCCGCTCGAGCGCCGCGGCTGGCTGCTCGCCCCCAGCCGCGCCACCCGCAGTCGGGCCACCCGCAGTCACCCCAGCCGCAGCCACGCCAGCCGCAGCGTCGCCCCCAGCCGCGCCACCCGCCGCAGCCACGCCAGCCGCAGCGTCGCCCCCAGCCGCGCCACCACCCGCTCCCGCCCGATCAGCCGGCGGCAAGCCGCGAGACGGCGCCGGCGAGGGACACGACGTAGACGCGGCCGAGCGCGTCCTCGCCGAACGACGACAGCTGGTCGACGTGCAGCCCGGTCGAGCTGTCGCCGGTCGCCGTGCCCGGCCCCAGCCGCACCGAGCGGACGTCGCCCTTGCAGTAGTCGCCGTAGACGTAGCGTCCGGCCAGCGCCGGCAGCTTCGGATCGCGCACGACGTAGCCGCCCGTGACCGAGCAGTTGCCGTCGGAGTGCAGCATCTGGAGCACCGGCGCGACGGCGCCCGGCGCGGTCTCGCCCGGGTAGTTCACGCGCGTGCCCTCCAGCGGCCGCCAGCCGTAGTTGACGCCGCGGGCGCCGCCCTTGCGCGCGAAGTCGATCTCCTCGACGTGATCCTGGCCGACGTCGCCGATCGCGAGGTCGCCGGTCCTGCGATCGAACGAGAAGCGCCACGGGTTGCGCAGTCCGTAGCTGTAGACCTCCGGCCGCGCGCCCGCTCGCCCGACGAACGGGTTGCTCGCCGGCACGGTGTACGGCCGCGTGCCGGAGCGGCGCGGGTCGATCCGCAGCAGCTTGCCCTCGAGCTTGCTCAGGTCCTGGGAGTTGCCGTGCGCGCCGTGCTGGTCGTTCTCGCCGCCGCCGTCGCCGGTGCCGGCGTAGAGCAGCTTGTCGGGGCCGAAGACGAGCAGGCCGCCGTTGTGGTTGGGCTCGATGCCGTCGTAGCGCAGCACGAGCCGCGCGCTGGCCGCGTCGGCGACGTCCGGGTCGCTCTTCGACGCGCGGTACTCGACGATCCGCTGCTTGCCCGACTTGTCGGTGTAGTTGACGTAGAAGCGGCGCGTGGTCGCGTAGTCCGGCGCGAACGCCATCGACAGCAGGCCCTGCTCGCCGCCGGAGATGACGCGGGAGCGCACGTCGAGGAACGGCTTGGCGAGCTTGTGGCCGGCGCGCACGACGCGGATCGTGCCGCCCTGCTGCACGACGAAGATCCGGCGCCGATCGCCCGGAGGCGCGGTGACGTAGACCGGCGTGTCGAACGTGCCGACGGGGACGAGCTTCACACCGCCCGCAGCTTGCGCCCTGGCGCCCGTGCCGGCAGCCGCAGCCGCAGCCCCGGTCGCGGTGGTCGCCGCCGCGGCGGTCGCCGCCGTGCCGTCACCACCGGAGCTGTCGCCCCCGCACGCGACGATCGCGAGCGCGACGGTGACGACGACGACGGATCCGATCGCGATGCGCGGCATCCCGATCAGGATGCCACGCCGCGCGCGCGAGCATGCGCCGTCATGCCACGACCCTGCCCGGCCCGGCCCGGCCCGGCCTGGCCTGGCCCGGCCCGGCCCGGCCCGACCGCAGCGACGCCGGCGCTACGCCTGCGGCAGCGTCCCCTCGACCCAGGCGGCGGCGCCGTCCTCGTAGTGCTCCTTCTTCCAGATCGGCGCCTGCGCCTTGACCGCGTCCAGCAGCGCGCGGGCGCCGTCGAACGCCTCGGCGCGATGCGCGGCCGACGCGGCGACCACGACGCTCGGGTCGCCGAGCGCCACGACCCCGACGCGATGCACGCAGGCGACCGCGACGCAGCCGTGCTCCGCGACGACGCGCGCCGCGATCTCGGCGATCTGCTCGCGCGCCATGTCGACGTAGGCCTCGTACTCGAGGCTCGGGACATCGCGCGTCGTGCCCATGAAGACGAC
Organism: Solirubrobacteraceae bacterium; assembly: GCA_036271815.1. Taxonomy (GTDB): domain Bacteria; phylum Actinomycetota; class Thermoleophilia; order Solirubrobacterales; family Solirubrobacteraceae; genus CADCVQ01. The sequence goes on from DATAZX010000070.1 coordinate 3,015, forward strand.
GGTCGCCCCGGTCGCCGGGTCGGCGACGCTGCGCCGCACGGCCTCGACGTCGATCGTCTCGCCGACGACGTCCGCGAGCCGCACCGGCCCGCCGTCGCCGCCGCTGACGGGCGGGACGAGCGCGAGCTCGTCGCCGGCGACGAGCTCGTGGTCGGGCTTGACGTACTCGCGCGCGACCGCCGTCACGAACGGGGCGTTCTCGGGCAGCCCCGCGAGCGCCCCGGCGCGCAGCGCGACGATCGCGTCGGCGACCGTCGAGCCGTCGGCCACGTCGAGCTCGACCGTGCCCGTCCCGGCGTGCTCGCGCAGGCTGGCGAAGAGCCTCACGGTAACGTCCATCCCCTGATGCTACGACCCAGCGACGCCCGGCGAACCGCGCCCGCCCACGCGTGATGCCGACCGCCGCCATCCTCACGATCTCCGACACCCGCTCGGCCGGCAGCCGGGCCGACACGACGACCGAGCAGATGGCGGAGATCCTCGCCGGGGCGGACTTCGAGGTCGTGGCCCGCCGGCTCGTCCCCGACGACTTCGACGAGATCGCGAGCGCGATCGTCGAGCTGGCGGCGAAGGCCGACCTCGTCGTGACCTCCGGCGGCACCGGCCTCGCGCCGCGCGACGTCACGCCCGAGGCCACGCGCTCGGTGCTCGATCGCGAGGCACCCGGCTTCGCCGAGGCGATGCGCTCGGAGACGGCGAAGATCCAGCCGCTCGCCTGGCTCTCGCGCGCCATCGCCGGTCAGGTCGGCACGTCGCTCGTGATCAACCTGCCGGGCAACCCGAAGGCCGTCCGCCAGTGCCTCGACGTCGTGCTCCCGATGCTCCCGCACGCGATCGCGACGAGCACCGACGGCGGCGAGGCCGGCCCCGCCCCGACGCCGTAGCGCCCGGGTCAGAGGGCTCAGCTCTCGAACAGCGCGCGCCCGAGGTAGTCGCCCTCGCGCGCGGCGCCCGGCGGCACGGCGAACAGGCCGCTCGAGACGTGCTTGATGTACTCGTTGAGCGCGTCCGTGCCGAGCCGGCGCTGGATCGCCGTGAACTGCCTGTGGGCGTCGCGCTGGAAGGCGACGAAGAACAGCCCGGCGTCGAGCTGCCCGAGCTCGGAGTCGAAGCCGTCGGTGAACGAGTAGCCGCGCCGCAGGATCCGGACGCCGTCGTTCGTGACCGGCGCCGCCAGCCGAATGTGCGCCTTCGCCGGGATGATCGGGCCGAGCGGCCCCTTGGCGGTCAGGTTCGGCTTGTCGTGCTCGGCCTCGCTGCCCAGCGGCGCGCCCGTGTCCTTGACCCGCCCGATCGTGGCCTCCTGGTCGCCGAGCGCCGAGCGGTCCCAGACCTCGATCAGCATCCGGATCCGGCGCGTGACCATGTACGAGCCGCCGCGCAGCCACGCCGGCGCCTCCGACCCGACCCACACGTAGCGATCGAGCGCATCCTGCTCGTCCGCCGTGATGTTGTTCGTGCCGTCCTTGAAGCCCATCAGGTTGCGCGGCGTCTGCTGGGCGGCGTTCGTGATCGCGGTGCGCCCGAAGCCGAGCTGCGACCAGCGCATGACGACGACCCCGCGCCCGATCCGGGCGAGGTTGCGCACCGCGTGAAAGGCGACCTCCGGGACGTCGGCGCAGGCCTGCACGCAGAGGTCGCCGTCCGAGCGCGACGGATCGAGCTCGTCCCCGGGCAGCGCCTCCAGGGGCGCGAGCGCGGCGGGCCGCTGTGCCGCGAGCCCGAAGCGGTCCTTGCCGCCGTGCCCGAACAGCGAGGTCCCGAAGCCGACCGTCACCGTGAGGTTCGACGCCGGCAGCCCGACGGCCTCGCCGGTGTCCGGCGGCGGCGCGAGCGCGTCGACCGAGCCGTCGCCGAGCGAGCGCCCCTCCGTCATCCGCGCGGCGGCGGCGGTCCACTGGCGCATGAGCCCGCGGACGTCCTCGCGCGACGCGCCGTCGACGACGTCGAACGCCGCGATGTGCAGCCGCGACTGCGTCGGGGTCGTGATGCCGGCCTGGTGCGCGCCGTAGAACGCGACGACGTCGCCGCCGCCGTCGGCCCCCGCCGAGCCGCCGTCGAGCGCCGTCGTGATCGCGCCCCCGACGACGAGGCCCCCGGCCGCGACTCCGGCAGAGCCGAGGAAGCGACGGCGGTTCATCGCCGGGGACATCAGGCGTGCAGCTTCGCCGCGACCTGCGAGAGCGGCTCGGCGAGCGCGTCGACCAGCTGGCTGAACTTGCGCCGCTGCGCCTGGCCGACGGTCTCATAGCTCGGGTACCTGCCGCCGACCTTGATCCGCGCGAGCTCGGACTGGACCGCCGCGAAGCGCTTCTCGATGTTCGAGACGAGCGCCGCGTTCTTGTCGCGCAGCGCCGGGGCGAGCAGTCCGAAGGCCGTCTGCGCGCCGTTCACGTTGGCCTCGAAGTCCGACAGGTCGGTGTGCGAGTAGCGATCCTCCTCACCGGTGATCTTCGACTTGGAGACCTCGTCGAGCAGGCTCGTCGCGCCGTTGGCGAGCTGGTCGGGCTGGTAGGTCTCCTTCTGCACGAGCGTGTAGAGATGCTGGACGTCGGCGACGAGCCCGGTGGCATACGAGGCCATCCCCTTGGTCGTGTCCTTCTGCCACAGCGTCTGCTCGATGCGGTGAAAGCCCGTCCACTTGTCGCCCTCGGCGACGTCGTTGACGCGCGCGTCGATCTTCGGATCGAGGTTCCCGAAGCTCTCCGCGACCGGCTCGATCGCCTCGTAGGGGAAGCGCGCCGCGGCGAACAGCGACTTCGCCCTCGCGGTGTCGCCGGCCTTCACCGCGGCGACGAACACCGCCACGCGCTTGCGCAGCAGCGCGGCCTGCGTCTTGACGTACGACTGGTAGCCCGTCACCGCCGCGGTCAGGCGCTTGTCCGAGCTCGCCGCGACCTTGCTGCCGCCGACCGTCAGGTCGCCGGTGGCCGTCGTCTGGCCGCCGGGGCACGACAGCGTGTAGTTGCCCGGCTGCAGCGTGAGCGTGAAGTTGCCCTTCAGGCCGGGGGCGAGGTTCTCCTTCTCGCCGAGGATCTTCGAGCCGTCGAGCAGCTCGAACTCGCTGACGCGCGCCGTGCCGCCGTTGGTCACCTCGAAGGTCGTGGGTCCGGCGTCGAGCTTCAGCGTCGCCGGGTCGCAGCCCGCGTCGGTCAGCTTCATCGCGACCTGCTTGGCGCCGGCCACCGTCTTGTCCGAGTTGCCGCAGGCGGCGAGCAGCACGCCGGCGACGAGGACGAGCAGCACCGCGGTCGTCGCGGACTGCATCGAGCTGCGCCGCATGCGGGCGCGCAGCGCGTCGGGCAGCAGCAGGAAGAGCAGCATCGGGACGGCGTAGACGACGTAGCCGACGACCTCCGCGACCACCGGCAGCGGCTGCAGGCCGAGCATCCCGGTCAGCAGCGAGGCGGTCCACGTGCCCGGCACGACGAGCCACTGCAGGTCGAACGCCTGCTGCTGGCCGACCGTCAGCCAGCCGGCCTCGTGCGCGGTGTGCAGCGCGCTCGCGACGAGCCCGGCCGCCACGAAGACGAGCACGACGCCGGTGATGCGGAAGAAGCGCGCGAGGTTGAGCTTCACGCCGCCGCGGTAGATCGCGGTGCCGATGCAGACCGCGACGAGGATGCCGAGCAGGGCGCCGATGCCGGCGCTCGTGGGGCTGTCGGAGTTCTGGAAGACGGCGAGCAGGAAGACGACGGTCTCGAGGCCCTCGCGGATGACGGCGAAGAACGCCATGCCGACGAGCGCGCCGGTCGTGCCCGAGGCGAGAGCTCCCGCGGCGCTCGCGCGCAGATCCTTGCTGATCGTGCGCGCGTGCTTGCGCATCCAGAGGATCATGAACGTGACCGCGCCGACGGCGAACGTGGCGATGACCGTCTCCAGGCCCTCCTGCTGGCGCTGCGGAAGGTCCTGGTTGAGGATCTCGAGCGCGACGCCGGCGGCGACGCAGATGCCGATCGCGGCGACGACGCCGATCCACATGAACTTCAGCGCACCGCGGCCGCGCGGATCCTGACGCAGGAACGCGGCGATGATGCCCACGATGAGTGCGGCTTCGACGCCCTCTCGCAGGCCGATGACGAATGTCGGCAGCACCGGCTTCCTCCGCTTTAGGTTGCCCTACTTAGGTGGTCCTACTTAGGCCGCCCAAAACGTACCACCCCGGTCGGGATGGCGCACAGGAGAACCGTCGGCAGCCCGACCTGCGGGCTGGCGGCACCCGGCCCGCCGCTACGGCGTGAACCGGTCCTGCGCGATCCCGACCCGTCGCGAGAACGGGCTGTCGAAGACGCCCGTCGCGTTGAAGCGGCGGTGCACGGCGAGCCAGTCCTCCCAGCGCGGGTACATCGAGGCGACGAGGCCGTAGCTGCCGGTCAGCGCGTTGACCTGGCCCCAGTGCGGGCGGCCGCCGAGGTCGTAGAGCGCCTCCTCGTAGGCGCCGAGCATCTCGTAGCCGCCGTCGTTGCCGCTGAGCTGGATGAGCTCCATCATCATCGTGTCGCGGCCGTGCATCATCGAGGCGAACGCCGGCGAGGCCTTGACGAAGCGCAGCGCGATCGGCGAGCTCTGGTAGACGTCGCCGAGGCTGCGCCGGCGCTCGGCGACCGCGAAGACGCGCTCGACCGCCTCGACGTGGCGCCCGTCCATCGGGACGCCGACCTCGGCCGAGTACGCCGGCACGAGGTTCGCGTTGCCGATGTTGAAGACCTTGAAGCTGACCTCGTCGTACTCGTCCTTGACGAGCGCAGTCATCGCGGTCTCGAGCATGAACGGCGCAAGGCTCGGCTTCAGGCGCAGGATCAGGTTCAGCAGCCGCGGCGTGACCGGCAGCGTCGCGGCGAGCTCGACGAGCCAGTTGCGCGTGCGCTTGTCCATCGGCCGGTTGCGCGGGTCGTCCGTGCGGTTGCGGGTCGTGACGAGGCACGCGTGCTCGTGCTTGCGCCGGTAGGGGCTGAAGACCAGCTCGTAGTGGTCGTTGTCGCGCAGCACCGCGCCGTCGCGCAGATCCGCCTTGACCTTCGCCCACGGATGCAGCTCGCGCACCTCGCGCAGGTAGTACCGCGCCTCCACCTCGAGCAGGGCGGTGCAGACGATCCCCATGCAGCCCATACCGACGCTGACGGCGTGAAAGACGTCGTCGTCCTGGATCAGCGTGCGCGCGGCGCCGTGGTGGGCCGCGTAGGCGGTCGGGTCGGTCGGGCCGGCCGCGCGCTCGACGCGCACGACGGCGCCGCCGGACACGACCATGTCGAGCGAGTGCGCGAAGTCGTTCAGCGGGCCGTAGCGCATGCCCGATCCGTGCGTGGACGTCGAGATCACGCCGGCCACGGTCTGGTGGTCGTAGCCGCCCATCTGCGACAGCCCGAGCCCCGCGCGATCGAGGTACGCGTTGAGCTCCTTCAGCCGGATGCCGGCCTCGGCGCGCACGAGCGTGCGCCCCTGCCACGCAGCGCGCAGGAAGTCGGGCTCCGGTGCCGGCACCCGCGACAGCCCGTTCGTGCGCATGAGGAAGCCGTCGGTCAGCGCCACGTCCGACCACGAGTGGCCCGAGCCGACCGCGCGGGCGCCGACCCCGGCCTGCTCGGCGGCGCGCACGATCGCGACCACCTCGTCGATCGTCTGCGGCGCGTAGATCCGCAGCGGATCGATCGACTGCTTGCCGAGATGGTTGCGCCAGGTCTTGCGAACCTGAAACGACGGCGCGGTCATGACGGCGCGTGCTCGGCGGCGAGGTGCTCGGCGCCGCGCTCGGCGAGCGCCGCGATCGTCTTCGAGGGGTTCACGCCGAGCGCGGTCGGCACGATCGAGCCGTCGAGCACGTAGAGCCCCTCGTAGCCGTGGACCTTGCCGTACTCGTCGACGACCCCGGCCCGCGGGTCGTCGGACATCGGGCAGCCGCCGAGCGGGTGGACGGTGATGAACTTGCCCAGCGGGCCGGCGTCCAGCGCGAAGAACGAGGTCGCGCCGGCCGCCTGCGCGAGCTCGCCAGCGATCGCGCGCATGCGCTCGAACAGCGCGGCGCTCGCGTCCTTGCTCCAGCGGATGTCGAAGCAGCGAAAGAGCGGCGTCAGCCGCATGCGACCGTCCGCCGCGTCGCGGCCGATGTTCAGGAACACGAGCGTGTCGCCGATCGGCGTGCGGTCCTTCAGCGTCATGTCGCGGTGCGTGACGTGGCGGTCGGAGAGCCCGAGCTTCGCCGCGGCGTTCTTCGCGTGCAGCGCGACCCGGCCGAGGCCCGTGATCGCGCGGATCCCGCGGACGATCTGCAGCAGGCCGCCGAAGCTGCTCGGCAACCCGCCGTCGGCGACCATGAGCTGCTGCTCGGCGCCGAGGTCGATGCGGCTGGTCATCGTCGGCCCGAAGTCCGCGCGCGCGCCGGCGACGCCGGGAGCCTGGGGATCGATCGCCAGCGCGAGGGCGTCGCCGTTGCCGCTGAAGCGGGTCCCGAGCGCGGGCGACAGGCGCGGCAGGCGACGGCGGTTCTCGAGCAGCAGCCGCGACGAGCCGAGCGTGCCGGCCGCGAGCACGAGCAGCGGCGCGCTGACCTCGCCGTCGATGCGGTACTGCAGGTCGCGGAAGCCGACCCGCCACCGGCCGCCGTCGTGTCGCGGCGCGTCGATCGTCTGGACCTCGTGCAGCGGGAACACCTCCGCGCCGTGCTGCTCGGCGCGGGCGACGTACGTGATGTCGATGGTGTTGCGAGCGTTGCGCGGGCAGCCGATGTCGCAGCGCCCGAGGTTCTCGCAGCCCTGCTGGAAGGCGCCGCTGAACGGGTGGCGGCGATCCTCGCCGAAGTGCACCGCGATCGGCAGTCGCTCGGACGCGTAGCCCGCCCGCGCGGCCATCGCGTCGAACGCGCGGATCTTCGGCAGGGCGGGCTCGGCGGGCGTCTCGCGCGGCTGCAGGGCCGCCTCGGTGCGGTCGTAGTAGGGGCGCAGGACCGCGGCGTCGATCCCGGCCGGCCAGGCCGGGTCGTCGAAGACGTCGTCCGGCGCGCGCAGCTGGACGTTGGCGTAGACGAGCGACCCGCCGCCGACGCCGGCGCCGGTCAGGACCGCGACGTCGCGCATGATCCGCAGGTCGAAGAAGCCGCCGGGGTTCAGGCGCGGGTGCCAGAGCATCCGCGGCGCCTGCGCGGGGCGATCGGGGAAGTCGCCGGGTCCGAAGCGCCGGCCGCGCTCGAGCACGCACACGCGCAGGCCCCGCTCCGCCAGGCGGCAGGCCGCGATGCCCCCGCCGAACCCGGAGCCGACGACCACCGCGTCGTAGGCGGACTCCATCGGCCAACACTAACCGCGGGGATCCGGCCGCAGAGCGACAGTCGTCACACAACGCGGCGGCGTGGGCGCCGCGGACGCTGGCCCTCGGCGGCCCGGTCGCGTACCGTCTCGCAGATGGCGGCATCGAGCCTGCGCGACTACCTCGACAACCGCGGTCGCAGCGCGCCTGCGCCCGCGCGCGCGGCGGCGGACCCGCGACCGGCGCGCTTTCACCGCAGCATGCTCGGCTACGAGCCGAGCCCGCTCGCCGGCGCGCCCGGCGTCGCGCGCCATCTCGGCCTGCAGCGGCTCGTCGTGAAGCTGGAGGTGCAGCGCTTCGGCCTGCCGTCGTTCAAGATGCTCGGCGCCTCGTGGGCGATCTGCCGGGCGCTGAGCCGGCGCGCGGGACGCGTCGAGCCGGCCGCGACGTTCGCCGAGCTGCGCGAGCTCGCGGCGTCGCAGCGCGACGTGACGCTCGTGGCGGCGACGGACGGCAACCACGGCCGCGCGGTCGCGCACATGGCACGCCTGCTCGGCCTCGGCGCGCAGATCCTCGTGCCCGAGCACATCGCGCCGGCGCGGATCGACGCGATCGCCGGGGAAGGGGCCGACGTCGAGGTCGTGCGCGGCAGCTACGACGACGCCGTCCTACGGTCGGCCGCGGCCGCCGACGAGCGCCGGCTGGTGATCTCCGACACGTCCTGGCCCGGCTACGAGGACGTCCCCGGCTGGATCGCCGACGGCTACGCGACGATCTTCGACGAGCTCGCCGAGCAGCTGCCGGTCGTGCCGCCGCTCGTCGCCGTGCAGATCGGGGTGGGCGCGCTGGCATCCGCGGTCGTGCGGGCGCTTGCGCCGGCGGGGCCGGTCCTCGTCGGGGTCGAGCCCGCCGACGCCGCGTGCACGCTCGCCGCCGTCCGCGCCGGCGAGCCGGTCCTCGTCGCGGGTCCACACCGCTCCCTCATGGCGGGCCTGAACTGCGGGCTCGTCTCCCAGCTCGCGCTGCCAGACATGGCGCGGGGGATCTCCGCCTTCTGCGCGATCGACGACCGCGCCGTCGAGCTCGCCGTGCGCATGCTGCTGTCCGACGGCCTGGCGTGCGGAGAGACGGGGGCGTCGGGGGTCGCGGGCCTGCTCGCGCTGCGCGAGCGCTGGCCGGACACGACGTGGGAGCGCCTCGGGCTGCCCGACCGTCCGGCGGCGCTGGCGATCTGCACGGAGGCGCCGACCGACCCCGCGTCGTTCGCGAGGATCACCGGCTCGGGCTGAGCGCCCGCCTCAGGGCGCGACGGCCGCGCGCGCGGCGGGCAGGTCCGCGACGAGCAGCGCCGATCCGCCGGCGAGGGCGGCGGCGATGAAGACCGCGGGCCAGGTGCCGACGGTGTGGCCGATGAGATGCGAGCCGGCGAACGCGACGAGGTACACGCCGATCAGCGCGGCCATGCGTCCGGTCCCGACCCGCCGGCGCCAGCGCAGCGCGCACCACCCGGCGCCGAGGGCGAGCACGATGCCGCCGAGCGGCCGCACGCCGGACGCCTCGGCGACGGCGAAGCCGACGATCAGCGAGCCCGACGCGACCGGCCAGGTCATCGGGTACGCGGCGGCGCGATCGATCGCGGTCGCCATCAGGGCGAGACCATCCGCTTGAACAGCACGAAGCAGACGGCGGCGACGATCGCCGCAAGGAACGGGATGCCGGCGCCGAAGCTCGTGAACAGCACGAGCAGGAAGCCGACGACGGCGACGGCGCTCGCGACGCCTCCCACGAGCAGCAGTTGGTACGCGCGCTTCTCCCGCACACGGCGGGGAGTTCGGCTGGGACGCTTGGCGAGATCGGACATGGTGGGGTCTCCTGGGGGCGGTCTGCGCACACCGTACCGCTGCGCGGCCGTGGCGCGGCCGCGGTGGCGCCGTCGCTCGGCGGGAGGCGGTCCATGGGACGGCGCCTTCGACGTGCCCGGCGTTGCGCTGCGACGATGGATGCGAGATCGTGGCGAGATCGCACCGGCGTCCGTCACGCCCGCCGCCCGTCCTGAACGAAAGGATTCCATTGCGCCTCGTTGCTCTCGCGCCCGTGGTCGTCGCAGGCCTCGCGCTCGCGTCGTGCGGCTCGTCGAAGAACGACAGCAAGAACAAGCCCGCGCCGGTGCCGCCGAAGGTGTCGGTGACCGCGACGGAGTACGCGTTCACGCCCCGCATCCTGCGAGCGAAGGCCGGCATGGTGCGGATCGAGCTCAAGAACCGCGGCAAGGTCCGCCACGAGCTCGTGATCATCAGGACGAGCAAGTCGCCGGGGGCGCTGAAGGTCACCAAGGGCCGCGTGAGCGAGAAGAGCTCCGTCGGCGAGATCGGGGAGACGCAGGCCGGCGCGACCACGACGACGACGTTCGACCTCAAGAAGGGGACCTACGTCTTCGTCTGCAACATCAAGGGCCACTACGCCGACGGGATGCGCGGCAGGCTCACGGTCCGCTGACCTGGGCCGCCGCGCAAGTCCTCGAGCAGGCCGTCGAGAGTCAGATCCTCCGAGACCTGGGCTGATCGCGGGCCTCGCGCAGGGTCGTCGCGTCAGCGCGTGACGGCTCGCGACGCCCGAGCGACCGCCCGTCGGGCTCCCCGCGGCGATGACGTCCTGGGCGCGTGGACTGCTCGCGGCACAACGTGGGCAGCTCGAGGCGGCCCGCGCCGACATCGCGCACGCGGGAGCGCTCGTGTCCGGCATGGGCGCGGCGCAGTGGCTTGGCCCGCAGGCCGTGGCACGGGCGACGCTCGAGCTCATGTCCGGTCGCGCCGAGGACGCGGCCACGACCGTCCGGGGGACCCTCGACGTGCTCGCGGGATCGCAGGTGGTCTTCTACACCGACCGGCTGTACGACCTCGCCGTGCGCGCGCTGGCCGACCTCGTCGCGCTCGCGCCCGGCGACCGAGACCTGCGAACGCGACACGAGGCGACCGCCCGCGTCCTCCTCGCACGCGTCGACGGCCTGATCGCGCAGCTGGCCGCGCCGTCACCGTACGTGCAGGCGAGCCGCAGCGCGTGCGCCGCCGAGCTGACCCGGATCGGAGCATCCGATCCGCTCGCGTGGGAGGCGGCCGAGTCCATCTGGCGCAAGGCAGGCGACGACCACCAGGCCGCCTACGCGCAGTGGCGCCGCGCGGAGGCGCTGCTCGCCCGCGCCGGCGACCGGCCCGAGGCTCGTGACCTGCTGCGTGCCGCGCACGCCACGGCGGTGCGGCTCGGCGCGCCGCCGCTCGCGGGTGAGCTTCAGGCGCTCGCGCGCCGCGCCCGGCTCGAGCTCTCGCACGACGCCATGCCCTCGCCGCCCGGCCACGCTCGCGTGGCACTGGAGCCCTTCGACCTGACCCCGCGCGAGCACGACGTGCTGCCGCTGCTGGCCGCCGGCTACACGAACCGCGAGATCGCCGGCGAGCTGTTCATCAGCGACAAGACGGCAAGCGTCCACGTGTCACGGATCCTGTCCAAGCTCGGCGTCCGCAAGGGCGCCCAAGCCGCGGCGACCGCGCACCGCCTGGGTGTGACCACCACCCACCGCGACGCATGACGCGCACGATCGTCAGCGCCACGGGGGATCCGCTGGCCGCCGTGCGCTCGTGGCACACCACGACGGTCCCCGACGGCCCATTCGCGCCACTCGCGAGTCGTTCACACCTGCATCACACCACGCGCGCCGCGCAGGACGGGTGTCATTCACCAGCCGGCCCCTCGACCCGACAGCCTCCGACGCGACAGTCCGAACCGACACGTGTCAACTTGGGAACGGTGGGGCTGAAGGCGGGCGCGGGTCGCAACTCGGCCGCGATCGCCTGCCAGCGTCCGCATAGGGCCTGCGCACTCTCCGCCCGTCTTCAGCCCCACCGTGCCGAACCGGCGCCGCGCGACATCGCGGTGCGCGGAGAGCATGCGCCGGCGGCCAGGAACCGGGTATCCTGCGACCTACGCGGATCTTCCAGGCGGACTGTCGCCCACGGATGAGCGATGGGTACGCTTGGGGCACGCGGGCCGCGTGGACGGGTTCTCCCGTTTCCTTCTCACTTTCGCGTGTGGCCCGGTTCAGAGGAGACGAGTACAGGAGGCCGGCATGACCGGCAACCCCGTTCCACCCGAGAGTCTTCCGGGACCCAAGCCCGACAGCCTTCCAGGATCCAAGGCATCCGCGATCTCGAATCTGACGGTGCGGATGATGAGCCTGTACACGGGTCGCGGGCCGACGAAGGCGCGCACGCACTTCAACGAGGACCTCGTGTACGTCGTGCTCGCCGACACGTTGACCAAGGGTGAGCACACGCTCGTCGCCAACGGATACAGCGAGATGGTCCTCGCGACCCGCAAGACGTTTCAGGACACCATGAGCGCGGAGCTCGTCGCCGGCGTCGAGCACATCCTCGGCCGCACGGTGATCGCGTTCTTGAGCACGAACCACATCGATCCGGACGTCGCGATCGAGACGTTCATCCTCGCCCCGACCACACACCCCGCGGCCGAGGAGATCAGCGAGCTGCACGGGGACTGACCAGCTCGCGGAGATGCCGTGCTGGCCCGGCTCACCTCTGGTCGCGGCCGCCGGCGGCGACCGTCGCGATCTGGGCGTGGTCCTCGAGATCGACGACGACCGCGCCGCGATCGTCGTGGCCCGGGTCGGCAAGACGATGCTCGCGATCGCGCTCGGCCTGGAGGCCGTGCACGCCGGCTACCGCGTCGACGACAGGGCTCTTCGGCGGCCGGACTGCGAACTGGTTAGGATCGGGATGCTGGTGCGTTCGTTGAGGACGTATCAGCGATTGTCGATCGAGGGGAACGTTCGTCGGCGCGCGCTCGCGGGCCGGGGCGGGTCCCACGGGACCGCAAAGGGACGCGTGCCGATGATCGACGAAGCTCCAGAGCAACGCGGCAGCCCGCGAGCGGCTGACCTGTTGAAGGTCGGTCAGCTGACGGTGCGTTCCGAGCGCGACGGCTTGTTGCACACCATCGGCGTCCGGGGCGAGCTCGATTTCGCCACTGCCGACGACGTGGAGCGCGAGCTCGTCCGCGTCGAAGGCACGGATGCGCTGTCGATCGTCGTGGACCTGTCGGGCCTGACGTTCATCGATTCCACCGGCGTGCGGCTGCTGATCAGCGCCCACGCGCGCTCGCGCGCGGACTCCGATCGCCTCACGCTTCTGCGCGGCCCCAGACTCGTTCAGCGCGTCTTCGAGCTGACCGGCGTCCTCGACCTCCTGCCGTTCGCCGACTGATCGGAGGCACCCGAAGTCGGCTCTGCGGGCCGCTCGCCAGCGACGATTGAGACGTCCCGGTCGACACGCTGAAGGCCGCGGTCGGTGTGTCGTGTCCTGCGCTGCAGCTTCGCCGGGATGCTCGAAGCCGAACGCCGGCCCCGCAAGATCATCGGCTGCGCCCGCGTATGAACGAGATGCTGTAAGCGCACCGCCGTCGCGCGCTCGTGAGCGGCTACGAGTCGACGAACGCCGGTGAAATCCATGAACGTCAGCTTTGACACATCGAGAAGCACCGACGACGGCGCTGCGCGTGCGTGTGGGCCTTCGCTCGGAGCGCTGTCCCGCGTCCCCGCCTCTACGATGAACGTATGTGCACGAACGCAGCGGGAATCGAGCACGCGCAGCACCACCCCAGCCGCGGACGCTGGCCGTCACGGCCGAGCAGCCAGGCGGCCGGCGTTCACGCATGACGGCTCGTGACCTCGCGACGTCCGGGCTTCCTTTCTCGGGTATCGATGCGCCTGCGACCGCTGTGGGGGCCGGTTCCGCCGAGGCGGAGCTGCACGCCCTGCGGCTGGTGACGGACAGCGCGCTCACGCGCATGGGCGTCGACGAGCTGCTGGACGAACTCCTCGTGCGGGTGCGCGAGATTCTCGGTGCCGACACAGCGGCGGTGCTGATGCGCGAAGACGCGTCGCAGAGTCTGGTGGCCCGGGCTGCGTGCGGGCTCGAGCAGGCGGTGCGCCAAGCGGTGCACGTTCCGATCGGCGCGGGCTTCGCCGGACGCATCGCCGCGTCCAAGCGGCCATTGCTGCTCAATCGCGTCGACGCGACGACCGTCGTCAATCCGATCCTCGTCGAGCGGGGGATCCGGACGATGCTGGGCGTCCCCCTGCTGGCCGGTGGCGACGTCCTCGGCGTGCTGCACGTGGGGCGACTCGACGACAAGCCGTTCGACGAGCACGACAGCGACCTGCTCCAGCTCGTCGGCGAACGCGTCGTCGGCGCCATCGAGGCCCACCAGCTCGTGGTGGAACGGGCGGCAGCCGTGCTGCTCGAGCGCAGCCTGCTGCCGACGGAGCTGCCCGATTGTCGCGGACTCGCTTTCGCCTCGCGCTACGTCGCAGCCGATGACCGCAGCGTCGGCGGTGACTGGTTTGACATGTTCACGACACCATCGGGCGATCTCTGGGTCGTCGTCGGCGACGTGGCGGGCCACGGCCTTCCTGCCGCGGTCGTGATGGGTCGCATCCGCAGCACGCTGCACAGCTATGCCTTCCTCGGCGGCGAACCGCATACGGTGCTCGAGCTCACCGCTCGCAAGATCGAGCACTTCGAGCTCAACGTGCTGGCCACCGCCGTCTGCGCCGTGAGCGCCCCGCCCTACGACGTGTTCCGCATCGCGCTCGCCGGCCATCCGCCCCCGGTCATCGCTGCGCCGGACGGTCCCGCGACCTTCCCGGACCTGCCGGTCGACCCCCCGCTCGGTGTCGCCGCAGACCGATCGAGATCCAGCACGGAGGTTGCTCTGCCCGAAGGCTCGGTGATGGCGCTCTACACGGACGGGCTCATCGAGCGTCGCGGCGAGGTCATCGACGTCGGCCTCGAGCGGTTGCGCCGCGCCGTCTGCCCCGATGAGCCCCACGAGGTCTGCAACCGAGTGCTGCGCGAGCTGATCGGTGCGAGGATCCCGACCGATGACATCGCCCTGGTCGCGCTGCATCGCACCGCGAGACCGTGACGAGCGCAACCGCTCTCTGGGACTGCTGCCACACGGCGACGCTCGCGCATCGACCTGCGACCGAGAAATGTGGTTGGCGCGACGCCGCTTGGGGTATGCGGCGCGCATGCCAACTCAAAGCGACGAACAGCGTGTCGAGCATGACGCGTCAGATCAGGAGCTCGTCGCGATCGTGCTGCGCGCTGACCAACTCGGATTCTGCCCGCGGCGCGTCGCGACGGCGCTTGGCGTGGCAGCGAAGCCTTGGCGACTCTCGAAGGCCGCAGTGGACTGACCACGACCCCCGACGCGCGCATCGGCTCGAGATGTCGGCAATTGGCTCTCACGAGCCGTTCGACGCGTGAGAGCCCGTTCCGTGGAAGTCGCACGATAGATCGCGAAACGCCGCGAAACTCCTGCAAACCGCTTCTCACGGTCTGGCAGGGCTTCGCAGGCGCTTCGTCTGGAACCTCTCGGGTCTTCTGGCTGCTTCTCGGTTCCTTGCAATCGGGGCGATCGGTTCAACAACAGAGAAACCACCTGCTAATCCGCGGTTTCGTCGCGATTGCGCAACCGTGATGCTACCGATTCATCGGCGGAAGCGCCACGATCGCGCTGGACCCATTGGTCTCGCGTGCGCTGGCGAGCTCGGTCCTCGTCGCGATGAGCGTAGCGCTCGCGAACAAGCCTGCCGCCGTCCTTCTGCCCCAGCTGCTGGGCATTGTCGCGCTCGCTAACCCCCGCGTCGTCGAGGATCGAAGAGTGCAGGTGGCGAAGCTCGTGGAAGTCGTAGTTGCCCTCCTCGCCCTCGGCCTCCATGCGCTGACGCAGCCAATGCGCGGGCGGTAGCGTCATCGCGAATGCCGCACGTACGGGAGCCCAGCAGCGGTGGTGGTTGGACTTGCTGAACAGTCTCCCCTGAGTCGTCAGAAACACGAACTCGGAGTCCAGGCGACGGGGCAAATCCCTGAGCGCGCCGGCCGCCTCGGGAAGCAGGAGGATGGTGCGCGGCTCATGGTTCTTCGGGCGCGTCAAGAGGCCGCCCACGACGATGACGAACGGATCCTTGCGTGCGCGAAGCTCGCGGACCCGAGCCTGACGCCGCTTCAAGCCCATCGTCTCGAGTTGCCAGCGAACGTGGATCACGCCGACACGCGTATCGATGTCCTGCCACCGCAGCCCAAACAACTCCGCGAGACGCATCCCGGTATACCCGGCCAGCAAGATCAACGCGCGGATGACGACTCCGTAACTGCCCCAAACGGTGAGCGCGACGTCGCCGAGCGTAAGCAGCTCCTCCTCATCGAGAACCTTGATGTCGCTGCGGCCCCTGGGTCTGCGCCGGCCCAGGTTCCCGAACGGATTGCGGCTGGCGACCTCCTCAGCGATCGCCCAGTTGAACATGGTTCGTGCGGTGTCCGTCACGGACACCGGCTGGCCCTCCCCCCACAAGCGCGCCTCGGCACGGGTGATGTCATCCACGTAGCGCCTTCCGAACTTGTCGCCGACCGGCTTCAAGGCGGCTCGGTACCTGGCGCGCGTCTTCAGGGTCGGGGCATCGGCGCCCTGGAACGTGAGGTACAGCTCGATGACGCGGTCGACCGTCAAGTCGCGGTCAGATCGTCGCGGTGTCGCCTCGGCTTCGTCGCGCGCTGCCTGCGCGTCACCGAGATCCTCGTGCGTCCCGAGCCAGCGCTTTCGGCTCTGACGCGCCGGGTCGTAGACGTACGGCTTGTAAACCACCGTGCCGTCTTTCCGAGCGCTGACTCGGATGCTTCGCAGATCGTCGGGATTCGACTTCCGACGCCGTCTAGCCACGACGCCGTCCCCGCGGTCGCCAGCGCCGCGTGGTCCAGCAGCGGCGCCCTCGAGGCCAGACGTCGTCTCCGGGCCGCGCGATCTTACGCGGCCGCCACTCGCTGCGATGCTCCCTGTCCTTCACGCAGACTCCCCGTCCCGGTGCGATCAAATCACAGTCGTAGTGGGTAGAACGCGGGCCGTCAAGTCGGCAGCGTGCGCGGCGTGCCCCTGGTCTCCGATGCCCACGTCGCGTTTGGAGCAGCCGTCCGACGCCGCCGCATCGAACTCAAGCTCTCCCAAGAGCACCTGGCCGACAAGACGGATCTGCATCGCAACTACGTCGGGGGAGTGGAGCGCGGCGAGTACAACCTCACGCTGACGAGCATCCTGACGCTCGCCCGAGGCCTCGGCGTCCCGGCCGCCGACCTGGTCGCAGCTGCGGAAAACGCCATCACTGACCACGGCACCAACCTCGGCCAGCGCTAGCCGCGTTCTTTGAGCCATGCGAGGACCGCGCTCAGACGGAACAGCTTGCAGCCACGGGCGGGTTCAAAGGGCATGCCCTCCGCGACGCGGTAGTCAATCCAGCGTTTGCTTCGTCCGCCAAGAATCGCAGCGAGTTGGGCTTTGGAGACCAGCGGCTCCTGATGGACCGGATGCAAGCTCACGACGGGTGCACCGGTTGGCGTTGCCCGCGTCGGCGCGGGCGCCCCGTCGGGTCGCGCAAGGCGCCGCTTGGATGCACGCCTGCGGCCGCTGCTCGGGGTGTGATCGCCTGGCAAGCTCATCGACTCCCTTCCCGTCCGTTCGTTTCGCGCCCATAGCCCACGCGGGTCCAGCGGACACCGGACCGCGGACGGCTCGCAGCGCGCTCGCTCGGGCGCGTTGAGCGAGCCGTGATGCGGCGAGCGCCAGGACCCGCGTCCATCCGATTGGCACCGACAGCGTCGCGTTCCATGAGGGCAAGATCCCGCCGCCGCGGCACCGAGTCAACGGGTGGGTATTGACGTGAGCGTCCGCCAGCTTGCCGCAAAGCGGCGGACGGCCGCCCGCCAGGCGGTGGCGGCCGGTGCGTCGATCCGAGAGACGGCGCGCGACCTCGGCGTCACACCTGCGACCGTTCGGGGCTACCTGCGCGAGCGTGCTCGCAAGCCTGCCCGCATACCGATGGCTCGGGAACTGCTGCTCGACGCTGGCTGGGCGTATCGCAGCCGGTTCGGACTGCTACCGACGGCAGCGACGTGGAACGCCACCGACGCTCGTGAACAAGGCGCGTGGTGCTGGCGACGCTTCCGAGAAGGCTGGGGTCCGGTTGGCGGGCGATGGGGATCGTGGCCGCAGCCGCAGGATGTAACACTCGTTTTCGGGTCGTGGCCGGAGTTCCACGTCGCCCTGCAGACCGAGTTTGCCCTACTACCCAAGCCGTACAAGGCTCGCGCGGTGCCCCCCGGTCGCCGCAGCACGGCGGCGCTGGAAGCCTTCTGTCTCGATCAGTGGCCCAACGGATCAAAGGCTCAAGTCCCGGAGTGGCTACTGCTTCCAGAGCCATCGCTGTCGCTGGGGCCCCGGCGGCGCCCGCCGGTCATGAGGACCGTCGCCGGTCCGATCGGGATCCCCGGACCCATCGCGCGTCGTGATACGGCCGTCGTCGCCGTTGGCGGCACGGGCCGCAGCAGCGTTCTTGAGCGGCTCGCCGCGACCGACGTCAGCGAGCAGAATGTCGCCGTAATTGTCCTTGAGCGCGTCGACAAGCCTTCGGTCGGCGGCGGGTTGGCAACGGTGCTCAACGTCGATATGGCCGAGCTCGCGGCTCGAGGCGACGCAGTCGTCCTGCGAAGCAACGACAAAGCGACGCGAGTGATGGCCATCATCGACGCAGCGGGCGCATGCCTGGACACCGGCTGCCATATCTCCCTCATCATCGATGACGCGGAGGATGTG
>DATAZX010000071.1:0-46033 GCA_036271815.1 Solirubrobacteraceae bacterium
AGCCGGGCAGCGAGCCGCACGGACGCCTCGATCTCGACTCTGCGTATCGAGACGCTCTCGATGTTCAGCCCGAAGGGAACGCCGACGCGCCGGCAGAAGGCGATCAGCTCGGTCGCCGTCGCGACCGCTTGATCGTAGGACGCGTCGAGGGTGTCGTCGGCATGGCGCAGATCGTTCGCGATCCAGCGCGGCACGTCGACACCGAGCCACTTCAGGAACTCCAATGTCTTCAGTGAGCCGCAGACCGAGAATGTGAAGACGATGGGCACCGGCTCCAGGTTCTGGGCGGCGCACTCGTAGCGATAATCAGAGACCAGGTCCTTCGCAGCGTTGACGTCGTAGACGACCTGGGTGACAAAGAAGGAGCAGCCTGCCGCCTGTTTTGCGATCAGCCGCAGGTGCTCATTGCCCCCGCGCGTGTGCCGCTCGGGGATCGCGACTCCGCCGAGCGGCAGGTCCGGCCGGACCTCGGTCCGGAGCTCGTATGCCCGCGACAGCGAGGTTGCGACCGCCTTCTCGCGGGACGAGGTCCCGACGAAGACCGACAGCGCTCGCGCCGGATCCTGGTCGCGGAGCCACAGACCGAGGCCGTCCTCGGCATGCTTGCTCACCGCGCGGTAGACGATGGCAGGCACGTCCAAGCCCGCGAGATCACGAGCGAGGTACTCGGCCGGGTCCATCGTGGGCAGGAACGGGAACGGGCGTTCGCTCGGATTGCGGTCGCTCTCGTCATCGATGTCGTAGAGAACGAGGCCGTCCATCCCCACCGACCGCAGTCGCGCGAGTGTGACCTCAGCGATCTGCCTGGTCTGCTCCGGTCCGGTCGTCAGCCTCGGCGGCGTCACCGCGAAGACCAGGAACTCACCCCTCCGATCGGCGATGCGCTGCTGCAACTCCACGCGCGGAACCGTAGCAATCGTCGACGCCTGGGACCCCACCCCGACATCAGGCCACGGACCCACATCGCGCCGATCCGCCAGTGCATCGAGAGCCTCTTCTGGACGCTCAAAGACCGCCTCGGCCTTGAACGCCACAACGCCCGCACCCTGCACGGCATCCGCGCACGGATCGCCGCCAAACTCCTCGCGCTCGCTGCCGGCGTCGGGCTAGACCCAAACCACTACCTCGGCCGGCCAACCCGCGCATTCGCAGCCCTCGCCGTCTGAACAAACCACGGAATCAATCATCTTGCCCTCCTCCCATGGTGGTGTCGCCGGAGTCCACCAGCCCACGCTGAAACGCCACTGAGGCACGCACGACACACGGGGCACCGGTACGTTCTGGTCGTGGCGACCGCATCGACTCCGAGGGAGCGCAGCTGATGAGCGGCGAAGCAGCGGAGAGTGTCGCGCCCGAGGCACACCCGACCGTCGCGGAGTACGTCGTCGAACTGCTGTGGGACCTCGGCGTCCGCCACGCCTTCGGAGTGACCGGTCGGGAGATCGCGGCGGTGTGGCAGGCGCTGTTTCAGTCCGACGAGACCGAGCACCCGATCGTCACGATCCACGCGCGCCACGAGAACGGCGCCGGCTATGCAGCCGTCGGCGCCTGGCACCAGAGCGGCTGCCCGTCGGCGATGTTCGTCACGACGGCTCCCGGCCTCACGAACGCCATGACGTCGCTCGAGACCGCACGCGCCGTCGGCGCGAAGATCGTGCTGCTCTCGCCGCTCACCGCCGCGTGCGCGCGCGGGCGTCTCGGCATCCAGGATACGGGCCCGCGCGGCTTCGACTCGCCCGATCGCTACTCGGAGGGCCGGCTTTTCGACCTCGTCGCGACGATTGCGTCCGTCGACGAGCTGCGAACCGTGACCGGCCATCTGTCCGCCGGCATGGCTCGCGCGCAGCAGGGCTTCATGGCACACGTCGCGATCGCGACAGACGTGCAGAACACGCCGACGGAGGGCAAGCGCGGGGTGCCCGTCCACCGCGTCCCGGCGCCGGGTGCGACCCCCGAGCTCATCGACGAGATCGTGCGACTGCTCGCCGCGGAGCCGTTCGCCGTCTGGGTCGGAGCCGGGGCTCGCCACCATGCCGAAGCCATCCGGCGCCTGCTCGACCTCACCGGCGCGCCGGCGATGTCCTCGCCACGCGGGCTGGGCGTGGTCGGCAAGCACCCGCAGTTCATCGGCGTGACCGGCAACGGCGGTCACGCCTCCGTGTTCGCGAGGCTCAAGGCCGCGCCCGTCGCGCGGACGCTCGTGCTGGGCAGCGGCCTCGGGATGGCGACGACCGGCGGGCGGCCGGAGCTCATACCGCCAGCGGGCTTCATCCACGTCGACCTCGACAGCCGGGTGTTCGCGAAGGCGCACCCCGAGGTCGAGACGCTGGCCGTCCAGGCGGAGATCGGCGCTGTGCTCGATGGTCTGCTCGCGCGGTCTGGCGACCTCGTCCGGCGGGAGCCCGCGCCGCGCACGTCACGGCTGGCGCGGCTCACGCTCGTGCCCGATCGCCAGCGTCCCGTGCATCCGGCCGCCTTGATGGCCGCGATCCAGCGGGTCGTCGTGAACGAGACGGACATGCCGGTTCTCGCCGACGCGGCGAGCGCCATGTTCTGGGGCGCTCGCTATCTCGAGTTCGACGAGCCCGGCCGCTGGTGGGTGGAGAACCGCTGGGGCGCGATGGGCAACGCGGCCGGCGCCGTCATCGGAATGGCGGTCAGCCGAGGCGGGCCGGCGCTCGCGATCGTCGGCGACGCCGCGATGCACATGCAAGACGAGCTCAACACCGCAGCGCAGTACGGCATCCGGGCGATCTGGGTCGTCCTCAACGACTCCGGCATGGGGATCGTCCGTGAGGGGACGAGGATCTGGGAGTGGCCACGACACGAAGCGGACTTCCCGGAGACGGACTTCGCCGCTGTCGCCGCGGCCAAGGGCGTGACGGGTGTGCGCGTGACGAGCGAGGAGGATCTCGATCGCGCGCTGCGAGAGGCCGTCGATGCCACGGGTCCCGTCCTCGTCGACATCATCGTCGATCGGGACGTGGCGCCGCCGATCGAGGCTCGCGGTAGCTGACCCGACGAGATGGTCGGGCTTCGTCGTGTTGTGGTGAGCATCGAGGCCGTCAATCGGGTTCGCGGGCGGCGCCCGCGCCGCGGTACCAGTCCGCCACCCTGAACCAGTCCGCTTCGACCAGCGTGATGAGCTCCTCCGCGGCGGCCAGCCATCTCCCGCACATGCTCACGGGCTCGGCGCTCGCCGCAGGCGTGATCGTCAGGGGGATCTCGTCGTCCCCCTGCGCCGACAGCGTCGGCGACGCCGTGTCCAGCTGGCTCGTGATGTCACCGCTGTCGAGCAGCTCCATGGCCCAGCTCAGCCACTTGCGCAGGCTGGGCGGCCAGCGCTCGTCGTCTCCGAGCAGCCGCGCCATGAAGACGTCGAGCTCCTGCTGCGGCACCTCGGCGAGGAGCCGCCGCATCCACGACACGTTCGCGTCACCGAACGGCAGGTAGATCCCGACGCGGTAGAGGGCGTCGATGGCGCGCACCTCGCTCTCGGCGTCGGCCATGAGGAACAGCCCGCCGTCGCGGTCGACGAAGGCGACCAGCTCGCGGCTGTGCTGGGCGAAGCGCCAGGTCATCTGCGCGCAGCGCTCGTTGAGATGGCGCCACCACTCCGTGTCGACGCCGATCCCGCCGACGACGCCGCCTTGCGACCGCACGAGATCCGGCGGGCCGTCCGGATCGCATACGAGCTCGCCCCGCGCGCCGACGGCGGCTGCGCGGATCTCGCGCAGCCAGTCGATCATCACCAGGAGGTCGGCTCTCAGCGCGACGACCGGCGTCCAGATGCGGCCGTAGCGGCGGTGCTGCTCGTACCAGTCGATGCGCAGGCGCGAGTCCGGCGGCTGGCGCTCGGCTTCGGTGCGGTGACGATGGCGGTGGCGGTACGCGGAGTCCAATCCGTAGAGCTCGTCGGCGACCGCCTCGATGAGGAGCGGCTCGCGATCTTTTCGCAGGTGCTCGACCGAGTAGCCGAGCTTGTTCGCCGCGGCCTCGCGCCGATGCTTCAGCAGCCTCCCCCGCCATCCTGACGCGAGGCCGAGGAGGACCGCGGTGGCGCCGGCGTCGATGCCGTCGACCGCGGCGCACGCCTCGCGGATCACGTTGCCCGCGCTGACGGCGAGATCGTCGGTGCCGCCACTGGCGGCCTTCGCACGCACGAGCTCGAGCGTCAGCAGCGCAGGCTCGCTGCGGCAGCGCTCGACCGTGACGCCGGTGCGCAACATGGCGGCGAGGCTCGCGGCGATCGCCTCCGGGCTGGGCGCGGCGTCGGTCATGCGCCGTCACCCCGGGACCGCACTCTCTCCTCCATGTGCGGGGTGCGATACCAGTCCGCCACGCGGTACCAGTCGTCGTCGATGAGAGCGATGAACTCCGCTGCCGACGAAAGCCAGCGTCCGCACTCGGTGCGCGGCGCGGGCGCCTCCTCGTCCGGCGGCGAGGTCTCGGCCTCGATGTGCACGGGATCGTCCGCGACGACGGCTGCCCACGCCCAGTCGACCCAGACCGCCATGAACTCGCGCCGCTGATCGCCGGCGGCAACGAGCTCGTCGATGTAGGCGTCGAGCTCGTGCTGCTCGCTGCGCTTGAAGAGAAGCCGGGCCCACGACACGTCGGCCTCGCCGAACGGCAGGTGGTAGTGCAGTCGGTACATCGCGTCCGCCGCCTGGATCTCGCTCCGTGCATCGGCGAGGATCCACAGCCCGCCATCGCGTTCGACGAACTCGTCGAGCGCGGTCGAGAACTGCGCCAGACGCCAGGTCATGTTCGAGAGCCGGTCGGAGATGTCGGCGCGCGCGTCGTCGCCGACCTCGTGTGGCGTCCGGGCGTCCCGGTGCGCGTCGGCGAAGTACTCGAGCAGCACGAGCAGGTCGTTGCGCAGCGCCATGACGGGCGTCCAGACGCGCCGGTAGCCGCGGTGCTGCGCCAGCCAGTCGATGCCCAAGCGGGATGCTTGCGGGTCGCGTTCGGCCTGCATCCGGTGACGATGGCGCAGGCGATACGCCGAGTCCATCGCGTACAGCTCGTCTGCGACGGCGCGAACGAGGAATGGCTCGCGATCCTTGCGCAGGTGCTCGGTGGAGTACCCGAGGTTCGCGGCGGCGTCGGCACGCCGGTTCGTGAGCGGACGCCGGCGTGAGCCCGGCGCAAGCCCGAAAAGCAGCGAGGTCGCACCGGTGTCCATGCCGTCGACGGCGGCGCATGCCTCTCGGATGAGGTTGCTCGCGCTCACCGCGAGGTCGTCGGTGGCCGCCGTCGTCGCCTTCGCTCGGACGAGGTCGAGCGCGAGCAGCGCACGTGCCGTCCGGCAGCGCTCGACCGTCACGCCGGTCCGCAGCATCGCCGTGAGGTCGTCGGCGAGCGCCTCGGGTCCGGGGACCCAAGCGGTCGCGCCATCGGCGGGCGCATCCGTCACGTGTGCGCCGGCCGGATAGGCGCGCGCCGCCAACTCCCCCACTCCAGCCCCCGCATCTCCCCGGCGATCGCTGGAACGCTCGATCCAGCGATCACGGCACGGACCCAAGCAAGGCAACCCCGAGGTTCGTCGCATTTGACGCGCTCGATGCGAGGGCGTCTACCGCCGTGCGGCGATCGGCCGCGTCCACCAGACGACGGAGGCGAGACCATGACCATCTCAGTAAACCAGCCGCGCGCGGGCGACGCGCGCAACCGCAAGGAGTGGAAGGGAAAGCTCCCCCGTCACCTGCTGCGAATGGCGGACAGGCATCCGCTCTTCGGCGACGTGATTTTGACCAAGGGTCCGATCGTGATGGACTCGCTGGATCACCACACGCGCGAGCTCGCAGCGCTCGCGGCCGCCGCGGGATCCGAGAGCCACTACGTGTGGTCCGGCCACGTGTACGTGGCGCTCGGCCTCGAGGCGCTCTCCTACGACGAGATCGTGCGCGCGGCGATGGGGCCGACGTACTTCAGGGGCCGCGATGCGGCCGTCCTCTGGGTCGTGGCCCACACGCTGGCCCGCAGGCCGGTCGACGCGGCGACGCGACACGAACTCGGTGACAGCGTCGTCAAGCGGATCGTGCGCGCGGTCATGTTCTACGACGCGGTCGCCTACTTCATGCGGGGTGCCGCGCCGGAGCCCGACCTCGTGCCGGTCGCCGGCATCGAGACGCCGGCCCGCGCACGCGGCACGTACGCCGACCAGGTGTCGTGACCGCAGGGCAGGACATCGGTGCCGGACCCACCGGCTCGCGGGCGCAGCGTTCGAGCTGCGCCCGCGCGTGCGGCGCGGACACCCGCGATCGCGGGGTCGACGCATCCCGCCGCGCGGCGCGTCCTGCGCAGACGCGTGACGACGGTGGGAGACGGACCCGTCGTCTCGAGCGCCTGCCCGGCCGCGCCGTACGGGTCGCCTCCGGCATCCAGCCGCTCGAGGATCGCGGCTTTCCGAAGCGCTGCGTCGAGCGCGTTGCGATGCGTGGTCGATGTGCTGCCCGCTCTCATCCCCATCGGCTTCCGTGTTCACCCGGCGCGACGTGCAGGTCCGGCCTGCGCGGCAAGGCAGCGGGCGCTGACACGCCGCTGAACCGTGCGGACGGCCGCCGAATTGACCGCGCGTGCCTCTCTGCGTCCTGGCTCACATCGCCAGACGAGCCGGCCCCGGGGCCGAGGAGGAGCACGACATGATCGGCGCAGCGACGAGCGTCCCCGACCCCGCCCTGAGAACGACCGCGCAGCGGATCGCGCGGATGCTGCAGGAGCTCGGCATTCGCGAGGCGTACGGCGTGTGCGGACGCGAGATCGCCCACATGTGGTCGGCCCTGCTCCAAACGCGCGGGTCCGAGGACGCGATCGCGACCATGCATGCGCGTCACGAGAACGGCGCGGGCTTCTGCGCGATCGGCAGCTGGACCCAGACGGGGCGACCGGCCGCCGTTTTTGTCACGACGGCGCCCGGCCTCGCGAACGTCATCACGTCGCTCGAGGTGGCGCGCGCGACCAGCGCCCAACTCGTGCTCCTGTCACCGCTGACCCCCGCCTCGGAGCGCGGCCGCCTCGGCATCCAGGCGACGGGGCCGGGCGGGTTCCTTCCCGCCGACCTCTACACCGAGGGGCGGATCTTCGATGTCGTGTCGATGCTCGAGTCTCCGGCGCAGCTCCCGGCGCTCGCCGGGCGGCTCGCGAGCGGCTTCGCGGGCGACGGCGCGTTCATGGCGCACATCGCGATCCCGACGGACCTGCAGGGCGAGCCGACGGCCGTCGTGCCGGCCATCCCCGCGCGCCGTCGTGCCGTCCCGGCTCCGCCGCCCGAGCTTGCGGACGAGATCGTCGAGCTCATGGTGGCTGAGCCCTTCGCCGTGTGGGTCGGCTGGGGTGCGCGCCGTCACGCGGCGGCGATCCGCGAGCTGCTCGACCGCACCGGCGCCCCCGCGGTCAGCTCGCCGCGCGGGCTCGGGATCGTCGATGCCCATCGGCAGTTCGTCGGGGTGACCGGCAACGGCGGTCACCCGTCCGTGCCGGCCGAGCTCGCGCGCTGGGCGCCGCAGCGCACGCTCGTCCTCGGGACGCGGCTCGCGGAGGCGACGTCGGGCTGGCTGCCCGAGCTCGTGCCGCCCAAGGGCCTCATCCACATCGACATCGACGTCGGGGTCTTCGCGCGCGCCTACCCGCAGGTGCCCACGCTCGAGGTCCCGGCCGACATCGGCGCGGTCCTCGCCGCGATCCTCGCCCGCTCCGAGCGGCTCGTGCACCGTCCGCCGCCGGCACCCGCACCGCCACCGGCGCGCCTCACACTCGTGCCGTCGTCGCCGCGGCCGATCCATCCCGCGGCCGTGATGGCGGCGATCCAGCGCCAGGTCGTCGACGCGACCGA
Source organism: Solirubrobacteraceae bacterium (assembly GCA_036271815.1). Classification (GTDB taxonomy): domain Bacteria; phylum Actinomycetota; class Thermoleophilia; order Solirubrobacterales; family Solirubrobacteraceae; genus CADCVQ01. The sequence goes on from DATAZX010000071.1 coordinate 7,838, forward strand.
CATGCCGGTCCTCGCCGACGCGTCGAGCTCGATGTTCTGGGCGACGCGGCAACTGCACTTCCGCGAGCCTGGTCGCTGGTTCGTCGAGGGCCACGTCGGCTGCATGGGCGCGATGGGCGCGGCCGTGGTCGGGAGCGCGGTGGGTCGCGGCGGCTCGGCGCTGGCGATCGTCGGCGACGGCGCGATGCACATGCAGGACGAGATCAACACGGCGGTGCGCTACGGCACCCGCGCCATCTGGGTCGTCCTCAACGACTCGGGCCTGGGCATCGTGCGCACCGGCATGCAGGCGGCCGGGCTCGGTGCGCACGACGCGGACTACCCGCCGACGGACTTCGCGGCGGTGGCCCGTGCGAAGGGCGCGCGCGCACTGCGCGTGACACGCGAGCGCGACCTCGACCGTGCGCTGCGCACGGCGGTCCATGCGACGGGGCCGATTCTGCTGGACGTCGTCGTCGACCCAGCGGCGCCGGCGCCGATCGGCGCGCGGGCGCGTCGTTGACGCCGTCGGCGACCCCCGTCCGCCGGGACGGCTGACGCCCGGCCATTTGACCACCCCGGATCCGTCTCGTCTGGCCGGTGCAGACGATTCGACAACGACCTCGAGGAGGAGCAGTCCGTGACCGAGGAGCCGTCCGTGACCGAGGAACCGACACCCCGCCGCAGAGAGCTCGTTCCGCCCGATGCGGTCGTCAAGTGGGCGACCATCGTGTCCGCCACGGCGTCGGTGCTCGCGCTGCTCAGCCGCCTGCTGTGAGCTGAGCGGGCGCGACCCGGCCCGGCGCGCTTGGCAGCGCGGCGGGCGATGGGCGAGAATGGCGCCGTGCCAGGCGACTCGGAGCGCCTCGAGCGCATCAGGCGGCTGTGCGACAAGCGTGAGATCGTCGCCGAGGCGCGCGAGCGCACGCGCTACCCGCTCATTGACCGCATCGACGATGCGGAGCTCGAGCGCCGGGTCTGCGCGGTCGCGCAAGCCGATGGCACCGAGGACGCCCCGGAGCTCCTCGATCTTCTCCATCGCGAGGCGGGACGGCTGCTACGTGGAGCGCTCATAGCGACGCTCACCGACCGCCACGAGCTCGAGCGCGTCGTGGCCGAGGCGTGCGACCACGCGGCGATCGCCGACTGCACGCCACAGGTGACGTACTGCGTCGTCGTCCTCTGCCAGAAGGCCGATCCGGCGCGCTCGCGACAGGGCGGGCCGCGCGTCAGGACGTACCTGCTCGACATCGGTCAGCCCGGCTTCGACGAGCAGCTGCAGCGGTGGGCACGCGAGATCGCGACGAACGTGGCGATGTCGCGCAAGCGCTACCGCGCGGTCTTCGAGGAGTTCCGACGCTTCGAGATCACGACGCTGCGCGCCCTGGTCCGCGTCGACGAGCACGATGTCCTGGCCGATCTCGCGGACACGGTGGCCGACAAGCTCGCGGCGGTCATCGCGGATGGTCTGCCGCTGGAGGACATGAGCCTCGCGGCCGCGCGCGACGTCCAGCCCACCGGCCGGGAGTACGTCTTTCAGAGCCCGCTCGGCCGCTGGGTCACCACGACCAAGAACCGGGACTTCGCCGATCGACGCCGCCTGTCGCCCGAGACGGACCCGCGGGCGCGGGCGCAGGCGCGCCGCAGGCACGCCGACGAGTCCGCACAGCCGCCGACGGACGAGCAGCACGCGGCGCTCGTCGACTTCGTCGACAGGGTCGCCGGCACGCGCGCGCTGCTGGACGAGGCGATCGCCGCCGGGGCGGGCACCGCCGACGCGATCGCCGGGATCGAGCGCCCCAGCGAGGCCGATCGCGAACGCGCGCTGCGTTTTCGCGCGGAGCTCGACTTCGTCGTCGCGGGCCTGCGCCGCGAGCGGCGGTTGCTCGGGCAGATGCTCGCGTACGTCATCCTCGGACTCGTGCCGTCGCCCAAGCGCCACGCCGTCGCGATCGTCAGCCTGCGCGCCCGCTGGCTCGCCGCGGATGTTCGCGAGCATCTCGCGGAGCGCATGCGGGCCGTTCTCGACAACGACGACCAGCCGGTGCCGGCGCTCGTCGCCAAGGCCGCGCAGGCGGCCCGCAACGGCGTGCCGGCCAATCGTCCGAAGGAGCTCCAGCGGCTGCGCGAGGACCGCCCGCACCGCGCGGCGAGGTTCGCGTGGCTCGCGACGTACCTCGACGAGCTGCCCGCCGTCGTGGACGGCGACCTCGAGGCCATCGCCGCCGCGGTGCCGGACAAGATGGACGCGAGCTCTGTCAAGGCGACGCGCAACCAGGCCGCCGATGAGCTCGGCGCGCTGGACCCGACGTTCGCCCGCAGCTTCCGCCGCTACGCGATGAAGGACCTCCGGCTCGGGAGAGGCCATGGACTCGCCTGACGAGGACCGCGCGATCGATCGCTTCGTGGCGGGCATGCCCGTCGACCTCGACGAGCTGTCACGCGCGGTGTCGGCCCGTGCGGTCGACGCGACGATCGTCGTGGAGGCCCTGCTCCGCGGCCTCGCCCACGAGTCGGCCGACGTGCGCGCGCGCACGACGAAGCGTGCCGGGGAGCTGGTCGAGCTTCCGCCCCGGCTCGAGGCGCGGCTGCGTCAGCTCGCCCTCGCGGACGCGATTCGCCGCGTCCGCGAGGGCGCCGTCGCGGCGCTGGGCGCACACGACATCGACCACGACTCGGCGGCGGTGAAGGTCCGGCGCGTCCCGCGATTCGCCGCTCTGCGGCTCGTGCCGCGAACGATGCCCGGGGCGGTTCAGGGCACAGAGCTCGTCGAGGTCGTCCTGCAGTTCCGCGCCCGCGACCGCGAACAGGCCCCGGGACTGCGTGGCAAGCTCGTGCGGGAGGGCGGGGAGCTGCGGATCGAGCTCGAGCGCCTCCCCGAGGCCTACGTCGGCCAGCGGCTCGCCGTGTTCGCCCGCATCGGCGACTCGAAGGACGAGACGCAGGTCGCGGTCGCGAACGAGCCGGTCTCGCCGACCGGAGATGCCTCGCTGCCGGTCGCGCCCGGCCTCGGCAGCGTCGAGCAGATCACCGCGCTCCTCGACACCGCGTTCGACGTTGCCGTGGTCGAGCCGGGCGGCGACGATGGCTGAGGCCGACGTCCCCGACGGCGCACCACCGCCCTCGCCGCCCGAGCGCGTGCGCCACTGGACGCCGTGGCTGCTGCCCGACGACCTCGGCGGGAGCAACAGCACGAACCCGGAGCTCGAGCTCAGCCTGACCGAGCTCGCCCGCTACGTCGCGCCGGAAGCCCTGGGCGACGTGCGCTGGGCGGACGTGCCGAACGCGGAGGCACCCGTGGCGAACGCGCCGCTTGCCACTGCGCAGGCCAAGGACGCCGCCATGGTGGTCCGGCTCTACGAGCGCCTGGCCCGACAGCCCGTCGCCTTCTGGCGTGAGCCCTGGCTTCCCGGCCAGGCGGGCCAGCGCATCCGCCATCCCTGGCTGCTCGTACACGGACGCGCCGGCACGTGCCTGGACTTCGCGACGACGTACGCCGCGATGTGCCTCGACGCGACGCTGCCGCCGCTGCTCGCGATGACCTGGGGACGGGCGACCGGGCAGCACGTCTTCGTCATCGCGACGCCCGGCCGCAAGATGCGGTACCTCGACCCGCCCGCGGCAGACGCCAAGGAACGCTTCGACGAGCTCGAACCACTGGTCACGAGCGAGTTCGGTCAGCGCGTCGGCGACTTCGGACCCGGCTTCGGCGAGTCCGCCGAGAAGGGCGTCGTGCGGCTGGAGGACTGGGACGCGTTCGAGAACGCGCTCCAGACGGGCGCGATGCTCGCCGTCGACTTCGACCGCGGGCCGGACGAGCCCGGCGTCCCGTTCGACGAGGCGGGCCACCGCGCCCGCGCGCATCTCGCCACCGTCCGCGCCCGTGGCGCCGGCCTCTGGCTCGTGGACGTCGCGTGGCTGCAGCATCGTGGGTATCCCCCACTGCCGCCGCCCCAGACGCGCGCACCGATCAGCCGCTTCATCCCGGGTGGGCGCGCGAGTTTCGACGCGTACAAGAGCCGGAAGGCGATCGTGAAGGAGCTGCGCGACATGAGCGGCACAGTCGTGCTCTTCGGCGCATCCGGCACTGGCAAGAGCACGATCGCGCGCGAGATCGCATTCGGAGCGCAGTTCGGCGCTGCGTGGTTCCTCACGGCCTCGGAGACGCAGGCGCTCATCAACAGCCTCGATCAGGCGGAGGGCGACGAGCTCGGCCGCCGCATCGATCCCTCCGCACACGTCGACCGCAAGGGATTCGCCACGAACGGCCGGATTCGCCTCGCTCGCGCGGAGGACGAGTGGGTCGTGGTGGTGGACAACGCCGACGGCGATCCGGACGATCTCCTGCCCTGGCTGCCGAGCCCGAATCCCAACAAGCCAGACGACGTTCGCCAGCTCGTGCTCATCACGACGACGAACTCTGCTTGGCGCGACCTCCGCTTCGACTTTCGCGTGCTGGAGCCCGTCGCCTCCGAGGAGGCCGTGAAGCACCTACCGGGTCCCGAGCTCGAGCCGATGGTGGGCGGCCGCCCGCTGCTCTTCGAGGCGTTCAACCGCATGTCGGCGGGCACAGGATGGGACGGTGCGAGGATCGCCTTGCACGCGCCACCCGCCGCGAGCGTCGCGCCGGAGCAGCTCGGCCCGGCGACGCTGTGGGCGGCTGCGCGAGCAACCGACGGCTTCGACGACGCCACGCTGGAGGTCGCAGCGGGCGCCGCGTACCTGCCGCCGGACCGCCAGCCGCTGGACGTCGCAATCGCGCTCGCGCCAGAGTACGACGCGCGCGCGGCGCGCGCCACGCTCACCGGCCTCGGCCTGCTCAGCGTCGACATCGACGGAACCGCGGTGCGGATGCACCGGCTCGTCGGGGCCGCCGTCCGCGCGGACCTCGAGGCGCACGAGCCGGCGCTGGTGCAACGCGTCGTGACGCGCATCGCGACCACGCAGGCGGCGACCAAGCTCCTCGACACCAACGGGGACCTGCGCACGATCACGCACCTCGAGGACTGGCTCGAGCGTCGCGACCTGCCGGACTCCGAGCCCGATGAGCAGCTCGGCCGCTCGATGCACGGCATCGCCAAGCTGCTCGAGCTGCACGGGCACACGCGCCGGTCCGGCGAGCGCTACGCGAAGGCCGAGCGTCACCTGCGTGGCGTACCGCTGCTGCTCGGCCTCGGCCTGCACGGTCGCGCGCGCACCGTCAACCAGCACTACGCGGGCGACAGCACTCGCGTGCGCGAGGCGCTGGGCTGGGCACGGGAGGCTGAGTCGCTCCTGCGCGGGGCCGACGCGGCGGACAAGGCCGAGCGCTGCGTGGCGATGCAAGGGCTGCTGATGCAGAAGCTCGCGAAGCTCCCTGCGGACGGCGAGACGCAGATCGCCCTTCTGCACGAGGCGCTGGAGGTGATCGAACGCGCCGACGCGCTCCGGCGTGCGCGCCTCGCCGCCGTGGATCCCGACAATCCAGAGCTGCTGCGCAGCTGGTTCAACCGTGCCGGTGTTCGCATCGAGCTCGCGCAGGCGGAGCCCGACAGGGCGGAGGAGCACCTCGATCGAGCGCACGACGTCTATCGCGACGTCGAGCTGGCTCGCCGCCGGATCTACGCTCGCGACGAGCACCCGCACATCGCGGCTTGCGTGATCGGCCGCGCGTACGTCGCCTACTTCCGCGCGCTGCTCGTGGCGATCGATCGCCGCGCGCGCACCACATACCTTCGCGAGGCGACGGATCGCACGATCCAGGCGCTGCAGACACGGCAGGGCGAGGAGGGCGGCACCGACGGGGACGAGGTCGCGAAGGTCGTCCGCTTCCTCGTCAAGGTCGCCCTCGCCCGCGACGCCCTCGTGACGTCGGCGCGCGGGGACTCCGACAAGGTGGGCGAGTCCCTCGGCAAGCGCTTCGGGGGCGCATTGGAGGAGATCCTCGGCGGGCTCGCCGGCGGCCGCTGAGCACGCGGTCGGCGCAAATCCGCAGTCAGGCGCCGGCCACGAGCCACGCACGATCCGATCGCAGGATCGCGTCCGGTGCCGCGCGTCCCGGCCGGACCTTGCTCATTCCTCGATGCGTCAACAACCCCACGTTCTCACCACGTCCCGTCCGGCAAGGTCACCGGTCACCGTCACCGACTACGGATACCACCAGCGGTCGCACAATCAGCGCATCGGCGAGAATGCACATATGTCCGCCGATGAAGACCGGAGCGCGCACGCGGCGGCAGTACGGGCGGGCGCCGAGCATGGGCGAACCAGCGGGATGATGCCGCCGCTGCCCTCGAAAATCGCCGACGTACCCGCGGCTATCGACGCCTGGGCGCGCTCGCCGGCGCTCGCCGAGCTGGTCGCCGCGTTCCACGACGGCGAGGGACCACCGGGGGACGCCGATCTCGCGAGGCTGCTGGCCTGGCTCGAGGAGTTCTCGCTGCGCTGGGACTTTCGCGGCGGCAAGGAGCGCAACCTGGTCGTCGACCAGGAGTTCGACTCCGCGACACACGCCTTGATCCTGCGCGACGCGGAGGACCTCGGCCTCGTCGGGACGCTGCCGCCGCCAAGCGACAGCTACGACCACGTGCTGATCCTCGGAGGACTTGTGCGCGCCTGCCTCGCCCGCCCACTGCACGCGGCGTCGCTGCTGGACTCGGGGGAAATCCGGGCGCGCAGCCTCGCAGCGCTTGGCGGCTATCGGCCGCTACGTGGCGACGAGCTCGAGCTCGCTGCCCGGTCCGGGCATAGCCACCTGACCGATGAGTTCGACGCGATGAACGCCGGTGTCCGCGCGGCATTCGGCGTCGGCGAGCCGATGTCCGATCGCGGCGAGCGGTCCGACAAGGTTGGGGCGTCGTGGCGGGTCATCGAATACGCAGGACCGCACGGCACCCCGCTGCGAGTCGTCGGCGCGCCATCCAGCGAGCCGGGGATGCGGCGCGCCAACACGCCGGACACCTACGCGTGGTTTGCGAGCGAGCTCGCGAAGCTGCGTGGGGGCGAGCGGATTCTCGTCGTGACATCCGACATCTACGTACGGTTCCAGCACGCCGATGCGATGCGGATGCTCGCGCTGCCGTTCGGGGTGGAGATCCACGCTGTGGGCATCCGGCCCGGCGATGTCGATCCACGGCTCGAGCAGACCTTCGCGCCGCACCACTACCTGCAGGAGATCCGCTCGACGATCCGCGCCCTGCGCGCGCTGCACGAGGCGCTCTGATAGTCCACGAACTGCCTCGCTGGGTCCACCCCGGGCTGGCGCCGGTCAGCGGGCGTCGATGCGACCGAGCATGACGCGTGACACCTGAGTCATCCCGCGCTTCACATAGAAGCGGTGCGCCGCGTCGTTTGCCTCGATGAGCATGACCCGGTACTCGCGGATCCCGAGCGTCCGGAGCCGCCGCTCGACGGCCTCCATCAGCGCGGTCCCGATCCCGGTGCCGCGCTTGCCCCCCGCCACGACGAGATCGTGGACCTCCCCCACGCGCTCCTCCGAGGCCCATGACTGGTAGCCGCCGGTCGTCGATGCCACCGCATAGCCGACCGGCCGGCCGTGCTGCTGCGCGACGAGCACGAAGGCGTGCGGCCTCGCGAGCCAGTCCGCGTAGCGCTCGAGCCTGCGCTCCCAGGACTCCTGCGCGGTGCGCGGCGCGAGCCCCGCCAGCCGCGGCGCGACGGCGACATGATGGTCGTGAAGCTCGTGGTACAGCGGCTCGAGCTCGGCGACGCACTCGGTGCCGGCCTGCACGATCTCTACGTCTGCGAGCGCCATGTCACGGAGCGATGCGCGCGCGGAAATCCGCTCCGCGCTCCTCGAAGTTCACGTACGAGTTGTAGCTCGCCGCCGCCGGCGACAGCAGCACGGCGCCACCCCGCGTCGCAAACCGCAGTGCGGCCGCGACCGCCGACTCCATGTCCGCGACCTCGACCGCGCGGTCGTCCGGCACGCCAGCCGTACGGGCGGCCTCGACCAAGCGCGAGCCCGTGACCGGCAACCCGATCGCCACCGCGCCGCGCTTCGCCAGCTCGCGTCCGAGCAGCGTGTAGTCCTGCCCGCGGTCCTTGCCGCCCGCGATCAGCACGATCTCGCGGTCGGGGAAGCTCTGCAGCGCTGCGAGCGTGGATTCCGGCGTTGTCGAGATGCTGTCGTCCACCCACACGACGCCGTCACGGTCGGCGACGACCTCGAGCCGGTGCGGCAGCACCACGATCCCGTCGAGCGCATCGGGCAGCCGCGGCGCCGGCACCCCCGCGGCGCTCAGCGCGGCCAGCGCCGCGCAGAGGTTGAGCGCGTTGTGCTCCCCGCGCAGCGGCAGGCGCGACCACGGCGCGACGAGCGTGCCGCCAAGCGCCACGCCGTCCAGCGTGACATCCCAACCGCCGGGGACCCCGAAGCGCACGACGTCTCGACCGATCCGTGCGGATTCGACCAGCGCCGGGTCGCGCCCGTTGACAACCGTCGCGCGCACGCCGTCGAGGCCGAGCAGACGCAGCTTGTCGGCCCGGTACGTGGCCTCGGTGCCATGCCAGTCGAGGTGCTCGGGATAGAGGTTCGTCATGACGGCGACGTCGGGGCCACGCACGAGGTCGGCGATCTGGTAGCTGGACAGCTCGAGGACGACCAGATCGCCCGGCGGCGCGTCGAGCAGGTCGAGTGCGGGCGCGCCGATGTTGCCGGACAGGTGCACCGTTCGCCCAGCCGCGCGCGCCAGGTGGGCAAGCAGCGTGGCCGTCGTGCTCTTGCCCTTCGTGCCGGTCACGCCGATCACGTTCTCGCCGCCGGTCTCGGCAAGCCACATCGCGGTGGCGGTGGTGGTCGGCACCCCGCGACGGCTCAGCTCGCGCAACTCCTCGCGGTAGATCGAGACGCCCGGTGAGCGCACGAGCACGTCGCACGAGGCCAGCGCGGCTACGACGCCGGGACCTGTGACGACGCGGGCGCCGCGCTCGATCAGCTCCGGGGGGACGTCCTCGCCGCCATCGTCGAGTGCGACGACCGCGATCCTGGCGGACGGCAGTCGGCGCGCGAGCTGCGCGGCGAAGGACTTGATCTCGCGGCCGGCTCCCCAGACGCCGACCGCGGCGCCGTCAAGCTCCGAGAACCGCACGGACGTCGGCGAGCAGTTCGGCGGGAACGAGATGGTCGTCACTGAGCGCGAGCGTCTCCGAGGGCGACCCGGCGCTCGCCGGAAACGTCGGCAGCACCTCGGCGACGAGTCTGCGAACGACCGCATGCTCGCGCCACCGAGGATCCGCGGCGAGCATCCGGATCGCGGCAAGGCTCTCCTCCTCTTCCCCCACGCATTCGAACGGCTTGTTGCCGCCGGTGGCCGTGAGGAGCGCGAACCCGGGGTACTGGCGCTCGCTATCGAGCATGTCGCAGCCGAACACGTCGTGCAGGTGCGCCGGATCGGTGAACGGCGCGAGGACGAGGAAGACGAACCGGCACTTCGGGCAGTCGCAACACCACGATGCCGCGCGGAGTGCAGGATCGAGACGGAAGATCGCGTTGCAGCTCGTGAATGCGCCGTGGTAGGCCTCGAATCGCGCGAACGCCCTGGCGATCGCGAGCTCCGATGCCGGGCGCAGCACGGAGAACAGCTGAACGGCCGATGCAAGCTCCGCGATGGCCGCCGCCATCAGGCGCTCGACGCGCAGGCTCTTGCTGAACTGATGGTTGACGTCGACGCCGTCCCACGTGACGTTCCCGCTTGACGCCGAGCGCTCGTTGGCCAGCGCGACCGCGTCGAAGCCGTGCAGCTCCGCGGTGAGCGCTGCGACGCACGCGATGATCGCCGTGATGGGGATGTGCCCGTTCAGCGCACCTGCCCGGTTCAGTACCGCCAACCCGGGATCGATCTGACGATGCGCGATGAGACGCGGCAAGCCCGAGACCGCCGCCGTGCGCGCGATGGCGGGCGGGTCGCCGACCGAGAACAGGGAGACGTCGCGGTGCGACCGGCGGACGGTCTCGAGCGCGACGACCGAGTCCTTGCCCCCACCCACGGGCACGAGGACGCGAGACAGCGGACGGTGGTTCGCGGACGCGGCGATGTGGCCCCCACTCGGGAAGCGTGGGCGCGGAAGCGCCGGCAGGTCGTTGACGTACGCGAACTCCCCAAGCCCCTCGGAGTACAGCGCCTCGAGCAGCGCAGCGGTCGCCGGTGGCGGCTCGCCCGTCTCACACCCGACGGCGTCAGGCGCAGCCGTCTTGAAGTAGCTGACGCCTGCCACCCAGTGCAGCAGCGACAGCAGACCGTCGACACGCGCACGATCCGCGTCCGTGACACGTGTTCCGCCGGGGAGCTGGAACTGCTCGACGAACTCGATCTCGTCGTCCAGCGAGTAGCGCAACGTGATGTGACCGTGCTCGTCTATCTGCCGTTCGACGAAGCGCAGCACGCCATACCGCGCGGGATCGAAGACGTCAAGATGCTGCGTGGGCTCCGCGGCCATGCCAGCAGCGTAGAAGCTTCGGCGGCGCGACAGGAGCTCTGCACCGTGCAGGCCGAAAGCTACGTGAGGACCGGATGGCAGGCGACGCGCTGCGCGCTGACGAGCTCCTGGACTGTCTCCACGGCGAGGCGAAGGCAGCTGCGGGGGACAGCGACGAAGCCATCGAGATCGTTGGGCTGGCCATCGAGCGCATCGACGCTCTGTCCGAAAACGTATCGGTACCCGATACAATGAGGTCGATGGCCGATCCGCGTGAGCAGGGCTACCCGACTGACGCGGTCGTCCCGCCTGACGACCGCCCCGAGGGCGCGAGGGATCGCGAGCTGGGCGATTTCACGACGACCCAGGCGGTGCTGGGACTCGGCGTCGCGGCGGTCGTGGTCGGCCTCGTCGTCTGCGTCCTGGCCCTCGGGCTGCTCGACCTCATCGGCCTCATCACGCACCTCGCGTACACCGGGAGGATCGCGACGAGCATCGCCCGTCCGGGCGTCTCGGTGCTCGGTCCCCTCAGCGTGGCGGTGCCGGTCGTCGGAGGGATGATCGTCGGGCTGATGGCGCGCTTCGGATCCGAGCGGATCCGGGGTCATGGCATCCCGGAGGCGATGGAGACGATCCTCCTGCGCGGAAGCCGAATGGAGCCTCGGCTCGCCGTGCTGAAGCCGATCTCGAGCGCGATCAGCATCGGCACGGGCGGCCCGTTCGGGGCCGAGGGCCCGATCATCGTGACGGGCGGGGCCGTCGGCAGCATCGTCGGGCAGTTCCTCCATCTCACCGCGATCGAACGGCGCTGCCTGCTGGTCGCCGGCGCGGCCGCCGGCATGACGGCCGTGTTCGGAACCCCTGTCGCAGCCGTCCTGTTGGCGGTCGAGCTGCTGCTCTTCGAGCTTCGACCGCGTTCGATGGTGCCCGTGTCGTTGGCGGTCTGCGCCTCCGAGATGCTCCGCGAGGAGCTCGTCCACGCCGGCCTGCTGCGGGCGGCGCCGCTGTTCGGGGGTGGACCCCACGGCCATCTCGGGCTGTCGGTCTCGCTCGGTGCGGCAGTCGTCGGCCTGGCCTGCGGCGCCCTCGCGTGGCTGATGACCCAGTGCGTCTACGGAGCCGAGGACCTGTTCGGCCGGCTGCCGCTGCACTGGATGTGGTGGCCGCCGCTCGGCGGCCTCGTCGTCGGCGTGGGCGGACTCGTGGATCCGCGCGTCCTCGGCGTCGGCTACGACACGATCGGTGCCGAGCTCACGGGCCGCCTCGCGATCGGCACGCTGGCCGTGCTGCTGGTGATGAAGCTGCTCGTCTGGTCGGTCGCGCTCGGGTCCAACACCAGCGGCGGCATCCTGGCCCCCCTGCTGATGCTCGGCGCCGCGCTCGGTGGCCTGCTCGGCGCCGTGCTGCCCGGGGCCGGCGAGGGCACGTGGGCGTTGATCGGGATGGCCGCCGCGCTGGCCGGGGTCATGCGGTCGCCGTTCACGGCGATCGTCTTCGCGCTCGAGTTGACGCACGCGGTCGACGCGCTCCTGGCGCTGCTGATCGCATGCACGATCGCCCACGTCTTCAGCGTGCTCACGCTGAAGCGATCGATCCTCACCGAGAAGATCGCGCGACGCGGCTACCACGTGTCGCGCGAGTATGCGGTAGATCCCCTCCATGCCCTGCTGGTTCGCGACGTGATGGCGACCGACGTGGTCAGCGTCGACGCGGCGAGCACCGTCGCGGAGCTCTACCGCCGGTTGCCCGAGGGCACAGACGCTCGACGTCAGCGTCTGTATCCGGTGCTGGACGGCGACGGCACGCTCGCCGGCGTGCTGGCCTGGTCGGACGTCCTCGCAGCCCACCAGACGGGCAGCCCGCTCACCGCGAGCGCCCTGGCCCGCCGCGCGCATGCGATTCGCCCGGACGAGACGCTGCGGGAGGCAGCCGACCAGATGGTCTCGAGCGGACATGGCGTGCTGCCGGTCACCGAAGACGGGGCCGCGGGAGGACTGCAGGGACTCGTCACGCAGTTCGACCTGCTCAAGGCGCACGAGCGCGTCCTGGTCGAGGAGCGCCACCGGGAGCGACCCCTCGGTCCCAGCACGCTGCCCGCCGGCCTCGGGACCCTGATGCCACCTCGAGCGCCGGCCGAATGACCGACGAGCCCCAAGCCGGCGACGGCGCGACGAGCGACGGCCCGCGCGCGAGCCGCGACGAGGCGAGCCGACCGCCGACCCCGCGGCCGCTGCGCGACGCGGACTACCGGCGCCTGCTCGCGTTTCGCTCCGAGCTGCGCGCGTTCCTGCGCTGGAGCGAGCAGGCCGCGCACGAGGCCGGCTTGTCGCCGTCGCTGCATCAGCTGCTGCTCGTCGTTCGCGGCCATGACCGACCGGGTGGGCCGACGGTCGGGGACGCAGCCGAGGAGCTTCAGGTGCGTCACCACAGCGCGGTCGAGCTCGCACAACGCGCCGAGGCGGCCGGCCTGCTGCGACGCGAGCGCGACCCCGTCGACCATCGCCGCCTGCGCCTGCAGATCACGGACGCCGGAAGCGAGCAGCTGGAGGCGCTCAGCCGCGAGCACCTGGAGCGCATCCCGAGGCTCGCGAGCGCGCTCGAGCGCGTGCTGGCAAAGGCCACGCCGTGAGCCACGGGGCTCGTACGACGACGGTCGCACCTGCGTGCGGGCCGCGCTTCGAGGACTCGCAGGCGAGGGCTAGGATGACGTCATGTCGACATCATTGGTCTGGATCTCAGGCGCTTCGAGCGGGATCGGCGCAGCGCTGGCGGCGACGGCTCCGCGGGACGGGACGCGGCTGATCGGGGTGAGCCGGCGGCCGCCGGCCGTGGGCGAGCACCTCGAGGCCGACCTTGCCGAGCCCGCTTCGTGGGCGCTCGTCGGACAGTCGTTCGAGCACGAGCTGGCCGGCTGGTCGGGCGATCGCGTGGTGTTCGTGCACGCCGCGGGTGTCGTCGACCCGATCGGCTTCGCCGGCGAGGTGGCCACCGATGCGTACGTGCGCAACGTGATCCTCAACAGCGCCGCCGGGCAGGTGCTCGGACACCTGTTCCTCGCGGCGACGAAGGATCTCGACGCGCGCCGTCACGTCGTGATGCTGACTTCGGGCGCCGCCAAGAGCGTCTATCCGGGATGGGCCTCCTACGGCGCGGGCAAGGCCGCGCTCGACCAGTGGGTGCGCGATGCCGGGGCCGAGCAGGAGCTTCGCGGCGGCGCGCGGGTGGTGGCGATCGCGCCGGGCACCGTCGACACCGGCATGCAACGGCTGCTGCGCGAGACCGAGGAGCGCGACTTCCCCAAGCGCCAGAAGTTCGTCGACCTGCATCGCGAGCGCGCGCTCGGCGACCCCGAGCAGGTGGCGCAGCAGATCTGGGCGCTGCTGGACCGCGAGCTCGAGAACGGCGCGGTCGTCGACCTACGCGACCTCAGCCCGGCAGCGGAGGGCTGACCCGGCGCGGCTCGTTGGGGTAGCGCCATCATCGGCGCGAAATCCAACGCTTGGTGTTTGTCGCCACTCACGCCGAATGGCGGTGTCAGCGCGCTTCCCTCGCTGGCTGCGGCGACCTGTCGCAGCGGGCGCAGGTGTCCAGCGGGCGGCGGCTGACGGTGCAGGTCGTAGCGGCCGAGCGAGTTGACATGTGCGCACGCGACCGGGGCGACGCGCGCCACCGCGGTCTCGTCGGCGACGATGTCGGGCTTGGTGGCGTGGAGGTGGTCGATCGAGGCGGTCATGTAGCGGGCGTTCCAGACCTGGACGGCGTTGACGAGGATCTGCAGGCACAGGGCGTGGCGGCGGCGGTCGTCTTCGTCGGCGGGGATCTGGGCGCGTGAGCCGATGACGAGGTGACGACGTAGGGCGTGCAGCGTTTCGCCCTTGTTGAGCTGGCCGGCGATGCGGGCGCGCTCGATCCGCCGAGCAGCTCCGCGTAGCGGGGCGCCGCCCGCGCGTGCGACGCTGCCGCGTCGGCCGCGCCCGCGCCGCGCAGCCTCGCCGCGGCGCTCGCGCCGGCCGTCCTCGCGGCCAGGGCCGCGAGCGGCGCGGCGCGGCGCAGGCGGCGATGCGACAGGGGATCCGACGAATCATTGCTCACTTTGCCTTCCTAAGTGTACGCTTTGCGCATGTCCGCCACCACGAGAGATCGGATCGTCGACGAGGCGCTGCGCCTGTTCAGCGAGCATGGCTACGCCGGCACGAGCATCGCGAAGATCGAGGCCGCCGCCGGGCTGACGCCCGGCGCGGGCGGCATCTACCACCACTTCCCCAGCAAGGAGGCGCTGCTCGCCGCCGGCATCGAGCGCCAGCTCGCACGCCTCGACGCCATGCGCGAGATCCGCGGCGTCCTCACGCCGCTCGGGGATCTGCGAGCCGAGCTGACGGTGACGGCGCGCTACATCCTCGCCGAGCTCGACCGCGAGGCCGAGCTCCTGCGAATCCTCGCGCTCGAGGCGCGTGGCCGCCCCGAGCTGCTCACAACAGCCGTCGAGCGGCTCGTCGGCTCGACGTTCAGCGGCTTCGCGGGGCTCGTCGCCGAGCGTGGCGGCGCGTCGCTCGCGCGCGAGGAGGCGGATGCGATCGCGGCGGCCGGGCTCGGCTCGCTGCTCTCGAGCCACCTGCTGCGCGATGTCCTCGGCGTGCCGTTCCCGGTGGACGACGAGGCGCTCGTCGACGCCTGGGTGCTGATGATGTCCGCGACGCTCGCAGCGGTCGGCGGCGGCGCATGAACGCCGAGGGCGCCGAGATCGTCGCCGGCCTGCCGCCCGGCCCGCGGTGGCCGGCGCTGCTGCAGACGCTCGCGATGAACGTCGCGTTCGACCGCTTCGCGACGACGTGCACCGAGCGCTTCGGCCCGATCATGACGCTGCGCCTGCTCGGCTTCGGGCCGATGGTCGCCGTCAGCGATCCGACGCTCATCAGGCAGGTCTTCACCGGTGATCCCGACGTCCTGCATTCGGGCGCGGCGAACGCCCAGCTGTCGGCCGTGCTCGGCCACGGCTCCATGATCCTGCTCGACGGGCAGCGCCACCTGCGCCGGCGCAAGCTGCTGCTGCCGCCGTTTCATGGCGAGGCGGTGCGAGCGTACGCTGGGGTCGTCTGCGAGATCACCACGGCCGAGATCGCCCGCTGGCCGCGCGGCCGGTCGTTTCCGATCCTGCCGCGGGCTCGCGCGATCACGCTCGAAGCGATCCTCCGGCTCGTGGTCGGCGTCCGCGACGAGGAGCGCTTGGCGCGGCTGCGAGCGCTGCTCCCCCGCGTCACCGGCTCGATGGCGGGAATCGTCCTCGAGGGCGCGCGCCCCGGACTTGCCGATGGGCGCCTCGCGCCGCGTCTGCCGTGGGTACGGGCGCGGCTGCTGGCCGGTCATGTGCTCGACGAGGAGATCGCCGCGCACCGCGCCGCGCCCGAAGGCCGCGACGACGTCCTCGCGCTGCTGATCGCCGCGCGCGACGAGGACGACTGCCCGCTGAGCGACGAGGAGCTGCGCAGCGAGCTGCTGACGCTGCTGCTCGCCGGCCACGAGACGACGGCGACGGCGCTCGCCTGGTGCTTCGAACGGCTCGTCCGCCATCCCGACGTGCTCGCTCGGCTGCAGGACGAGATCGCGCGCGGCGACGACGCGTACCTCGACGCCGTCATCAGCGAGACCCTGCGCTCGCGCCCCGTCGTCGACTCGGCACAGCGCCTCCTGACTGCCGAGTTCGAGCTCGGCGGCTATCGGCTTCCAGCAGGTACGCGCATCGCCCCGTCGATCTGGGCCGTCCAGCACTCTGCCGCCTTCGAGGCCCCTGAGCGCTTCGAGCCCGAGCGGTTCCTGGACCGTCGCGTCGCGCCGTACACGCTGATCCCGTTCGGCGGCGGCGTGCGGCGCTGCATCGGCGCGAGCTTCGCCGAGATGGAGCTGAGGACCGTCCTGCGCACGGTGCTCGGCCAGGTCGACCTGCAGCCCACGAGCGCCGCGTCCGAGAAGTCCCGGCGCGGGCGCGGGATCACGACGGTGCCGGCACGCGGCGGCCGTGTCGCCGTCGCCGATCGGCACGGGTAGCCCGCTCGCGCCCGACGCGCGCCTGCGTGAGCTCGAGCAGCCGCAGCGAAGCGGCGATCAGTGCGTCGCGGCGCCGCCTCCCGGACGCAGGCGCAGCACGCGCCGGTCGTCGGGCAGGCGCTTGGTGAAGCGCGCTGCGTCGAGGTGCTCAAGCAGCGCCTCGGCGTACTTGCGCGACGTCCCGAGCTCGTCGCGCAGGCGCGCGAGCGTCACGGCGCCCTCGTCGGCGACGATCGCGCCGACGCGGTCGGCGACGCGCGCGACGGCGTCGCGATGGGCGTAGAGGTCGCGGCCGATGCGGACGGCGACGCCCGCCTGGATCAGCTTCGGGAGATGTGCCACGTCGGTCCCGAGCTCCGCGCGCGAGGGAGGCTCGTGGCCGGCCGCGCGCAACCGCTCGGCGAGCGCGAGCGCCTCCGGTGCGAGCGCCGCTCCCGGCGCGGTCGCGGTGCTCCCCGAACCGCCGGGCGCTGCCGGATCGGCCGCTGCCCGCGCGGGCGCGGGCGCGGCAGGCTCGGGCTCCCCCCGCCGTAGCCGTTCGAGACGCGCCAGCACGTCGGGCCGGCGACCGTGGCGGCGGGCTCGCGGATCGAGCACCGTTCCGCCGCCGAGCGTGTCGGGCGGCGCGACCGAGCGCACGACGAGCCGGTCGCCGGCCGCGGCGAGCAGCGCCGCCTCGAGGCGCAGCTGCCACAGGCCGTCGCCGAGCGCCGCCAGCCGCGCCGGCACCGCCCGCGTGCCGTGATGCACCATGACGCGCCGTCCGCGCAGCTCCTCGCGGAGATCCAGCGCGGCGTCGACGACCTGCGTCGCCACGACCTCCGCCGCAGGATCGGCGAGCGCGTCGCCGCGGGCGACGTCGCGCAGCGCGATCCCGGCGAGGTTGACCGCCACCCGCTGCCCCGCGCGCGCCCGCTCGGCGGGCTGGTCGTGCACCTGCAGCGAGCGCACCCGGACGGGCCGCTGCGCGGGCAGCAGGATGGGCATGCTCCCCACCTCCAGCGTGCCCGACCACAGCGTCCCGGTGACGACCGTACCGGCCCCGTGGATCGTGAAGGCGCGATCGATGTGCAGCACGGCCGCGCCGTCGCGGCTGCGCTCCGCGTGCGGCGTCACTCGCTCGGCGGCACGCTCCAGTGCCGCCGCGACGTCGGCCACGCCGTCGCCCGTGCGCGCCGAGCAGGCCACGACCTCGGCGCCTGGGAACAGCTCGGCGGCCTCCGCCGCGGCCGACTCCGGGGACGCGCGGTCCGCCTTCGTGATCGCCACCACGCCCTGCTCGATCCCGAGCGCCGCGAGCACCTCGGCGTGCTCGAGCGTCTGCGGCATCACGCCGTCGTCGGCCGCGACGACCATCAGGTAGAGGTCGATCCCGGTCGCGCCGGCGACCATCGTCCGTACGAAGCGCTCGTGGCCCGGCACGTCGACGACCGAGACGCGCCGCCCCGAGGGCAGGACCAGGGGCGCGAAGCCGAGCTCGATCGACATGCCGCGCGCGTGCTCCTCGGGCAGGCGGTCGGTGTCCACGCCGGTCAGCGCACGCACGAGCGCGGTCTTGCCGTGGTCGATGTGGCCGGCGGTCCCGAGCGTCAGGGCCGCGCGGTCGTCGTTCACGACAGGACGGCGCGCACCGCGCGCGCCACCTCGCGCGCCTCGTCGTCGGTCAGCGTGCGCGGGTCGAGCAGCAGCCGGCCGTCGTGCAGCCGGCCCACGACCGCCGGATCCGCGGCTCGCAGCGCCGCGGCGAGCGCGGTCGCGCCGGCCGGGCCGGGATCGATCGCGACCGCCGGTCCCGGCAGCTCGAGCAGCGGCAGCGCGCCGCCGCCGACGCGGGCCGTCGACCGCACGACCGTCCCGCCGGTCGCCCGCGCGAGCTCGTCCGCGCGGACGCTGAGCGTCGCCTCGTCGGCTTCGAGCATCGCGAGCACCGGCAGCGCCCGGCGGGCTGCGGCCGGATCGCGGTACAGGGCGAGCGTCGCCTCCAGCGCGGCGAGCGACAGCTTGTCGACGCGCACGGCGCGTGCGAGCGGATGACGGCGGCAGGCGTCGATCGCCGCTCGCGTTCCGACGAGCAGCCCCGCCTGCGGGCCGCCGAGCAGCTTGTCGCCCGAGAACGTCGTCAGCGCGGCGCCGGCGCGGACCGAACGGCGCACCGGCGGCTCGCCGGCGAGCAGGGCGAGGTCGTCGGCGAGCACGCCCGAGCCGATGTCGTCGATCACCGGCGCGCCGAGGTCGCAGAGCTCCTCGACCGCCACCTCCTCGACGAAGCCGACCGTGCGGAAGTTCGACGGGTGGGCGCGCAGGATCGCGCCGACCTGCTCTCCCCCGGCCGCGAGCGCCTGCTCGTAGTCGGCGCGGCGGGTGCGGTTCGTCGTGCCGACCTCGACGAGCCGCGTGCCCGCGAGCTCGAGGATCTCCGGGATCCGGAAGCCGCCGCCGATCTCGATCAGCTGTCCGCGCGAGACGATCGTGTCGCGCCCATGCGCAAGGGTCGCGCACGCCAGCAGCACGGCGGCCGCGCAGTTGTTGACTGCGATCGCGGCCTCGGCGCCGGTCAGCTCCGTGAGCAGCGCCTCGACGTGGTCGTGGCGCGAGCCGCGCTCGCCGCTGCCCAGGTCGAGCTCGAGGTTCGAGTAGCCGGCCGCGATGCGCGCGACGGCCGCCTGTGCCTCGGCGGCGAGCGGCGCGCGGCCGAGGTTCGTGTGGACGACGACGCCGGTCGCGTTGAGCACGCGCCGCAGGTGCGGCTTCAGCCGCTCGCGGGCGCGTGCGACGAGGTCGACGGTCGCGTCGTCGCCGGGGCCGGGGTCGCCGCTCCCGCCGCCGTCGAGCAGCTCCTCGCGCCGCGCCTTCAGCTCGGCGCGCGCGACGGAGGTCGCCAGCCGGTCGACGGACGGCAGCTCGCGCAGGCGGACGCGGTCGCTCAAGGGGACGCGCGAGGCATCGGGTGGGCGTCGGCGCACATGGGTCGCGATCGCACGTTACCCATCGGCGAGGGAGAGGCGACGCGTGTGGCTACGGAACGGCGAAGGAGTCGAACCTTCCAGCGCGATGAGACGCGCCCCGCCGGTTTTGAAGACCGGATGGGCCACCGGGCCCGGGCCGCTCCAGGCATGTGGTCCCGCCCGTGCGAGGCGATCATCGCACCGCGATGGCGCCCGGCTCCCCCTCGACGATCTCGCCGACGACGGGACCCGGCAGCGAGGACGCCGCCTCGGGTGCGACCGCGATGAGCAGCCCGCCCGACGTGGTGGCGTCGCACACGAGGCTGCGTCGCGCTTCTGAGACGCGATGCTCGAACGTCGTGAACGTCTTCGCGTACTCGCGGTTGCGGCCGCTGCCGCCCGAGACGCCCTCGCCGGCTTCGAGCAGCTCCATGACGCCGTCGATCGCCGGCACGGCGTTGGCGTCGACCACCGCAGCGACGCCGCTCGCGCGCCCGAGCGAGTGCAGGTGGCCGAGCAGCCCGAAGCCGGTGACGTCGGTCATCGCGTGTGCGTTGGCCGCGCGAGCCGCCGCGGACGCTGCGTCGTTGAGCGCGGTCATCGTCGCGACCGCGCGCGCGAGCAGGTCGTCGTCGCGGCGGCCGCGCTTGCGCGCGGTCGTGATCGCGCCGACGCCGAGCGGCTTGGTCAGGACGAGTACGTCGCCCGGCCGTGCGCCGGCGTTGGAGATCAGCTCGTCGGGATGCACGGTGCCGGTGACCGACATCCCGTACTTGGGCTCGGGGTCGTCGATCGAGTGCCCCCCGACGACCGCGATCCCGGCCGCGGCCGCGACGGCCGCGCCCCCGCGCAGGATCTCGCGCAGGATGTCGGGACCGAGTTGCTCGAGCGGAAACGCGACGATGTTCATGGCGGCGAGCGGCACCCCGCCCATCGCGTAGACGTCCGACAGCGCGTTCGCCGCCGCGATCCGCCCGAAGTCGTACGGGTCGTCGACGATCGGCGTGAAGAAGTCGATCGTCATGACGAGCGCGATCTCGTCGGTGAGCTTGAAGACGGCGGCGTCGTCGGCGGTGTTCGAGCCGACGAGCAGCCGTTCGTCGGAGACGTTCGGCAGGCCCCGGACGATCGGCAGCAGCGCCGCCGCCGGCAGCTTGCACCCGCAGCCCGCGCCGTGCGAGAGCGACGTCAGCGCGACGACGGGCGGGTCGGTGTGCGGGTCGCTCACGACCGCGCCGCGTCCGGCATCGGATGGACGTCACAGGACACGGCCGTGGACGCTATCGCGCGATCGGCGTGTGAGCGGGGCGCCGGCGTCGGCTACGCGGCGCTGGCCGCCGAGTCGGGCTGGGCGGCGGGCCCCCGGTTCTCCGGCACGAACTGGCTTGCGATGAACGTGGCGCCGGCGGGGTCGGCGAGCACGGCCATCCGGACCCAGGGCGCGTCGAACGGCGCGACGAGCACCGTGCCGCCGAGCTCGGCGGCCTTCGCGGCGCAGGCGTCGGCGTCGTCGACGCCGAAGGTCACGCTCCAGTGCGCCGGAACGTCGGGCTGGTCGTCGCCGAGCGCGTTGATGGTCGCCACGACGTCCTCGAAGCCCGCCGGACCGCCGAACTCGGCCATCTGCTCGCGCAGGCCGGGAGTGCTGAGCTCCAGGTGGTCGCCGTAGCCGGGCAGGGTCCACATCTCGACGCCGCCGAGGTCGAGGGTGCTCCAGCCGAAGACGGCGCCGTAGAACGCCTTCGCGCCGTCGACGTCACGGGTGTTGAGCCCGTTGAAGTTCAGCGCGCCCGCCTCGTTGACGACCTGCGCGCCCTTGTGCTCCTTCGCCTCCCAGACGCAGAACGCGGCGCCCTCGGGATCGGCGAACACGGCCATGCGCCCGGCGTCCATCACGTCGAACGGGCCCATGAGGGTGGTGCCGCCAGCGTCGGTGACCGTGGCAGCGGTCGCGTCGGCGCTCTCGACCTCGATGTAGGTCTTCCACACGGCCATCGGCGGCGCGCCCTCGGGGATCGCCGAGATCGCCGCGACATCCCCGCCGCGAATCCGCCCGACGAAGTACGAGCCATCGGCCTCCGGCGGCATGACGTCCTCGACCTCCCAGCCGAACAGCCCGCTGTAGAAGGCGGCCGCCGCCGCGGGATCGGGCTGGCTGGTGTCGACCCAGCACGGTACGCCGGGGATGTATCCGTCTCGCTCGGGCATTGCAGCTCCTCTGAGTTCGTTGTCCGCAGAAGCAGCGTATGAGGGGCTTAGGTCACATTCCGGCCGCAACTGCTGAAATAAACAGCGCGCCGTGTCGGCCAACCCCGACGTGGATCGAGGAGAGATCCATGCGTCGAGATCATCACTGTGCCGCGCCAGTAGGTATGCACGCTGGGGCGTCCGCGGACCCGTCTCCCCTAGACCGCGGGTCACACGAATGAGGGCTGCCGCTGGGACAGTGCGGCCGTACCGTCCGCGGCGCGTGCTCGCTCTATCATGGTCGCGAGATGTCAATAGTCACCGTCCCGAGCGTGGTCGGTAAACCACCCACGAAGACAGCGCGGCACGTGACCGCTAGACTGGCGCGCATCACTGCCGTGCCTTGGTGAGGATTACAACATGCACCTGCCCGGATCACTTCACGATCGCTGGGTCTTTGAGCGACGTCGCCTTCGAGCGACCGTCAACATTGTACTGCGCGATTGCGGCCTTCCCGACGGTTGGACATGGTGGGACTGGTCAGATTGGACTATCGCGCGTCCGCGCGGGTACGTTCAGGTGCTGACAGTCGAGCAGTACGACGAGTCCATCGCAGATCGGATCTTTGACGCGCTAGACGGTGGAGTGTTTGGTTGGGCGTGGCAAACCTTTGGCGTCATGGTGTTTTATATCGATCGCGAGATGGAGCCGGACCTGCACGCCTGGGTGGATCATGATCTACAGGCCATGTGGATTCGAGGCCTCGTCGCGCCAGATCTCGCGGCTGTTCATCGCGAGGTATTTGACTGGTTCGCCCAGGGTTCGCACAGGATGGACGCGTTGAACTGGCGTGAGTTTGAGGAGTTGGTCGCGGCGAGCCTGGCCGGCCAAGGCATGACAGTAACACTTGGCCCTGGCCGCGCCGACCGTGGAATCGACATCCGACTCGTGCGGCACGAGGTATTTGGGGATGTGCTTACAGCGGTGCAAGTCAAAAGCGGACGTACTCCCGTAGAATTGTTGTACGTGCAGGCGCTCGCGGCGGCCAGCATCCACGACGGTAATGACGAGTCGCTGTTTGTGACGTCGTCTCGCTATCTGCCGGGAGCCAGAGACTTTGCTCGGTCCTGGGAGGCTGGCATGAAGCACCGGTACACGTTGGCTACGAGCGACGATGTGGTCGCCTGGGTAAAGGCGGCCCGTGATCGATCCTGGTACCCGGATCGGCGGCTTCGCGATCCATCGCCGTGTGGTAGTGGAGATCTCGTCGGGCACGTACTCGTGTCGACCTCGGTGAGTCTTATCATCAACACGTTCGGTTTGGTCGTGCGTCAGACGCCGCGAGCGGTACTCATGCTTGTGCTGTCCACCGACATTGTCGCTGGTGACCGTCAGCGGGGAAGGGAGGTGCCGCGGATGCCTACCGAGTTCTCCGCCGTGACGTCGGACGAGCTATTGGCAGCACGGCGTGACAGCGAGACGCCAACCCATTGGTGGGACATCGATGGACACCTGTTCACAACTTGGAACGGAACATCCCTCCATTTCGACACGATGGATTAGAACCGATGCCCGCGTCGGATTGCGCGTTTGTCAGCACGGTGCATCATCGGTGGAACGAGCCGATCCCGAGTTTGGCGGCGCCTGTCAGCGGTGCCATTCGCTGATGGTCACAAGTGGAGCCCTTCTAGACCGCTTGCAGACACCATTGGACTATCGCCAATCCATCATGTCCATCCGCCCAAGTCCACGTGGAAGGCTCGCGGAAGGTCAGGGTCGTCCCCGTGTGTGGCGCCGGTTGTGGCCGGCGCCACGAGTGCCGGTCTTCGAGTGGTCCGCTCGCCTTGCCATCGCTTGTGCCCTCGCCGGGCGGAGATGCTGGCGGGGTGCAGGTCAGCCGGCGCCCTACGAGACGTCGGGTGCCGTGGTCCGACTCTGGCACTCGCAGGATCGCGGCGTGCTTCCCGATGCTCGCCGAGACGCACGTGCCGCTGCCGCGGGCAAAGTGGCCCACCGCCGCCGACATCTGGCAGGATCCCGACGATGAGTGCGGAGGCTGGCCTGACCCGGGTGGTCCACGACGTGCGCGAGCTCGGCCTCGGCGAGAGCACGAGCTACGAGGCCGGCCGCCTCACGGTCGGCGAGCAGAGCATGCTCGGCCTCCTCCGCGACCCCGCGTTCGCCGAGGTCCGGCTCGGGGTCGCCTCGCCCGGGGACTCCGTCCGCATCGTCGGCGTGCTCGACGCCATCCAGCCTTGCTCCAAGGGACCCGGCGGGGGCGGCGTCTTCCCTGGGCTGCTCGGACCCGCGATGCCCGTCGGGCGCGGGACCACCCACGTACTCCGCGGTGCCGCCGTGCTCGCCGCCGGCTTCCTTCCGCGCGCGCAGGAGGCGGTCATCGACATGTCGGGGCCGGCCGCGCCGCTCTCGCCGCTGAGCAACACGCACAACCTCGTCATCGAGTGGACGCCCGCCGAGAACGCGGACTGGGGGGACATCGACGTGGCGCTGCGCAAGGGGCTCGTCAGGGTCGCCGCCCACCTCGCGGAGGCCGCCCTCGACGCCGAGCCGGACGCGATCGAGGAGATCGCCGATCCGGCGACGTCGACACCAAACGGCAAGCCGCGCGTCGGCGTCATCCTCAACCTCCAGACCCAGGGCAAGTTCAAGGACGTCTTCGTCTACGGGCGCAGCATGTCCGGCGGCCTCGCGACCGTGATCTCGCCCGGCGAGCTCGACGACGGCGCCGTCGTCAGCGGGCAGTTCGGGCATCCCGCGCTGAAGAACCCCACCTTCCTGCACCAGACGCATCCGGTCGTCGCCGCCCTGCGCGCCTCCGACGACCTCGAGCTCGCCGCGCTCATCCTCTGCCCCGAGCCCGTCGACCAAGCGAACAAGGAGCTCGTCTCCGCGCATGCGGCCCGCCTGTGCAAGAGCCTCAAGCTCGACGCCGTCATCGCCACCAAGGAGGGCGGCGGCAACGCCGACGCCGACGTCTCGCTCAAGATGGATCGCCTCGAGGAGGAGGGGATCATGGCCGTCGGGATCCTCGCCGAGATGGCCGGGCGCGACGGGACCGGGCCGCCGCTCGTCGTCCCGCCCACCAAGGCCACCGCTCTCGTCAGCACCGGGAACTACGATGAGCGGATGATCCTGCCGGCAGTCGAGCGCGCCCTCGGACGTCCCCGCATCGCCCTGCTCGACCAAGACTCCACCGACGAGGTCGAGCTGCCCGTGGCCGCGATCTACTGCGCGCAGAGCACCCTCGGCTGGGGTCGACTCACGTGCGCGGAACCGGAGCTCGCAGGCGCATGAAGATCGTCCACTACGTCAACCAGTTCTTCGCCGGCATGGGCGGCGAGGACTCGGCGGGCACCGGCCCGGAGATGCGCGACGGCGCCACCGGACCCGGGCGCAAGCTCGCGTCCCTGCTCGGCGACGAGCACGAGATCATCGCCACCGCCCTCTGCGGCGACGACTACGCCGCCTCGCACCCCGACTTCGCCGCCACGCTCGTCACCCAAGCCAAGGAGCGCGGTGCCGAGATGGTGCTGGCCGGCCCCGCGTTCACGAGCGGCCGCTACGGCATGGCATGCGCGCGAATGGCGGCGGCCGCCAGCGAGGCGGGGCTGCCCGCGCTCGCCTCGATGCACCCCGAGAACCCCGGCCTCGGCGAGGCCGCCGGCACGGCGGTCGTCGAGAGCGGCCTGACCGCGCGCCAGATGAAGGACTCGCTCGAGCGCTTCGCGACGGCGGCCCTCATCGTGGCGAAGGGCGAGCAGCTCACCGCGAAGGATGGGCGCATCGGACCGGTCGCGCGCGTCAACCGCTTCGCGGAGCGCAACGCGGCCGAGCGCGCCGTCGCGCTCGTGCTCACGAGACTCCAAGGCGACAGGCAAGCCACCGAGATCCCGCTCCCCGACTTCGACCAGGTCACGCCCGCGGCACCGATCGAGAACGCCGCCGACGCGACCTTCGCGCTCGTCACCGAGGGCGGCTTCGTGCCGTTCGGCAACCCCGACCGGCTCGAGTCGGCGCGCGCCACGAAATGGGTGCGCTACTCGCTCGACGGCCTCGACTCGGCGGACGAGGGCGAGTTCATGTCCGTCCACGGCGGCTTCTCGACGGTGTGGGCGAACGCCGACCCGAACCGCATCCTCCCGCTCGACATCGCCCGCAAGCTGGAGCAGGAGGGCGCGATCGGGCGCCTGCACGGCGAGGTCCTCGCGACCACGGGCAACGGTACGACCGTCGCCGACGCCCGACGCTTCGGGATGGAGTGGGCCGCCGACCTGCGCCAGCAGAACATCCAGGCGGTCATCCTCACCGCCACCTGAGGAACCGGCACGCGTTGCGGGTCAACGCTCACGAAGGAGCTGGAGCGCGCAGGGATCCCGACGGCGCTGCTGTGCAACCTCGTCTCGATCGCCAAGCGCGTCGGCGCGCCGCGGATCGTGCCGACCCGCGGCATCCCGTTCCCCGCGGGCGACCCCGAGCTCGCGCCCGAAGCCGAGCGCGCCTGGCGCCGACAGCTGCTGAACCGCGCGCTGCGCGCGGTCGAGACGTCGGTGACCGAGCCCACCGTGTTCGACGGCGACCCGGCGTAGTAGCGCCGCGAGTCGACCTAGGAATCCCGAGCGTGCGCGACGCCCAGCTGCTCCGCCGCCGCCTGCAGGCGCCGGTCGCGCGTCCACAGCTCCGCGTCAGTCAGGATCGTCGCGGCGAGCAGTTGGGCGTCGACATAGCCGATGCCGAGGCCATGCAGCTCGTGATGGTCGATGAACTCCAGCAGCTCGGCATCCGTGGCGACCTGCGCCTGCGGAAGCTCGTCGAGCAGCCGCAGGATCTCGGTGCGGGCGCGCAGGCTGCCGAGCGCGAGCTCCCCGGTGACCCACGGATGTCCGAGCACCCGGCCGTCCTCGAGCAGCGCGGCCAACTCTTGGTCGCTATTGCGCAGGTGGTCGATCCAGACGGCCGTGTCGACGACGATCACCGCTCTTTGGTGCGCCGTCGCGCGATGGAGTCCAAGCCAGGCTCGCTGCCGCCAAGGCGCGCGAGGCGCCGCGCGCTCTCGCGCTCGATCAGGGCGGTCAGCCCTTCGCGCAGGAGCGCGGTTTTCTCCTTCACACCGGTGAGCCGCTGGGCCTCCGCCAGCAGATCATCGTCGAGCACCACGGTCGTCCTCATTCCCGTCCTCCTATGCCACGAGTTACGTCATCGAATGATGCCAGCAACCGTGTGTGCATCACGACAGATCGTTCCTTGGCTGCGATTCGATTCAATAGGCCACACATGACCGATCCCGTGATCTCGGCCGCGAGCGCGGCGCTCGTCCACGTCCCCGGCCTCTGCCGCCACGGCTCCAAGCCGTCGCGCGAGCTGCCGAAGAACCCCGAGGTGCAGGCGCAGTTCCTCGCCTCCCTGCGCACGTTCGAGCAGGCGGTGGCCTACGGTCCCCACCAGGCATACCTCGGCGCCGTCCACCCGCGCGACCTGCCGCAGCGCCCATGGGTCGGCGCCGCGCCCAACGGCGCGCAGCGCTTCGCGGGCGTCGGCGAGCTGATGCCCGAGGACGAGTTCCTCGGCCTGCTCGCGGCGGTCGACGACTTCGGGCTCGTCCGGCTGGGCGCAGACGAGGCACAGGCGATCGCCGACAAGCTCGCCCGCCACCCCCTGAAGGACCACCTCGACCTCGAGAAGGTGGCCGCCGCGGCCGGCGACGCAGAAGCGGTCGCCGCCGAGCCCGGTGCGCTCCCCCTGCACCTCGGCGCCGATCGCCTCGCCGCCGCCGTCAGACGCGCCCACGAGAGCGACGCCGCCCTGACCGCGGACGTCTTCCTCGAGAACCTCGCCGGCAAGGCGAGCGCGACGCTCGCGCTGCTGCGCGTCCTGCACGACAACGGCATCGACCCCGGCTCGATCGACTACGTCATCGGCTCCGGCGAGGAGGCGATCGGCGACCGCTACCAGCGCGGCGGCGGCAACCTCGGCAAGTCCGTGGCGGCGGCCGCGGGCTGCGTCAACGCCTCCGGCTGCGACGTGAAGAACTTCTGCGCCGCGCCGATCCCCGCGCTCGTGATCGCGAGCAGCCTCGTCAAGGCAGGCGTCTTCCGGCGCGTCGCGGTCGTCGCGGGCGGCTCGCTGCCGAAGGTCGGGATGAAGTTCCAGGGCCACCTCAAGCACGGCCTGCCGGTGCTCGAGGACGTCCTGGGCGCATCGGCGCTGATCGTCGAGTCCGACGACGGCCGCTCGCCGCGCGTGCGCCTGGACTCCGTCGGCAAGCATCCCGTCGCCGCCGGCTCGTCGAACCCGAAGATCATGGAGGCGCTCGTCTTCGCGCCGCTCGACCGCCTGAAGCTCAGCTCGACGGACGTCGACGACTACGCCACCGAGCTGCACAACCCGGAGATCACCGAGCCCCAGGGCTCGGGCAACGTCCCGGAGCGCAACTACAAGACGATCGCAGCGCTCGCCCTCAGACGCGGCGACATCGGCCGCGAGGACATGGGCGACTTCGTCGCGCGGCGCGGCATGCCCGGCTTCGCCCCCACGCAGGGCCACATCGCCTCGGCGCTCTGCTACGTCCCCCACGCGCGTGCGCGACTGATGGATGGCGGTGCGCAGCGGGTGCAGCTGATCGCCAAGGGCAGTCTATTCTTGGGACGTATGTCCGAGCAGTCGGACGGCATGAGCGTGCTGCTCGAGCGAAACCACGACGCAGGAGAGTGAGCGGATGGGAGCGGTAGCCGAGGCGACGCGCGAGAACTTCGACGACCTCGTCGCGAGCGGCACCACGCTCGTCGACGTGTGGGGACCCGAGTGCCGGCCGTGCCTGGCGCTGAAGCCCCACGTGGAGAAGCTCGCGGCGGCCCGCGACGACCTGAGCGTCGTGATGCTCGAGGCGCCCAAGGCACGCCGTGTGTGCATCCGCCTCAAGGTCCACGGGCTTCCCACGTTCCTGCTCATGCACGACGGCGAGGAGGTGGCGCGCCTGTCGGCGTCGACCATCAGCCCCCCTGAACTTAAGACCTGGCTCGACAAGAGCCTCAGCGAGATGCAGGAGGAGGTGAGTTAGCACCCATGTTCGAGAGCAAGCAGGTCATCGTGCTCGGTGAGCGCGACGGGATCGCAGGCCCCGCCATCGCGGCATGCGTCGTGAGCGCCGGCGGACACGTCGCGTACACGTCGACGGAGTGCTTCGTCTGAACGGCCTCGGGGGCCATGGACCTGAATAGCCAGGAGGTGATCAAGCGCCTAGCCGACGAGCACGGGGCCGACAATCTTGTCGTCATCCTCGGAGCTCCGGACGACGAAAGCGCGGAGATCGCCGCCGAGACCGTAGTGCTCGGCGATCCGACCTATGCAGGTGCATTGGCCGAGGCCCAGTTGGGTCTCTCCGTGTATCACGTGCTCGAGGAGGAGTTCCGCACCCAGGTCGACGACGACGTCTGGGAAGAGCAGATCGGCGTCATGGCCGACGTGCTCGACGCCGAGGGGATCTCGGCGGCCGTGAAGGGCATGCGCGAGCAGAAGCCGTAGCCCGCCCGGAGGTCTCAGCCGCAGCAGCGCGGCTGAGACCTCACATGAGGTTCGGGGTGTGCAACTCGGAGATGTAGCGGGCCGCGGGCGCGTCGAAGCCGGCCGAGCGCAGCCGCCGGATGCGATTGCGCTCCATCGTCCGCATGAGCTCGCGAACGGCGGCGGCGCCGTCGGACAGGGCGGCCGGCCGCATCGATCCCGCCGCCATGATCGTGAGCCCCTCCGTCAGCAGGGGGCTCAGCGTCATCTCGGTGAGCTTGGCCGCGCGCTGCTCGGCCGCGCGCACGAGCATCGCGCAGCGCTGCGGGTCGCCGTCGATCACGTGGCGCACGTGGGAGATCCCGAAGTGCACGTGGCGCACCTCGTCGCGGTGCGCGAGCCGCGCGGCGGCCGCGGTCGCGGCGTCCGGCGCATAGCGCTCGACGAAGCGCAGGAGGTCGAGGAACGTCCCCTCGCCGAGCACGTTGAGCAGCAGCGCGGCGGCGGTGAAGTCGGGCTCGGCCAGCAGGCTGTGCAGCGACAGCTCGGTCGAGGCGAGCGCGAAGCCGTGATGGCCGCCGATCAGCGCCCGCTTCGTGAAGACCTCGATGTGACGGGCCTCGTCGTGGACATGGCTGGCCAGCCACATCACGACCTCGGCGTAGGACGGATGCAGCTGGGGCAGGAAGCGCGCCGGCACGTACAGCGCCGCGTACTCGTTCTGGGCGATGAACGTCATGACCTGCGCGACGGCGCGCTCGAGCACCTCGGGCACCGCGCGCGCGGCCTCCCACGGGATGTCGTTCGAGGCGTCCCACTGCGCGCCGGACGCCTGCTCGGCGAGCTCGGCGACGTCCGGGGCCCAGACGCCGTCGCGCTCGTGCAGCCGCCAGTCGAAGCGCGGCGCGCCGGGCTCGGGCAGCGAGCCGATCGGCGCGAAGCCGCCGTCGCGCGCGACGCTCGGCGGCACCGGCTCGTCGCCGCGCATGTCGGCGGAGTGAAAGGCGCCGTCGCGCAGCCGCGCCGGCGGCGATGCCTCGGGCTGCTCGCCGCCGAGGACCCGCTGCGTCGCTCCGCATCGGATCTCGACGAGATGCCCGCCGCCCGCCGCCGCGGCCGCCTCGCCGACGACCGCATGGCCGTGCACGCGCGCCCATGCCGGCAGCTCGAGCGCGACCGAGCGCGACGGCACCCGCAGCTCCAGCACGTCGCCGGCGGCGAGCCCCACGAGCCTCGCCTGCAAGAGCACCTCGAGGCCGCTGCCGAGTTCGAGGTGCTCGGCGTCGAGGCGGCTGACGGTCACCCCGAGGTCATCGCCTGCGCAAGCGACTCGTAGCCGGCGCGATCGCCGGGCAGCCAGCGCTTCACGCCCTCGAGCGTCATCGGCTGGCGCATCTGCGGATCGTCGTAGCTCATCGCCAGCAGCGCTTGCCGCCACGCCTCGCCGCGGGCCTCGTCGAAGGTCGGCAGGGCGGTGAAGTTGCAGTGGTAGTAGGTCGGCGAGCGCCAGGTCACGACGAGCTCGTGCGTCGCCGGCAGGCCCTGCTCGCGGAACGCGGCCCACGTCGCGTCCCCGATCGCGCCGGCGTCGGCATCGCCCTCCGCCACCGCCTGCACGACCTTCAGCTCGGAGTCGCCGGTGTCGCCGTGCTTGCCCATGTCGGTGTCGAAGCGCACGAGCTCGCACGCGGCCTCGGCGTCGAGGCCCTGCTCGGCGAGATAGTGCAGCGGCAGGATCGCGGCGTGCCCGGAGTCGCGGCTGCCGAGCGCGAGGCGGCGTCCGGCGAGCTCGGTCGCCGCCTCGAAGGCCTCGCCGGCACGGGTCACGATCACCGTCGCGAACGCCGCGTCGATGTCGCGCATCCCGAGGATCCGCGCCCGCTCGCCGAGGCGCTGCTCGACGCTGACGAACGCGGTGTTCGTGTTCCAGCCGATGTCGACCTCTCCATCGAGGAGCGCGTCGACCAGCCGCTCGTAGTTGGAGTACAGGACGTAGTCGGTGGGCTGCTCCTGACGCGCGAAGTACTCGCGGAAGGCCTCCCAGATCGTCACGACGCGCGGGTGGTAGGCGACCGCGCCGACGGTGATCTCGCTCATGGCGGTCACGGTACCGGCAGGCCGGCGAGGGCCTTGCCGATCCAGTTGCGCAGGACGCCGTTGGTCGGAGCCATGACCGCTCCCGCGCGGGCGTCGCGCAGGTGTCGCTCGATCGGCAGCGCGGGCGTGTAGCCCTGTCCGCCGCAGACCTCGAGCGCGCGCTGCGTGACGGTGGCCGCCGTCTCGGTCGCGGCGACCTTGGCCTCCATGATCGGCACGAGCGCGCCGGGGTCGCCGGCGTCGCCGAGGGCGGCGGCGTCGCGGACGAGCAGCCGGGCGCTGCGCACCGCGATGTCCATGTCGGCGAGCAGGTGCTGGATAGTCTGGACCTCGGCGAGGGCGCTGCCGTCGCCGTACGTGCGGCTCGCCGCGTGGTCGACGGCGGCCTTCAGCGCCGCGGCGGCGATCCCGACGTTGACCGACGCGAGCCCCACGAGGAAGAACGGGGCCACGACGCCGAAGACCAGGCCGGCGCCGGCGCCGGCATCGCCGATGCGCGCCGCGTCGTCGGCGTAGACGTCGGACAGCTCGAGCGCGATGCTCGAGTTGCCGGCCATCCCCAGGCCCTCCCAGACGCCGTCGAAGCGCACACCGTCGGCGTCGCCCTCCACGGCGAAGCAGTCCAGCCCCTCGCCGGACGCGCTCTGCACGAGCACGAGGTAGATGTCGGCCTGCCCGCCGGAGGTCACGAAGCTCTTGCGCCCGGAGATCCGCACGCCCCCGTTGTGACGCTCGGCCGCGAGGCCCGGTGCGTAGAAGTGCGCGCCCGTGCCGCGCTCGCTGAACGCCAGCGTGCCGATGCGCTCGCCGGACGCGAGCGACTGCAGGTAGGCGGCGGCGTTCGCCCCGCCCCCGCCCGCGACGGTGGCCGCGGTCACCGAGTGCATGAGGAACACCATGCCGCTCGACGCGCACGCCGAGCCGACGGTCTCGCACGCCTCGGCGAGCGCGGTCAGGCCGCCGCCGGCACCGCCGTGCTCCTGTGGCACGACGATTCCGAGGCCACCCGCCTCGGCGAGCGACCGCAGCGCGGCGGCCGGGAAGGTGTGCTCGCGATCCACGGCCGCGGCATCTGCCGCGATCTGCTCGGCGGCGGCGCCGATCGCGCCCAAGACGTCTGCAATCTCACGTGACAACGAAGATCCTCTCGTCGACTCCATCGCGGTCGGGACGGCGCCAATCTACGGCACGACGGCGCGTGCGTATCCGTGGCCGGGCGCAGCGGCTTCCGCGGCAGGCCGCTGGTGTGTTCGTCTGCGGCGTGGCCGCGCGGCGTCACGCCGCTCGCGAGGCAGGATCGTGACGTGGCGATCGATCGCAGCGCCGGCTGCGCGATGCGGCTGCGCAGGCTCACCGCTACGGCGCGTTGTCCGGCAGGCCCGACGCGGCGCGATGCTCGCGATCGACGTTCGCCCAGGCTTCGATGTCGCGCCAGTGCTGGTAGATGCGAGCGAGATCGCCCTTGGCGGGATCGCGGGTGGGCAGGTTGTCCATCGTGATCCAGGCGGCGGCCGCGGCGACGATGACGAGAAGGCAGAGCTTCCACGGCGGCGTCGACGAGCGCCGCTTCTTCTCCTGGTGCTTTGAGTGCAGCGACGCGGCGCCGTCCAGGAGCATCTCCGACGGTCGCGCCATCACGAGGGCGACCCGGCCCGGACCCTGGCCTCGGCGGCGCCGGGCAGGTGAGCCAGGACCCGGATCAGCCACTGTGCCGGAGCGGTCACGGGTCGACCCGTCCAGTCACGGTCGCCCTTCCGCTGCCCGTGGCCGTGAAGCACGGGCTGCGCATCACGATGGTCCCGCTCAACAACGGCATGCTCGGCCTTCCCAACATCGGCTCCGGGAAGGCCGGCATGCCGCTCGCGAGGCGGACGACCCACCTCGAGCCGTGGGACTTCACGCGCCGACGGCGCGGCGCGCCCCGCGCAGCCGAGCCACCACCGAGGGGAACTCCCCGCCCGCCTCGAGCCGATCGCGCTGGCGGCCGATGATCTGCGTGACGGTGTTGCCCAGGATCGTCGTGGCGCTGCGATCGGCGAACTCGGAGTTCACCGCCTGCGCGATCTCGTGGTGGCGCAGGACGCTGCCGAGGGCGAGCTCCACGACGCGCACGTGGCGCTCCTGCACGCCGCTGGCACGCAGGTGCGCGAGCGCGGCACACTGCTCGACCGCGACGTCGCGCAGTCGCTCGCGCAGCTCGAGCATCTCATGCGTCGCCGGCCCGCGGTCGGCGATCAGGTCGCCGAGGGTCGTGGTCGTGGCTGCGTCGGCCGGCCCGTCGAGCCGGGCGTAGCGACGGCGCGCCTGGTAGCGCAGCTCGTTGATCCAGCGTCGCTCGGTGGCCACGCTGATCCAGCCGCTGACGTCCTCGCCGTTCGCGACGATCTGGTCCTCGCGCCGGACGAAGTCCTCGAGCGCCTGGCCGGCGGCTCCGTAGGGGTCGCCGCGCGGGTCGCGCCGCTCGAGGATCGCCGCCTGGCGCAGCGCGGCGGCGAGCGCGTCGCGATGGGTGACGTCCCGTCGAGCCGTCGGACGCGCAGCCCGCGAGATGCCGGCGACGTCGCGGTACAGGCTCGGCGGAGGCGATCCGGCGCGGTGACGATCGACGAGCTCCACGACGACGACCCAACCAGCGGGCTCTGAAACGCGGCTGACGCGGCCGCGGGATCGCGCAGACGCCCGACCGGGGCTCGCCTATCCGTCGCGCGTGGCGAACGCGAGCGCCGAGGACACCGCGTCGCCGATCGGCAGGAGCTCCCCGTCGGTGGTCGCGCGCTCGAAGTCGCCCGCCCCGAGCTCGTCGAGGAGCAGCTCCAGGTCGCGCTCGCGCAGCCCGAGCTCGTAGGGCGACTGCATGTAGCCCGCCCCCGCTGCCAGCGCGCCGGAGCAGGCGAGCAGACGGGCCGCCAGATCCGGCTCGCCGCCGGTGCGGGCGAGGCCGGCGATCCCGTCGAGCGCCCAGCAGGTCGCCCACAGCTCGCCGATCTCGTGCGCATGCACGAGCGCGTCCGCGTAGCGCGCGAGGGCGGTCTCGAGCTCGCCTTCGTCCCGGCTGATCGCGGCGAGGAAGTTCAACGCCTGCGCGCTGCCGGCGCGGTCGGCGATCGCCGTGCTCGTCGCGAGCGCCGCCCGGCACAGCGCGGCGCCGCGGTCGGGACGGCCGCAGCGCGCCGCCATCAGCCCGGCGCTGCGCTGCACCGACGCGAGCACCGAGCGATGCGACAGCCGTCCGAAGATCTCGACCGCCTCGCTGAACGCCTCGAGCGCGGCCGGCTCGTCGCCCGCGAACCAGCGCGCGCCGCCGACGACCTGCAGGGCATAGCCCGCCTCCCAGTCGCGGCCCAGCGCCTCGAAGCGTCGCTTGCTCTCCTCGAACAGCGGCAGCGACTTGCGCGGGTCGCGAAAGAGCTGCACGGCGCCGTGGCCCATGGGCGCCCACGCCAGGCCCCACGCGTCGGCGACCGCGCGCGCGCAGGCCTCGAGAGCGAGGTTGTAGGCGTCGGACTGGGCATAGTCGCCGCGCCACCAGGCCAGGTGCGACCCGGCGCGAAGTGCCCGCACGCGTTCACGCGACGGACGACCGTCGATCGCGGTCGCACGCCGTACCCAGTCGGTGCCCTCGGCGAGGTGGCCGTGCGAGAACCACAGCCACCACAGCTTCCCCACGAGCGCGAGCGCGTCGTCGCCACGGCGGCGCTCGACGAACCACGCGAGCGCCGCTCGCAGGTTGTCGTGGTCGGCCTCGAGCCGCTCGAGGCTGGCCTGCTCCTCGGGGCCGAACAGCCGTGGCGCGATGTCGGCGGCGATCGTCGCGAACACCCGCGCGTGCTCGTCGCGGGTCGCCTCGATCCCGCCGGCCCGCTCGAGCTCTCGCAGGGCGAAGGCACGGATCGGCTCGACGAGCCTGAGTCGTGCCGCGCCGGCCAGCGGCGGGACCGGCGCGACCGTGGAGTACTCGACCAGCCTTCCGAGCACGTCGGCCGCGGCTCTGAAGTCGAGCTCGGGCCCGGCGATCAGCAGCTGTGCCTCGCGCAAGCCGAACGTCCCCCGGAACACCGAGAGCGCACGCAGCGCGCGCTGCTCGCAGCGGCTCAGCAGCGCATAGCTCCACGCGATCGCCGCCTCGATCGTGCGCTGGCGCGGATGCCGGCTCGGATCGTCGGCGACGAAGTAGTCCAGGCCGCGGTCGCCGCCGATCATCGCCTCGACCTCGACCGCCACTCCGGCGAGCCCGCGGGTCGTCACCTGACCGGCCGCCAGCTCGATCGCCAGCGGCAAGCCGTCGAGCGCGCGGCAGATGCGCGCGGCGTCGATGAGCGCATCGGCGCTCGTGGTGACGTCGGACGCCAGCGGCCCCGCGCGCTCGAGCAGCAGCTCGACGGCATCCGAGAGCGCGTCCGGCTCGGCGGTGGCGTCGGTCGCCATCGGCGGCACCGGCGCGACCCGCTCGCCCTCGACGCGCAGGCGCCGGCGGCTCGTCGCGATGATGCAGAGCTTGGGGCAGCCCCCGCGCAGGAGCGCGGCGAGCTCCCCGCACGGCTCGTGGATCTGCTCGCAGTTGTCGAGCACGAGCAGGGCGGCGCGACCGGACAGATGCCGCACGAGCGCGGCCGCCGGCGTCTCGCCCCGCACGGCACGCACCGCGAGCTGATGTGAGACGGTCGCCGCGACGTCCTGCAATCCGATCTCGTGCTCGAGCTCGGCGAGCCCGACGAACCAGGCGCCGTCGTCGAACCGCGCGATGCAGCGCGCCGCGAGCGCAAGCGCGAGACGCGTCTTGCCGCATCCGCCGGCGCCGACGAGCGTGAGCAGCTCTCCGCCCGCCACCAGCCGCGACAGCCGCACGAGCTCGGCGTCGCGACCGATGAAGCGCGTCGGCTGGACCGGGAGGTTGTGCGGCATCCGGTTGAGCGTGTGCGGCTGGCGCGACCGAGCGCCGCTGGGCTGCAGCTCGAACAGCGGCTCTCCCGGAGCGAGGTCCTCGAACACCTGCACGCCGAGATCGCGCAGCTCGGTCGGTGGGTCGATCCGAGCGCGCGCGCTGGCCGAGACGAGGATCTGGCCCGGATGCGCGGCGCCGGCGAGCTGCCACGCGCGCGCCGGGCCCGGCCCCGCAGCGCGGTTGCCCAGCTGCACGACGGCGCCCGCGTGGAGGCCGACCGCCGGTCGCAGACGGGTGGCCGCGGCCATCGCCTGCGCCGCACGCAGCGCACGCCGAGGATCGGCGAACGTCGCGATCAGGCGACCGGCGCCGGCCGGATCGGGCTCACCGCCGTGGCGATCGACGATCAGGGCCAGCGTGCCGATCCCGTGCTGCGCGGATCGCGTCTCGTCGGGCTCAAGGATCGCGCACAGCAGCAGGCCGCCGGATCGTCCCGCGGCGAGCCCACCCGCCGGCGGTCGCTGCTCGTCCGCCGGCAGCCCGCGCCCGATCCGGTCTCCGAGCAGGCGCAGCGCCGGGCCAAGCGCACCGAGCTGGCGGAACGCGTCGCGGTATGCCAGTCCCGCCTCGGCCGCGCGGCCTGCCCCGTCGAGCGCGCGCACGAGCTGCGCCCGGCGCCGCTCGTCGTGCGGATGCTCGACGATCTGCCTGCGCAACGTGCCCTCGAGCTCGGAGTGCTCGCCGAGTGCGAGGCGGACGGCGTTGAAGCGCACCTCGGCGTCGTCGCGCAGGCTGTCGAGCTCGCGCGCGTGGCCCGCCGCCCACGGAAGGTCGGCGTGCTCGCCGAGCAGCCGGCCATGCCAGATCGCGAGCGCCTCGGCGAGCATCGCCCGCGCGGCGCGCGGCAGGCGATCCGCGAGCTCACCGCTGCGAGCCACGAGCAGCCTGAAGCGCTCGGCGTCGATCAGCAGCGGGTCGGCGGCGGCGATCCGGTACCCGTCGCCTGCCCGTACGACGATCCTGCGCGGGCTGGCGGTGTCACCGAGCAGCTTGCGCACGGCCTTGACGGCGGCCTGCACGCCGTTGCGCCGGTCGGCGCGCGGCTCGTCCTCCCACAGCGCGTCGGCGAGCGCGTCGGTGGAGACCGCGACGCCCGGCTCGAGCAGCAGGCGCCCGAGCAGGATCCGGCCCTTCTCGCCGAGCGCGATAGGGGCGACCTCCGGCGCAAGGCGCACGGCCATCGAACCCAGGATGGAGTACTCGACTTCGGACATCGCTCGCGCCGTCGCTTCGTCCCCAACGACGGCACGGGCAGCTAGCCAACCAGACGTGACGGTGCGCCGTCAAGGCACGCGCTCGGGACGAGACGAGCCGGCCGCTCGGTGCGCAGCGCTCCCGGCGAGCCGCCGGTCGCCGGCGGCTACGCGTAGACGGCGTCCAGCCAGGCTTTCAGATCGGTCTCGGACCGTGCCGCGTCGACGCCGCCGCCGAACATGTGGGCGCTCATCCCGACGACGCTGCCGAAGGCGTTGCGGCCGAAGAAGCGAAACAGCCCGTCCTGCGTGCGCACGCCGACGAACGCTGCCGTGAGGTAGTCGACGACGCCGTCCAGCTCGCCGGCCGCGCCGAGCTCGGCGTGGACCGCGTCTCCCACGACCGCGCCGTCGCCGATCCCCAGCGCCGCGCGCAGCGTGTCCATCGCGTCGGCGCCGCCGGCCGACGGCGGTCCGTCGATGCCGGACGACGGCTGGCCGACGTACGTCACGGCCCGCCCGTTGAAGTGCTCGAGGTACTGCCCGAGCGTGTGCAGGTAGAAGTCCGTGTGGCCGCCGATCGCGTCGTACTGGTCCTCCCACCCGTCGGCGAGGATCCCGCTGTGGACGTAGCGCAGGTGCGCCGTGGCGCCGTCGCGCGCCTCGATCGCGTAGTCGAGCGCGTTGAAGCTGCCGTCGGGCGCCTCCATGCGGACCACGAGCCGGTGCGGCGGGTCCCAGGTCGTGACCGGCGACCCCTCGGGAGGCGCGTCGCCGGCGGCGATCTCCATGCCGGTGGGGAACATCCATGCGGCGGGCTCGGCCGTGATCGCGGTCCAGACGTCGTCCGGCGCGGCGGGCAGGTCGATCTCGCGGA
>DATAZX010000072.1:0-13586 GCA_036271815.1 Solirubrobacteraceae bacterium
CGCGGATCTGCTGGAAGCGCCGTTCGAGCGCCGAGTCGCGCTCGAGGTACTTGCGGAACTCGTCCAACGTCGTTGCGCCGATCGTCTGCAGCTCACCGCGGGCGAGCGCCGGCTTCAGGATCGAGGCCGCGTCGATCGCGCCCTCGGCTGCGCCGGCTCCGACGAGGTTGTGCAGCTCGTCGATGAACAGGATGATGTCGCCGCGCTGGGTGATCTCCTTCATCACCTTCTTCAGGCGCTCCTCGAACTCGCCGCGGTACTTCGACCCGGCGACCAGCGCCGCGAGGTCGAGCGTGTAGATCTGCTTGCCCTTCAGCAGCTCCGGCACGTCCGAGGTCGTGATCCGCTGGGCGAGGCCCTCGACGACGGCGGTCTTGCCGACGCCGGGCTCGCCGACGAGCACGGGGTTGTTCTTCGTGCGCCGCGAGAGGATCTGCATGATCCGCTCGATCTCGGTCTCGCGACCGACGACCGGATCGAGCTTGCCCTCCTCGGCGAGCTTCGTCAGGTTGCGCCCGAACTGGTCGAGCAGCTTGGAGGACTTCTTGCCCTCGCCCGACGTGCTGCCCGAGCCCGAGCTGGATCCCGCGCCGGTGCCCGCGCCGGCGCCCTGGCGGCGACCGCCCGGACCCGACAGCATCCGGATGACCTCGTTGCGGATCTTCTCGGAGTCCGCGTCGAAGTCCAGCAGGATGCGCGCGGCGACGCCCTCGTTCTCGCGAACGAGGCCGAGCAGGATGTGCTCGGTGCCGATGTAGTTGTGCCCGAGGCTCAGCGCCTCGCGCAGCGCGAGCTCCAGGACCTTCTTCGCACGCGGCGTGAACGGGATCTGGCCGGAGGTGACCTCCTCGCCCGACCCGACGATCCGAACGACCTGGGCGCGTACGCGCTCGACGGTGATGTCGAGGCTCTCGAGGACCCGCGCAGCGAGGCCTTCCTCCTCACGGAGGAGGCCGAGCAGAATGTGCTCGGTCCCGATGTAGTTGTGCTTGAGCGTCCGCGCCTCTTCTTGCGCGAGAACGACCACCTGCCTGGCTCGCTCTGTGAATCGCTCGAACATGCGGCTGATCCTTTCCTGCTGGGGCGGGGCCTCTAGCCTCGGTTCATGCTTGGTCCGGACGGTCCGTCAGTGGACAGCGGACTACCCGACTGTCCACATCCTTTCGGCGCCGCAGGCGAAATGGATGAGTGATCGGGTGCAGTTGAGCGGCACGGTCAGTCTACCAACGCGCTTGCGCGCCGAACGTAGCGGCGGGCGTGGACGGATGGGCGGCGCCCGCGCGGACGCCGGCGCGCCCAGCGCCTACAGGCCGGCGTCGATCTTCGTGATCTTGAGCTGGATCTTCTTGCCGCTCGGCAGCGCGACGACGACGACGTCGTTGCGCTTGTGCCCGAGCAGCGCCTTGCCGACCGGCGACTCGTAGGACAGGCGCTCCGGCGGCTTGGCCTCCGGCGAGCCGACGATCGTGAACTTCTGCGCCTTGCCCGTCTCCTCGTCCTTGACGGAGACCGTCGAGCCGACCTGCACCTCGTCGGTGCGCACGTCCTCCGCGGCGATCACCGTGGCCGACCGCAGGCGCTCCTCGACCTGCGCGATCCGCGCCTCGAGCATCGCCTGCTCGTTCTTGGCGTCGTCGTACTCGGAGTTCTCGGTGATGTCACCGAACTCCCGAGCCTCCTTGATGCGCAGCGCGACCTCGCGGCGCCGGTCGCCTTGGAGTAGGGCGAGCTCGACCTTGAGCTTCTCGAGACCATCTGCGGTGAGGATGACGTCCTTGGGCATGTGCTCCCGGGGGAATAGAAAGCGGGCGCGATTCCGACCCCCGCGGCGGAGTTCGGCTGATGGCGACGCGAGAGGATAGCAAGCGCCTCGATACCGGCCCGAGATCCGTCCGCGACGCCGAGCCCGCTCGCCAATCCTCAGGTGTTGCGCGCGTGCAGCAGGCGCAGGCCCGTCAGCGTGAGCAGGTCGTCGACCTCGTCGATGAGCTCGGTGAACGGGACGATCGCGCCCGCGAGGCCGCCCGTGGCGATCACGTCGGTGTCGTCGCCGAGCTCGTCGAGCAGCCGGCGCAGGATCCCGTCGATCGCACCCGCGAAGCCGTAGATGACGCCGGAGCGGATCGCGTCGACCGTGCTCTTGCCGATCACGGCCTTCGGCGGCAGAAGGTCGATCGTCGGCAGCTTGGCGCCGCGCGAGGTCAGCGCGGCCAGCGAGATCTCCACGCCGGGCACGAGCACCCCGCCGAGGAAGTCGCCCTCGGCGCCGACGACGTCGAAGTTCACCGACGTGCCGAAGTCGACGCAGACCGCCGGTCCGCCGAAGCGCTCGCGGATCGCGACCGCGTTGGCGAGCCGGTCGGCGCCGATCTCGCGCGGGTTGTCGTAGCGCAGCGCCATCCCGGTCTTCAGGCCGGGACCGACCGCGAGCATCGCGTGGCCGAGGTAGCGGCGGCCCATCGCGAGCCACTCGGGCTCCAGGCGCGGCACGGTCGAGGAGACGATCGACGAGCCGATGTCCGCGAGCCCGATGCCGCGCAGCTCGAGCAGGTTGCGCATCGCGGCGCCGAGCTCGTCGGCGGTCGACTCGGGCACGGTCGCGAAGCGCATGTGCTCGACGAGGCGGTCGTCGCGAAACGTGCCGAAGTGCGTCTGGGTGTTGCCGACGTCGACCGCGAGCAGCATGCGCTCGACTCTATGCGCTGCGCGCCGCGGCGAGGTGGCCTGCCGGCGGCACGGCGGTCAGTCGGCCGCCGAGGCCTGGCCGCGGGCGCGCTGCACGAGCGCGACGGTCGCGGGACGCACGTCGGCGGCCTTCTCGAGCGGTGCGTGAAACAGCGCGCGAACGGCCGCGGACTGGCCCGCGCCGGTGCAGCTGAGGTCGATCCCGTAGCGGTCGATGCCCGTGCAGTACGCGGACACGGCGCCGCGCGCGCCGGCGAGCTCGCGTGCGATCGCGAGCAGCCCGTCGGCGTGGTCTGCGTTGAGGTGGG
This sequence comes from Solirubrobacteraceae bacterium, assembly GCA_036271815.1. Classification (GTDB taxonomy): domain Bacteria; phylum Actinomycetota; class Thermoleophilia; order Solirubrobacterales; family Solirubrobacteraceae; genus CADCVQ01. The sequence goes on from DATAZX010000072.1 coordinate 2,994, forward strand.
CGACCGACCGCGCCGCGATCGTCGCGGTCGGGTCGGGCTCGGCGTAGCGGTACTCGTCGCCGCCGATCGTCTGCATGCGCGCGAAGCCGCCGACCCAGCGCACGCGGTCGACCTCGAGCTCCCACAGGGTGAAGTCGTCCCAGCCCGCGTACAGCTGCGCGCCCGGGATCGCGGCGACGTGCGCCGCCAGCGCCGCGTCGTAGCGGTCGCCCTCCGGCTGCACGCACGTGCCCGCGAGGGTGATGCGCGGGCGGTCGAGCGGGTCGCCCTCGCCGGACGGGTCGTTGATCGCCAGGCTCGCACGCGGGTCGTCGCGCAGGTTGCGCCCGTGCTCGGCCATCGTCGAGACGAGCAGCACGGGGTTGCCGTCCTGCGTCGGTCCCTGCACGACGAGCGAGCACCACGGGTCGCCGTCCGCGCCGACGGTCGCGAGGTAGCCGACCGTCACGGTCGACACCATCGTGCGCGCCTCCTCCGCCGGCGTGCGCCGCCCTGCCGCCCGGTCGTCGTCCAGCGGGTCGCTGCTGGGGGTGTCGTGTCCGCTCACCCCGCGAACGCTACCCAGTCGCGAGCGGCGGTCCGGCGCGCCGCACGCCCTCCGTCACCGCCAGCGCCGCGAGCGCGTCCGCCAGGCGCTCGCCCGCGGGCGTGGCGAGCTCGAAGTCGAGCTCGAGCAGCGGGATCAGGACGAAGCGGCGGGCGAGGACCTGCTCGTGGGGCAGCGTCAGGCGCTCGCTCTGCAGGGCGACGTCGCCGAGCAGCAGCACGTCGACGTCGATCGGCCGCGGGGCGTGGCGCGGGCCGCCCGCCACGCGGCCCTGCTCGCGCTCGATCGCCTTCGCCGCCGCGAGCAGCTCCAGCGGTGCGAGCTCGGTGTCGATGCGCAGGCAGGCGTTGAGGAAGTCGGGCTGGTCGAGGATCTCCCCGACGGGATCGGTGTCGTACGTCGACGAGCTGGCGAGCACGCGCACGCCGTGACGCGGCAGCGCCTGCGCGGCGGCCTGCAGCTGGGCGCGACGGTCGCCGACGTTGGAGCCGAGCCCGAGGTAGCCGATCGCCATCGCGTGCGGCGGGGCGTCAGTCGTCGAGCTCGGCGAGCTCGCGCCAGACCTCGACCGAGACGTCCTCGACGGGCAGCGGGATCGGCGGCTCGGGCTTGGATGCCTTGACCGACACCGCCTGCGCGACGAAGTCCTTCAGGAGGCGATCGGCGATCGCGGCGCAGAGGCGCTCGAGCGTCTTGTCGGAGCGCTGCGTCGCGACGAGCGCCGCGACCTCGCAGACGCGGCCGTAGTCGACCGTGTCCTCGACGCGGTCCGTGACGGTCGCGTCGGCCTCGCCGAGCTCGAGGCGGATGTCGAGGATCAGCCGCTGGCCGACCTCGCGCTCCGCCGCGGTGACCCCGTGGTGGGTGTACAGCGACAGTCCGTTGACCTCGACGGTGACGACGGTCTGGACGCGATCCTCGTCGTCGTCGAACTCGTCGTCGTCTAGCGATTCGTCGAGGTCGTCGTCGCCGGAGTCCATCGTCCGCGCAACGTAGCAGCCGCGACCGCGAGGGCATCGCGCGCCTGCGCGACGTCGTGGACGCGAAACACGCTCGCGCCGTTGGCGAGAGCGAGCACGTTCGTCGCGATCGTGCCGGCGACGCGGTCGGCAGGGTCGCGCCCGGTGATCCTGCCGAGGAACGACTTGCGCGACGTCCCGACGACGAGCGGCCGGCCGAGCTCGAGCAGCTCGTCCAGGCGGCGCAGCAGCTCGAGGTTGTGGTCGATGGTCTTGCCGAACCCGATCCCGGGATCCAGCCACACGCGCTCGGCCGCGATGCCCTGCTCGCGCGCGAACGCCAGGCGCTGGGCGAGGAACGCCCCGACGTCCGCGACGACGTCGTCGTAGACCGGGTTGCGCTGCATCGTGCGGGGCTCGCCGAGCATGTGCATGAGGCAGCAGTCGCAGCCGCGCCCCGCGATCAGGGCGGCCATCTCCGGGTCGCCGCGCAGCGCCGTGACGTCGTTGACGATCGTCGCGCCGGCGTCGATCGCCGCCGCCGCCACGCGCACCTTCGAGGTGTCGATCGAGAGCCGCGCGCCAGCGCCCGCCAGGCCCTCGATGACGGGGATGACGCGGCGCAACTCCTCGTGCTCGCCGACGGGCTGCGCACCGGGTCGCGTCGACTCCCCGCCCACGTCGAGGATCGCGGCGCCCGCGCGGACGAGCGCGAGCCCATGGGCGATGGCGGCCTGCGGATCGAGCGTCAGCCCGCCGTCGGAGAAGGAGTCCGGCGTGACGTTGACGATGCCCATCACGACCGGCTCGGGGACGTCCCGGGCCATGGCCGCGCAGGCTATTCGGTGCGGCCGCTCGCCTTCGGCCGAGCGCACGGCTCGGCGCGGGCGCGATCCCTGCGGAGTGCTACAGCTCGGGCTTGCGCGGCTCGTCGGCGCGCGCCTCGACGCCGCCGGCGAGACCGGGGCGCGGCAGCGTGCGCGGGACCTTCTGGCCGGGCTTCTCCGTGGCGGTCGGCGGCGGCGGCAGCTGCGGCGCCTCCTCCGGGAAGACCTCGTCTTCGGGCGTGCCGAGCAGGAGCGCCTCGAACTCGGCCTTCTCGATCGTCTCGCGACGCACGAGGATCTCCGAGACGACGTTGAGCGTCTCGCGATGCTCGGACAGGATGTCCTTGGCGCGCTGGTGCGCGGACTCGACGACGCGGCGGATCTCGTCGTCGATCTCGCGGGCGATCTCGTCGGAGTAGTCGGGCTCGGAGGAGAACTCGCGCCCGAGGAACGGCTGCGAGTGGTCGTGTCCGAAGACGCGCGGGCCGAGACGCTCGCTCATGCCGTAGCGCATGACCATCGCCTTCGCGGTCGCGGTGACCTTCTCGATGTCATTGGACGCGCCCGTCGTGATCTCGCTGAAGACGATCTCCTCGGCGGCACGGCCGCCGAGCGTCATCGCCATCGAGTCCGTGAGCTCCGCGCGCGTCGTGAGGAAGCGATCCTCGGTCGGCATCGAGATCGTGTAGCCGAGCGCCTGCCCGCGCCCGATGACCGAGATCTTGTGGACCGGGTCGGAGTGCTCGAGGTAGTGCCCGACGATCGCGTGGCCCATCTCGTGGTACGCGGTGATCCGGCGCTCCTTCTCGCTCATGACCCGGGTCTTCTTCTCGGGTCCGGCGATGACGCGCATGATCCCCTCTTCGAGCTCGTGCTGGCCGATCTCGCGCTTGCCCGTGCGGGCGGACAGCAGCGCGGCCTCGTTGACGAGGTTGGCGAGGTCGGCGCCGGTGAAGCCCGGCGTCTGGCCGGCGAGGGTGTCGGTGTTGATCTCCTTCGCCAGCGGCTTGCCGCGCGTGTGGACGTCGAGGATCTTCGCGCGGCCCTTGCGGTCGGGGCGATCGACGACGATCTGGCGATCGAAGCGGCCCGGACGCAGGAGCGCGGGATCGAGGATGTCCGGACGGTTCGTGGCGGCGATCAGGATGATGTTGTCGGTCATCGTGAAGCCGTCCATCTCGACGAGCAGCTGGTTGAGCGTCTGCTCGCGCTCGTCGTGACCGCCGCCCATGCCGGCGCCGCGATGGCGGCCGACGGCGTCGATCTCGTCCATGAAGATGATGCAGGGGCTGTTCTGCTTGGCCTGCTCGAAGAGGTCGCGGACGCGGCTGGCGCCGACGCCGACGAACATCTCGACGAAGTCCGAGCCCGAGATCGAGAAGAAGGGCACGCCGGCCTCGCCGGCCACGGCGCGGGCGAGCAGCGTCTTGCCGGTGCCCGGGGGTCCGAAGAGCAGCACGCCCTTCGGGATCCGCGCGCCGAGCGCCTGGAACTTCTTCGGGTTCTCGAGGAACTCCTTGATCTCGTGCAGCTCCTCGACCGCCTCGTCGGCGCCCGCGACGTCGCGGAAGGTGATCTTCGGCGAGTCGACCGACATCCGCTTGGCGCGCGACTTGCCGAACGACATGACCTTCGAGCCGCCGCCCTGCATCTGGTTCATGAGGAAGATCCAGAAGCCGATGAAGAGCAGGAACGGCAGGACGTACGTGAGCATCTGCAGCCAGCCGTTGGTGCGCGTGCCCTTGACGTCGAAGTTCTGGATCTTGTGGTCGGCCTGGGCCTTCAGCAGCGTGCTCGTGAGCGTGCCGCCGTAGTTGGTCGCGAAGCCGACGCGATACTGGCTCTTGTCGGTCTTCGTCACCTGCAGCTCGTTCGTGCGGGTGAGCATCTGCACGCTCTTGACCTGGCCCGTGTTGACCTGCGAGATGAAGCTCGCGAAGCCGGGGTCCTTCTTCTGGCTGGGTCCGCTGATCAGCTGCTGGGCGAAGAACGCCAGGATGACCACGATCAGGATCGGGAACGCTGCGCTCTTGGAGAACTTGCTCATGCTGAGAATTCCCGGTCGGACACGAAGTAGTGAGCCTAGCAAGAGTGTCGCGCGGTCCTGACCGATGGTCGGGGCGCGCGGGCTCCTGCCGTCAGGCGCCCCCGTTGAGCACGGCGACGTAGGGCAGGTTGCGGTAGCGCTCGGCGTGGTCGAGGCCGTAGCCGATGACGAAGCGATCGGCGATCTCGAAGCCCACGTAGCGCGGCTCGACGGCGACCTTGCGGCGCGACGGCTTCGTCAGCAGCGCGCAGACCTCGATCGTCTTCGGGTCGCGGGCGCCGAGGTTTCGCAGGAGATATTGCAATGTCAGCCCGGAATCCACGATGTCCTCGACGATGAGTACGTGGCGACCCTCGATCGGGACGTCCAGATCCTTGAGGATTCTCACGACGCCGGAGGAGTCCGTCGTCGAGCCGTAGCTGGCGACCGCCATGAAGTCGACCTCGCACGGGACCTCGATGTGGCGCATGAGGTCCGACAGGAAGAAGACGGCCCCCTTCAGCACGCCGACGAGCAGCAGGTCGCGGCCGGCGTAGTCGGCCGTGATCTGGAGGCCGAGCTCGCGCACGCGCCGGGAGAGGTCATCTGGCTGGACGAGGATCTCCCCGACGGCGTCGTCGCGCATGCCCGACGCAGTGTAGGCGCGCGGCGGTCGGGTCCCCGGTCCGCGCGGGTCGCGGCCCCGGTGCCGGCTCCGTCACGCCTCCGGAGCCGGCCGCGGGGAAGGCGCCGCGCGGCCCGGGGGCGTCGGCGCGACGCGCAGGACCCCGCCGGCGACGATCGCGCGGGCGCCGTCGCCGAGGTCGAGCGCGCCATCGCCGAGCGCCAGGACGTCGGGCAGGCGCCCGGCGGCGCGGGCGCACAGGCGCCCGGCCGCGTCCTCGGCGAGCCGCCGCACGACGAGCCGGGCGAGCGCCGGCGGCAGCGCCGCGAGGCGCTCGATCGCGATCCGGTCGCGGCCGGCCAGCGCCGTCGCGACCACCTCGTCGAGCACGTCGGCCTCGTCGCGCAGCAGCTCGGCGGTGCGCACGACGTTCGCCTCGGCCGCCGGGTGCAGCTCGCGCAGCGCCGGAACGAGGCCGGCGCGAGCGCGGTTGCGGGCGTACGTCGGATCGGCGTTGGAGGCGTCCTCGCGCCAGCGCAGCCCGCGCGCGACGCAGTGCGCCGCCGTCTGCGCGCGGGTCGCGCCGAGCAGCGGCCGCACGAGCAGGCCGTCGCGCGCGGCCATGCCGAGCAGCGCGCGTCGGCCGGGCGAGGCGGCGAGCCGGTAGAGCACGGTCTCCGCCTGGTCGGACGCGGTGTGCCCGGTCGCGAGGCGCGCCCCGCGAGCGGCGGCCAGGCGCGCGCCGGTCCCGAGGCGCAGGTCGCGCGCCCACGCCTGGAGGTTGCCGGGACCCTCGGGCCGGCGCGCGACGTGGACGTCGAGCGCGACGTCGAAGCGCGCGCACAGCGCGCGGCAGTGCGCGGCATCCTCGCCGGACTCCGCGCGCAGGCCGTAGTCGACGTGCAGCGCCGTGACCGCGCCGAGCCCGGCGAGGCGCACCGCGACGTCGAGCAGGCAGACCGAGTCGCGACCGCCCGAGAGCAGCACGACGACGGGCTGCGCGGCGGGCAGCAGGCCCGTCGCCCGGACGCGCTCGAGCAGGTCGTCCGTCGCCGCGTCGCTCGCCGCCATCCGGGCGAGTCTAGGGTCGCCCCCTAGGGATCATTCCCGATAGGCAGCGGGTCCGGCCGCGCCGAGACTGCGACGCATGGCCACGACTCCCCACACCCCCCCTCCCCACCGACACCGGATCCGACCCCCCGCCGCTTCGAGCGCTCGAGCACCGATCGCGTCATCGGCGGCGTCTGCGGCGGCCTCAGCCGCTACTTCTCGATCGACGCGACGCTCGTGCGCATCGGCATGGTCGCGCTCGCGCTGCTCGGCGGCACCGGCCTGATCGTCTACGCCGCGGCGCTCGTCCTCGTGCCGCCCGACGGCGAGGTCGCGCCGGGGCCGACCGACACCCGCGACCGCGCGCTCGCGGTCGGCGTCGCGATCGCGCTGACGATCGCCGGCTTCGCGCTCGGCGTCTTCGGCGCCGGGCCCGCGGGCGCGCTCTTCCCGCTCGCCGCCCTCGGCGTCGCGGGGCTCGCCGTGTGGTGGCTGGTCTCCGGCGTGCGGCCGGCCGGCGGCGCCGGGACGATCCTGCGCCGCGCCGTCCTCGGCATCCTGCTGATCGCCGGCTGCTTCGCGCTCGCCGTCGGCAGCTTCCTCGCCAGCGGCTTCGGTGGTGGCGTGGTCCTCGCCGCGCTCGTGATCGCCGCCGGCGCCGCGCTGGTGGGCGCCGCGTTCGTCGGCGGCGCGCGCTGGCTGATCCTCCCCGCGCTGGCGATCGCGCTGCCGCTCGCCTTCGTGTCGGCGGCGGGCATCGACCTGCACGGCGGCTTCGGCGAGAAGCGCGTCGATCCGAGCACGCTGGCCGAGGTCAAGGACCAGTACCGCATCGGCGCCGGCCAGCTCGTCGTCGACCTGCGCGACGTGAAGCTGCCCGCGGGCGACCGGCACATGAAGCTCGGCGTCGGCGCCGGCCACGTGCTCGTGCTCGTCCCCGACGACGTCTGCGTCGCCAGCCAGGCGAAGGTCGGCATCGGCGCCGTGACGGTGTTCGACCGCACCGGCGGCGGCCTGGACGTGGACTGGAGCGACGCGCGCCGCGCGCCCGCGAAGACTCCGCGGCTCGTGATCGACGCCGACGTCGGGCTCGGCCTGCTGGAGGTGCGCCACGACGACGACGGTCGCGAGCCGTTCGCGCACGGCTTCCATCACGGCTTCCACCCGACCGACGAGCGCAACGCGGCGTGCACGACGACGGCGAGCAGCGGTGCGTCGAACGGCTAGCCCCGACCGGCTGTGCCTGACGGCGGGCCTCGTGCTGATGGCCTTCGGCGCGCTGCTGCTGCTCGACCGCACGGGCATCCTGCGCCTGACCTTCGGGGCCATGGCTCCCATCGCGTTCGCGGCGCTGGGAGCGATCCTGCTCGCCAGCGGCCTCTCGCGGCGGGCGTGAGTCGTGGTGACGCGATGATGGCGCGCATGGCGACGACAGGCGGACGCCCGGCTGCGCTGCGCGACCTGCGCCGCGACCCGCAGCACGGCAAGGTCGCCGGCGTCTGCGAGGGCCTGGGGCGGCGCCTCGGCGTCGATCCGCTGCTGCTGCGGATCGCGTTCGCGGCGACGACGCTCGCAAGCGGGGTCGGGCTCGTCGCGTACGTCCTCGCGTGGATCCTGCTGCCCGCGCAGTCGCGCGACGGCAGCGCGCTGGCCGTGATCTCCGAGCACGGCCGCCGCGGCTCGGTCGAGGTCGCGCTCGGCGTCGGCTTCCTGCTGCTCGCCGTCCTGCTCGCCCTGCGCGAGACGGGGCTGCCGTTCTCGGACGTGCTGATCTGGCCGCTCGCGCTCGTCGCCTCCGGCGGCGCGCTGATCTGGCATCGCGCGACGCTCGGCCGACCCGGTGGCGCGTGGCGCCCCGCCCCTTGGCGCCTGGGCTGGTCCCGATGCGGCGCCCCGCGGCGACGAGGACGTCCGTCCCCGGCCGACGACCTCCCGCGAGTCGCGGCCTGCGGTGATCTCGCGCATCGGAATCGGGGTGACGCTCGTGATCGCCGCGGCGATCGTCTTCCTGCAGTTCAGCGGCGCGCTCGCCGCAGCGACCGACGTGGCGCTCGCCGCGCTCGTGGTCGCGGTCGCGTTCGGCGTCATCTTCGCGCCCTGGTTCCTGCGGCTGGCGGGGTCGCTGACCGCCGAGCGCGCGGAGCGCATCCGCTCGCAGGAGCGAGCCGAGGTCGCGGCGCACCTGCACGACTCCGTACTGCAGACGGTGGCGCTCGTGCAGAAGCGCGCCGGCGACCCGCGCGCGGTCGCGGCGCTGGCCCGGCGCCAGGAGCGCGAGCTGCGCACGTGGCTGAACGGCGCGCCGGCGCGCGAGAACGGGGAGCGCTGGCTCGGGGCCGCGCTCGAGGAGGCGGCGGCGCAGGTCGAGGGGTCCCACGGCGTGGCGGTCGACGTCGTCGCGGTCGGCGACGCGTCGCTGGATCGCGACGGCGAGGCGCTCGTGGCGGCCGCTCGCGAGGCGATGCTCAACGCCGCGAAGTTCGGCGACGGCTCCGCGGTGGCGGTCTACGCCGAGGTCGCGAGCGAGCGGCTGCAGGTGTTCGTGCGCGACCGCGGTCCCGGGTTCGATCCACTGACCGTGCCCGCCGATCGCCGCGGCGTCCGGGAGTCGATCGTCGGTCGCATGGAGCGCCACGGCGGCAGCGCCACCATCACCGCCTCGCCCGGCGGCGGCACCGAGGTCGAGCTCGTGCTCGGGCGGACGCCGTCATGAGCGCCCACGAGCCCGGTGCGCGCCTGACCCGCGTCGTGCTCGTCGACGACCACGAGCTGTTTCGCGCCGGCGTGCACTCCGAGCTCGACGGCCTCGTCGACGTCGTCGGCGACGCCGCGACCGTGCCCGCGGCCATCGCGGCCATCCGCGAGCACGCGCCCGACGTCGTGCTGCTCGACGTCCACATGCCCGACGGCGGCGGACTCGAGGTCATCCGGCAGGTGGCCGCCGACGTGCCCGCGACGCGCTTCCTCGCGCTGTCGGTCTCCGACGCCGCCGAGGACGTCATCGCGGTGATCCGCGCGGGCGCCCGCGGCTATGTCACGAAGACGATCTCCGGGGCGCAGCTCGCCGACGCCGTGCGCCGCGTGCACGGCGGCGACGCGGTCTTCTCGCCGCGCCTGGCGGGCTTCGTCCTCGATGCCTTCGCCGGCTCCGGGCCGGCGGGGCCGGCGCCCGCCCCCGACCGCGACGCCGACCTCGACCAGCTCACGCCGCGCGAGCGAGAGGTGCTGCAGCACATCGCGCGCGGCTACATGTACAAGGAGATCGCCCACCGCCTCGGGATCTCCGCGAAGACGGTCGAGGCGCACGTCTCCGCGGTCCTGCGCAAGCTCCAGCTCTCCAGCCGCCACGAGCTCTCGCGCTGGGCGACCGAGCGGCGGATCCTCGACGACTGACCCGCCCGCGCCGCAGTGGTCCGGGCGCGCCAGACCCGCCCGCGCGCCCAGCGGGCTGGGCGCTACAGCCGCAGGTGCGGGTACTCCGCCTCGACGACGGCCCGGTACTGCGGATAGACGGGCTTGGTGATCGGGATCAGCGCGAGCGCCGCCTTCATGTCGCCGCCCGTCTTGATCTTGCGCTTGGCGATCGCCAGCGGCACGTTCTCCTTGCCCTGGAAGTACTTGTTGGCGGTCTCCGACGACATCTTCATCTGGACCCTGGACTTCCAGTCGACGTCGTCGCTCCACTCCCAGTGCAGGCAGCCGTCCTCGCCGGGACGCGCCGCGCGGATGTTCACGACGAGGTCGACGTCCTCGAACTCCCAGCGCTGCGGGACGTCGGCGTCGCGGAGCTTCGGACCCATGTCGGCGTCCTCGCTCATCAGGGTGAAGATGCGATCCATGACCGTGCGGAACTCGGCCGGACTGTTGAACTCGGCAGCCATCTGACGGGAACCTCCTGATGGGGTGACGTCGGCGCGGATGCGCGCCGACGCTCTACGCGCTGGGCGGCTTGGGCTTCGCGGCGGCGGGCTTGCGCGGCTTGGCGGCCGCGCCGCGCGACGCCGCCGGCTTGGCCGCAGCGCGCCGCGGTGCCGGCTTGGGCTTGGGCTTCGCCGCGGCCTCGAGTGCGTCGATGCGCGCCGCGAGCGCGCGAACCTCGGCGCGCAGCGTCTTGACGTCCTCCGCCGAGGCGGGACGCAGGTCGTCGACGGCGCCGCGCAGGCGTCCGGCGGTGCTGCCGAGCTCGTCGAGCAGCTCGGAGATCCGCTCGCGCGGGATCTGCGTCTGAAATGCCTGGTCGACGGCCTGGCGGACGGCCTCGGCGCGTGATGCGGGCTTCTTCTTGGCCATGGCTCGATCATATGCCCCGTCATGGCGGTCCACATTCACCCGACGGCGGCGCTGGCGCCGCGCGCGCTGCTGCCCGGCGACCCCGGGCGCGCGCTGCTGCTCGCCCAGCTGCTGACCAGCGCGCCGAAGATGTTCAACCACAACCGCGGCCTGTGGGGCTACACGGGCATCGCCTCCGACGGCGAGCCGCTGACGATCCAGAGCACCGGCATCGGCGGCCCGAGCGCCGCGATCGTGCTCGAGGAGCTCTGCGACCTCGGCCTCGAGCG
>DATAZX010000073.1:0-60776 GCA_036271815.1 Solirubrobacteraceae bacterium
ATCTACGCGCTCGGCTACGAGTGGCGCGACGGCGCCGCGGTTCCGACGGTCGCCGATCGGGCGTGCAAGGACCGCTCGCGCGTGATGCGCCTCGCCGGCACGGTCAACGGCAAGACCGGCAACCGCGCCCGTGTTATCACGGCGGGCGGCTGGTAAGTCCTGATTGGTAGGGGCGGTTGCCGTGTTTGTGTCAGCGGGCGTATTGCACCTCGGGCGCGTCGAAGTAGCGACGAACGATCTCGGGCAGTGCGGCGCGGCCGTCGAGAAAGCGGGTCAGGGTGTCCTTGAGGCCGGGCTTGCTGGCGGGGCGCTCGTGCAGCGCGCGGATGTGGCGCTTGACGTCCTGGTTGAGGTACTCGTCGGGGTTCAGGTGCGGGCTGTAGGCGGGCAGGAAGTGAAGCTCGATCTCGTGCGTGTGCTGGGCGGCCCAGGCCTTGACGTCCTTGGCGTGGTGGGTTGAGTGGTTGTCGGCGATCAGGAAGATCTTGCGGCCCTCGTAGTCGCCGATCAGCCGTGTGAGGTAGTCGATGAAGACCTGCGCGGTGAACTTGCCTTCGAAGAGCTGGAAGTGCAGTTGCCCCGCGTTGGACAGCGCGCTGATCATGTTCACGCCGATGTACTTGCCCGATACCTTCGCGACCGCGCGCTGGCCCCTGGGGGCGTAGCCGGCCTGCGGCGTGAGCTGCTGCAGCCGGACGCCGGACTCGTCCTGCCAGAGGATCATCGCGCCCTCCTTCTTGGCGCGAGCCTTGATCGCAGGGTAGACGTCCTGCAGCCACGCTTCGACGACGACCGGGTCGGCCTCGTGCATCCGCTTGACCGGCCGCTTGAGGGTGAACCCCCACCTGCGCAGGTAGCGCCCGACCGTGGTGACGTCCAGGCGCACGCCGCAGCGCTCCAGGATCAGTGCCTGCACCGCGCTGCGGGTCCACAGCAGGCCCGGGATCCGCAGCTGATCGGGAAACTTGGAGCAGATCGCGTCGACGAGCCATTGCTGCTGGACATCGCTCAACGTCATCTGCTCGCCGCTGGAGCGCCCGCGTGCGCGCTTCTCCAAGGCCTTCCAGCCACCGCGCCGGTAGCGGACCATCCAGCGGCGCATCTGACGCTCGCCGACACCGACCGCCCCGGCCGCGTCGACCTGCGAGAAACCCTGCTCGACGACCATTTTCACCGCCCGCACCCGCAGCGCCTCTTGCGCGTCCTGCGAGAGCGAGCGGGCATCACGATCGGCGCTGAACACCCCACGACTATACCAAAACAGGGCTTATTAGACACCCGCCGTGATATACGCGTCGCCCTCGACGTAGGTGATGCTGTGGGCCTCCACGCTGCCCCAACCATCGTCTTGGCCTAGGGAGCCAGAGAACCAGTGGCAGACCTGGCTGACGCAGCTGTCTGGCGTCGCCATCGCGGCTGGTGGTAGGCATGCGCATGCTGCCGTCGTCGCGACGACAGCTAGGCCGGCTCTCAGCTTGAGTGTAAGCATATGTCATCCTGAGAAGAAATCGTTGCGTGCGACCGGCACGCTACGAATTAAGCCGGGGTCGGTCCAATACCGTCTGGGTAATCGGTGATACCCGACATCTTTTGAGGTCGGAATCACGCGGTTCGTGTCATTGGATGTCGCATCCGACTACGAGTGCACTGGCGGCCGAGCAGCAGGCCTCCGTTGCGTATGCAGAGCCTTCGGCTGCGCGCCACGCGAGATAGATGGTCGCCTGCGGGATCCCTGGCAGGGGAAGATGCTTGACATCGAGGCGAGCGTGGCGCTGCGCGCATGTCGCAAGCGTCAGCAGCTTGCCGTTGTCCGCGGCTACGTGGTCGAGCGCTTCCTCGTAGCTGGAGGCGACGATGTCGGGGGGCGGCGCGGGTACGGCACCGCTTGCCGGCCAGTTGGATGAGACGCCGCGAATCGCAATCGTCGGCGCCGTCGATGCTCGATCGTCCCGCGCTGGGCCGGCGTCTCTCGGGCGGCGCGCGGTCGCTATCAGCACGGGCGACTTCGTGAGCACGAGATGCGCGAGTCCGGCCGGGAACTCGGTCGGGGAGGAGAGCACGGCAATGTCGACTGCACGGCGCTCGACCGCGCTGGCATCCGCCCCGATCGCGATGTCGACCAATCGCACCGACACCTCCGGATGGGACAGCCCGATCTGGCGTATCAGGGCTGTGGGCCACAGACCGGCGGCAGCGCCGGCGAATCCAAGGGTCAGTCGTGCGCGATGATCGTTTCGCAGCGCGTCCATTTCGTTGACGAGGTTGGCGTGTCCGGCCAGAACCGCGCGGCTGTGCCCGAGAAGGACGCTTCCGGGGTAGGTGAGGCTCACACCGTCGCTCCCCCGGTCGAACAGCTCAAGTCCTAGCCGCGCTTCGAGCGACTTGATCGCGCGGCTCAACGGTGGCTGCGCAATGCAGAGGCGCTCAGTTGCCCGGCGGAAATGCAGTTCCTCCGCGACCACGATGAAATAGCGCAGCAACCGCACGTCGATTGGGTTCTGCCCGGCGGTTGCGAGCCCCGCCAACGGGGCGCATCGCTCGCCATCGGCGGGCGTTACGGCTGTCGAGCTCGTGGCCATCACCCGTCTGGTACTCCTCCGAGGCCAATGTGTGACCGACGCGCTCGCGTCCGTCGGGTCACAAATCCGGCGACGACGCGTATACCAGGTCAGGATGCTGCGAATCGCAGACAGGAGCGATGCGGAACTGCTCGCGGGGACGGTGGACGGCGCGACTGCCTTCGCCGCGTTCTACCGACGCTACGAGAAGCGTGTGCTCGGGTACCTGCGCTGGCGGGTCAACGACCCGGAGCTGGTCGCAGACCTCACGTCCGAGGTTTTTGCTCGAGCGCTCGAGCATGCCGCTTCGTTCGATGTCGCCAAGTCGGGACATGATGCCGGCGGATGGCTGTTCACCATCGCGCACAATGCGCTCGTCAGCTCCATCCGGCGCGGAACCGTCGCCGACGACGCGCGCCGACGCCTCGGCATGCTGACCCCTCTCGTGCTCGATGACGAGGCCTTCGAGCGAGTTGAGGCAATGTGCGCGTGCGACGGAGAGGTCGTCGAGTTGCTCGACGAGTTGCCGACGGCGCAGCGCGAAGCGATCATGGCGCATGTGCTCGATGAGCGGTCGTACACGGAGATCGCTGCTGAGCTGCGCTGCTCGTCGCTTGTCGTACGAAAGCGCGTCAGCCGCGGTCTGGCCACGCTTCGCTCACAGATGGAGGGAACTCGATGACGACGACCGAAGACGACTGCGTCTTACCGCAGCTCGAGCAACTGCTCGCGGATGCCAGCCACCGCCGCGTCGCCGGCGCAGTCGCCTCCCGCATGCCAGCGCGACCCCGTGTTGCCCGCTGGCGTAGCAGCACGCGTCGCTCGTCGCTGATCGTCGCGCTCGTGGCGACGTTGACTGCCGGCACTGCACTCGCCGCGCGCCCGTGGGAGCCGCTTCTGGGCAACGAGCGGCAGGGCCACCCAACCACGACGGACGAGCCGGTAGACGCCACCGATCTCGCGTTGTTGCATGTCCTCCGCCGTCCACAGACCGATGATGACCGAGGGCCAGGAGCTCAGCTGGCGCTCGCCACGATCGGAGATCAGAACCACGGCGTGCGCTTGACCGCGGTTCGCCACTTGAGCCAGACAGCGGACGGCCGGGCAATCGTGCTCATCCCCGAAGCGCGCTTTGCGGACGATGCGGCAGCGCCCGACCGCGCGACGGAACTCGACGTGCTCTGTGTCGACTATCCGGCTGTGGCGACCGCCGGCCACGAGCCGTTCGCGGGGTATCCCTGTTGGACCACGCGTGAGCTCGTCTCGGGCCGAGCGGTCGGACGCCTGATGAGCGCTGGTAGGCAGCACATCATCGGCCTCGCCCCTGACGGTGTCTCTACTGTCACGATCGAGCTCGCCAACGGAGAGAGACTGACGGCTGGAGTCGCCGACAACTTCTTCGACGTCGCCGCGCCAGACGGCACGCCGCCGTTTTTCGACGTCCGCGCACTTCGCTGGCGTGGCGCCGACGGAGCGCCTGTAGGACCACCGGCGAAGTCGCCGTAGAAGCCGATCGAGCCTGGTCACTGGAGGAAGGTGAGGCTGCTGGCGTGCTGAGCCCGGCGCGCGCGGAGCGGCACGAATCGCAGCGAGCGGGCGCGCCGGCCATGGCGCGCCCGCCATGTGTGCGCAGCGTCACGCTGCGCGCCGTGCGCCCCGACTACGTTCGGCCTGCAAGAAGAAGTCGCACCCGCGAGAGGACGAGACCATGGATGCAACCGACCCCGTGCCGGCGGACGCCGCCGCGCCCGTCGACGACCTGCCGTTCGACGACCTGCCGCCCGACGAGGACGACTACGACCTCGCCGACGTGCCCGACCCCGCCGACGTCGCCTTCGACGACCCGCCCGATCCAGCGACCGAGGGCGACGACCAGGTCGTCGCCGGCTACGGCCCGCAGCCGACCCCCGACGCGGACGCGCCGATCGACCCGCTGGATCCCTTCAGCGACCCGACGGCGATGCCGATCTTCCCGATCTCCCAGGAGCCGCAGGGCGAGGACGACGCGACCATCGTGCGCCGCTGGCTGCCGCGCCTCGCCTATCGCAGGCAGCTGCTCGCGGACGCCCGCGCCGAGCTCGCCGCCGCTACGACGGACGCGGCGAAGCGGGCGGCGCGGGCGAAGGTCGCCGTGCGCGAGGACCAGGTCGCCTACGCGCAGCGCATCATCGAGCGCCATCGCAAGCCGCAGACGACGGTCGTCGAGCGCATCGTGCGGGCCGCGATGTTCTGCTACAAGCACCGCGATCAGATCGGCTACACGCAGGATCGCCCCGAGGAGCTGCACGCGCAGGGCGGGGTGGCGCGCCGCTGGGAGGGCATCTCGAAGGGGCTGCGCACGAAGAACGGCCAGTTCCCCGGGATGGCGGACTGCTCCTCGTTCGTGACGTGGTGCTACTGGGACGCGCTCGGTGGGCCGAACGCCGGTCCCGACATCGTCAACGGCGAGCACTGGGCGGCCGGCTACACGGGATCGCAGACCCAGCACGGCAGCCCAGTCGCGATCGCGGACGCGCGCGCCGGCGACCTCGCGTTCTACATCCGCGAGCACGGCGCGATCGGCCACGTCACGGTCGTCGTCGCGCCGGGCAAGGTCGTCTCGCACGGCGGCACGGCTGGACCGCTGCTGCTGGCGATCGACTGGCCCGGCAGCCGGCTGGACTCGGTCCGCCGCTACCTGTCCTGAGGACGCGGGGCGGCGGCGGCGCGCGGCGCCGCCGCCGCCGGGGCGCCCGGTCCGCTGCGCGTTGTGCGCGCCCGGGCTGGCGTCGTAGTGTGCGCGGGACGCAACCCGGCGCCGGACGGAGGGAGAACGGAATGTCCCAGACGTGTGACCACGACGTTGCGGCGCCGCAGGACGGCAAGCGGGATGTCTGAGACGTGTGACTACGACGTCGCCGTCGTGGGCGCGAGCATCGCGGGCTGCACCGTGGCGACGCTGCTCGGCCGGGCTGGAGCTCGCGTCGCGCTGCTCGAGCGCCGGCCCGACCCGGCCGCCTACAAGACGATCTGCACGCACTTCATCCAGGCCTGTGCGACGCCGACGATCCAGCGGCTCGGCCTCGCCGAGCCGATCGAGGCCGCGGGCGGGCTGCGCAACGGCGTCGAGGTGTGGTCGAAGCACGGCTGGATCCGTCCCCGCCTCGACGACGGATACGACCACCCGCGCTACGGCTACGACATCCGCCGCGAGAAGCTCGACCCGATGCTGCGCGAGCTGGCGGCGCGGACGCCCGGGGTCGACCTGCTGCCAGGGGAGACGGTCACGTCGCTGCTGCGCTCCGATGGCCGGCCCGCCGGCGTGCGGATCGCCGATCGCACGCGCCACGAGCGGGAGCTGACGGCACGCGTGGTCGTGGGCGCGGACGGGCGCGACTCGCAGGTCGCGCGGATGGCGGGCGTCCCGGCGCGGGTGCGGCCGCACGCGCGCTTCGGCTACTTCGCCTACTACCGCGACCTGCCGCTCGCGACCGGCGACCACACGCTGTTCTGGTTCCTCGATCCCGACGTCGCGTACGCGTTCCCCCAGGACGACGGCATCACGCTGATGGCGGTGTTCCCGACCAAGGACAAGCTGTCGTGGTTTCGGCGCGACCTCGAGTCGAACTTCGAGCAGTTCTTCCGGGGACTGCCCAACGCGCCGGATCTCAGCACCGGGACGCGCATCTCGAAGGTCCTCGGCAAGCTCGAGATGCCGAACGCGATGCGGCCCGCGGCGCGGCCGGGCGTCGCCTTCGCCGGCGATGCGGCGATGGCGGCCGACCCGCTGTGGGGCGTCGGCTGCGGGTGGGCGTTTCAGTCGGGCGAGTGGCTCGCGGAGGAGCTCGGCGGCGTGCTGGGCGCCGCCGACACCTCGAACGGCGAGATCGACCGGGCGCTCGAGCGCTACCGCAGGCGTCACCGCCGCGAGCTGCTCGGCCACTACCTGCTGACGTCGGACTACTCGAGCGGGCGGCGGTTCTCGCCGATCGAGCGCCTGCTGTTCGCGGCCGCGGCGAAGGACGAGCGCAGCGCCGCGTCGTTCAACGCGCTCGGCGCCCGCTGCATCACGCCCAACGGCGGTGAGTTCGCACGGCTGGGCGTGCGCACGCTGCGCGTCAACGCCCTGCACCCGCGGCGCGTGGCAGTCGATCCGCCGACCGGCGCCCACGCCGCGGGCGGTCCCGCGCCGGCTGGGGTCCGGCAGTCGCGGCTGCTGGTGGACGGGCTCGGCGTGCCGCTGTCGTCCGCCGGCCCGCCCGATGACGACGAGGCCGTCGTGTTCGTCCACGGCAACCCGGGCTCGCGCCGCGACTGGGACGACCTGCTCGCGCGCGTCGCGCCGTTCGCGCGCGCGGTCGCATGGGACATGCCGGGCTTCGGTCACGCCGACAAGCCGCGCGACTTCGACTACACGGTCGCCGGTTACGCCCGCTTGCTTGGGCGCGCGCTCGACGAGCTCGGCGTGCGGCGCGCCCATCTCGTGCTGCACGACTTCGGCGGACCGTGGGGGCTGGAGTGGGCCGCGGCACACGGCGACCGGCTCGCGAGCGTCGTGCTCGTCAACACCGGCGCGCTGATCGACTACCGCTGGCACTACCTCGCGCGGATCTGGCGCACGCGCCTGGCCGGGGAGGCGTTTCAGGCCGCGACGACCCGCTTCGGGCTGCGCACCGCGCTGCGCCACGGCAACCCGCGCGGCCTGCCGCGCGCGTTCGTCGATCGCATGTACGACGACATGGACGCGGGCACGAGCCGGGCGATCCTGCGCCTGTACCGCTCGACCGACGATCCGGGCGCCGGCGGCCGTCGCCACGCCGAGGCGATGCGGGCGCTGGACCCGCCGGCGCTCGTGGTCTGGGGCGCGCACGACCCGTACATCAAGCTGCCGATGGCGGCTCGCCAGCGCGAGGCGTTCCCGAGCGCGCGGATCGAGGTGCTGCCCGACAGCGGGCACTGGCCGTTCGCCGACGACCCGGAGGGCGTCGGGCGGCTCGTCGAGCCGTTCCTGCGCGAGGCGGTGGGCGCCGACCGCGCGTCCGACCGCGCCTGAGACGCCGGCGCGCGCTCGTGCCGCGCGCGTGCGGTGCGGCGCCTGCGCTCGTGCGACGTCGCGGCGCCCTGCCCCGTGCGGCGCGTGCGTCGCCCAGTGCGCGTTCTCGTGCCGTCGCCGGCCGCTCGCGCTGGCTTCAGCGCGAGCGCCGGAAGCTCTCCCGCGCCTCGATCCTCGCCGCCCATGCGTTCAGCGCAGGGAGGTCGGCGAGCAGGTCCGGCGCCTTCTCGGCGCAGTTGGCGACCTGCGGGGCGAGGTAGAGGTCCGCGAGCGTGACCTCGTCGCCGGCGAGGAAGGCGTCGTCGCCCACGAGCGCCTCCGCGCGCTCCAGCGCGAGGCGCGCCGTGGCCGTCTCCTCCGCCGTGATCGCGCGGCTGCGCGGGACCGTGCGCACGACGTCGCGGTAGAGGTAGTCGGCGCACAGGCCCATCCACGTGCGCATGCGCGTGCGCGCCGCGAGTCCCGCGGGCTGCAGCGCGGGGCCGTCGAACGCCTCGTCGAGATGGCCGGTGATCGCCAGCGTCTCGAAGACGACGACGTCGCCGATCTCGACGACCGGGATACGACGGAAGGGATGCAGCGCGCGCGGCCCGTCGCTCCCCGGCACGATCGCGACGAGCTCGTGCGCGATGCCCTTCTCGAGGCAGGTCATCTGCACGGTGCGCGTCCACGTCGAGACGGAATGCCCGTGGATGCGCACGCGCGCCGCGCCGCTCATCTGCGCCGCGCGACCACGTCGACGTAGCGCGAGGACGCCCGCAGCGCGGTCTCGCCGGGACGGTTGTGGCGCTGCATCATCGCGGTGAGGTCCTGCGCGAGCGCCTGCTCGCCGTCCTCGCCGACACGCGCGAACGCCGTCCTCACCGGCCCGAAGTTCTCGCGGAAGAACGCGAGCCAGTGCGCGATCGAGGGCGCGCGCATGACGACCTCGCGGGGGATGATCTCGAGCTCGGCGACGTCGTCGCCGAACAGCTCGCGCAGGTGCGCCTCGATGCCCCACAGGCCGGGCGGGGCGATCGCGATCGGCGGCGGCGCGTGCTGGGCGACCGTGCGGAACATCTCGCCGACGAGGCCGTCCGGCGTCCAGTTCGACATCCCGATGCGCCCGCCGGGACGGCACGCGCGGACGAGCTCTCGCGCCGTGCGGGCGTGGTCGGGGGCGAACATCGCGCCGAACGTGCTGAGCACGACGTCGAAGGCGCCGTCCTCGCACGGGAGCGCCTCCGCGTCGCCCTCGACCCAGTCGACGTGCAGGCGCTCGGCGGCCGCGCGCTCGCGGCCGCGCTCGAGCAGCGCGGGCACGTAGTCGACGCCGGTCACGACGGCGCCGCGCCGCGCGGCGGCGAGCGCGGCCGTCCCGCTGCCGCACGCCACGTCGAGGACGCGCTCGCCGGGCATCACGTCGATCGCCTCGCAGAGCAGCTCGCCGACGATCACGATCCCCGTCGCGACCGTCGCGAAGTCGCCCTCGGACCACATGTGCTGCTGCACCTTCTTGACCATGTCGAGAGTGATCTCGTCGGTCATCGGCCACCTCCACTCGGATGCTCGGATCGGCTTCGCAGCCAGGACTCGCCGGCTGCGGTCGGCGTAAGGACGAGGTCGGCGGGTCCGACGTCGTGGCCGGCCTCGCAGCGCAGCCGCACCGCGGCGCGCGCGCCGCAGCCGTCGTGCACGAGCGCGACCGGGGCGCCGGCGTCGTCGCGCCAGCGATCGCCCCACTGCATGAGCGCGACGAGCGCGGGGAAGAGGTCGGCGCCCTTCGCGGTGAGGCGATAGCGGTGGCGCGTGCGCTGCCCGGCGTCGCGATAGGGCTCGCGTTCGAGCAGCCCGTGCCGCACGAGCTCGCGCAGCCGCGCGGCCGCGGCCGGCTCGCCGATGGCCACGCGGCGCACGAACTCGTCGAAGCGCGTCGCGCCGTAGAAGGCCTCGCGCAGGATCAGGAACGCCGACCGGGTGCTCACGACCGCGAGCGTGCCGGCGATCGAGCACGGCTCGGCCGACCAGCCGTCGCGCGGGTCGAGCTTGGCGTCGAGGCGGACGGTCGCATCGCACGGCACGGCGCCAGCGTACCTGACTTCGGCTTGTGTTAGTCAGCCCCTCGCCCTCGCCCTCGCCCTCGCCCTCGCCCTCGCCCTCGCCCTCGCCGCGCCGCCCGCTGCGGTCGCCGCCGGACTTCAGAAGAAATCACACGCGAGACGTGCGTCGTGGATATGGTGGCAATCACATGAGGGGGAGAGCGGCAGGGATCGCCGCTGCGTGCTGCGTGGTCGTGTCGCTGTGGATCGCATCCTCGGCGCTCGCCGCCGACCCGTTCTACGGGATGTTCACCACCGACCTGAACGCTCCGTCCGCACAGCTGCAGCCGCTGCTCGACGCACAGGCCACGACCGGGGTGGGCCTGCTGCGCGAGCACGTCTACTGGGATCAGATCGAGCGTTCACCGGGTGTGTTCGACTTCACCGCGCTCGACGCGCTGGTCGGTGCCGCGGCGCAGCGCGGGATGACGGTGCTCCCGATCCTGACGAGCACGCCGCAGTTCTACTCGTCGCGCCCGGTCGGCCTGCAGAACGACGGCTGGCCGCCCGTCGATCCCTCGCACATCTTCGCCTTCGCGTATCAGCTGACGCACCGCTACGGCGTGTCGGGGACGTTCTGGGGCTGCGTCCTGCCGGGACTGCTGTGCCGGCGGGCGTATCACCCGGTCACGGCGTGGCAGGTCTGGAACGAGCCGGACCTGCCGGCGTGGTGGCGCACCGGTGTGAGCCCCGTCGCCTACCTGCGGCTGTTGCAGTTCGCCTACCTCGGCCTCAAGCTGGGCGACCCGGCGTCGGAGGTCGTGCTCGGCGGACTGTCACTCAACGCGCTGCTGCCGGGCGGATATCTGCAGCAGCTCTACACGCTCGGCGCGGCGCCGTTCTTCGACACCCTGGCGATTCACCCATACGCGGCCAACGTCGCCACGGTGATCGCGCACATTCAGACGACCCGCCAGATCGCGGCCGCCAACAACGACGCGAACGTGCCGATCCGCGTCAGCGAGTACGGCTTCGCGACGGGCGGCGCGAGCCCGTGGACGACGAACCCGGCCTGCCAGGCGGCGCTGCTGTCGGCGACCACCCTCGCGCTGTCGGCGCGCCGCACCGAGCTCGGCCTGCGGTCGATCGTCCAGCTGCAGTGGCAGGACCGCGCGGGCAGCCCGAGCCCGTGGCCGAACCACGCCGGGCTGCTGTTCGCCGACGGCGCGCCCAAGCCCGCGCTGGCCGCGTTCACGAACGCGGTGCACGGCATCCCGATGGCGCCCGGAAGCACCGTCGCGGACGTCTGCGAGCCCGAGCACCAGGGGTAGCGCCGCCGCACCGCCGGGCGAGCGGGCGGGCGCGCCATCCGCGGGTCCGAAGACCCGCGGATGGCTACGGTCGCGCCCGATGGCGCGACCCGCGCCGAGGCTCAGCGGTCGTAGATCGCGAACTCCTCGAGGCTCGCCGGCCCACCGCCGACCAGCCCGAACGTCAGCGGGAACGTCGTGTCCTTGATGACCTGCGTCGGCCCGACGATCGTCGTGCCCGTGCCCGCGCTGCCGTCGACGAGGATCTGCGTGCTGCCGGGACCCGTGCCGATCTTCTGCACCATCACCTGGTGGTAGGCGCCGTCGGCCGGAACGGAGACGCCGGACTGGGCGATCGTCGTGACGTCCGCCTTGCGCAGCCACACCTGGTCGTGGTTGGCGGCGTTCATGACCTCGACCTGGAAGCCGTTCGCGCCCTTGTTGAACAGCTCCTGGCTCTTGGCGTCCGAGGTGCGGCGGATCGACGCGACGAGCAGGAACGAGTCGCCGAGGTGCAGGCTCGCGGAGTCCGGCACGCGCACGTAGTCGTTGACCCCGTCCACGCCGAGGCCGCCGTTCTGCACACCGGTGACGCCGAGCGTCGGCCCGCCGACGTACGTCCCGTTGTTGCCGAGCCCGGACGCGTCGTACGCGGTCGTGCCCGACGGCTCGTCGAAGTGCCAGCAGCCGACGTTCATCGTCGTCAGGTCGCAGTTCGTCGCGAGCGTCGCGGAGATGCTGTTGAGGTACGCCGTGTACGGAGTCGGCGTCACCGTGCCGGTCGGGGGTGCGGCGCCGACGACGTCGGCCCCCGCATCGCCGGCGGCACCGGTGCTCAGCGCGCACGCCGAGCCGTTGGTCCAGAAGCCGACGATGTCGCCCACCTGCACCGGGATCGGCGCCGTCGGGGCGGTGAGGTCGGCGCTGGGAGCGCTCGTGGGCAGCGCGATCGACGTGCTGCTCACGCCGACAACGGCGTAGGTGCCGGCACCGGCCGGCCGGAAGACGACGAGCTGCAGCTTCGTGCCCGCGCCCGCCGGGTTGAACGCCCGCGTCGAGTACGACGTCAGCGTGCCGTTGGCGGGGATCGCGTACGGATTGCCGCCCGCCGCGACGCCCGTCTGCAGCGCGGCCTGAGCCGGCGAGCAGGAGGTCGCAGCCCCCGGCGTCACCGCCTGCCCGACGACCAGCGCCGACGCGCTGCTCGCGCCGACGAAGAGGCAACCGGCGCCGAGCGCAGCCGCGCGCAGCCCACCCTTGACGATCCGTGTCCTGCGAAGCCCGAGACCCATCGCAAACCCCCTCAGATGAACGTGTGCGAGCGAGCGTACACCCACACTTTTCCTCGTGGGTCGATTGGTTATGAAACCGCCGATCTCCGACGCAGGTGTCAGTCGCGCAGCGCGCGCGCCAGCTCGACGAACAGCCGCACGCCGAAGCCGCTGCCGCCCTTCGGCGTGTAGGGCCGTCCGGCGCCCCACGCCGTGCCGGCGATGTCCAGGTGCGCCCACGGCACGTCACCGGTGAAGCGGTTCAGGAACGCCGCCGCCGTGCTCGAGCCGGCCTTGCGCGCCTCGTTGACGTTCATGAGGTCGGCGGTCTCGCTGTCGAGTGCCCTCGCGTGGTCGGGATGGACCGGCATCCGCCAGACGACCTCGCCGCTCGCGTCGCCGGCGGCCGTCACCGCGGCGACCCAGGCGTCGTCGTCGCCGAAGACGCCGGCGTGCGTGTTGCCGAGCGCTGTGATGATCGCGCCCGTCAGCGTCGCGATGTCGACGAGCCGCTGCGCGCCCTCGGCGACCGCGTGCGCGAGGCAGTCCGCGAGCACGAGCCGGCCCTCGGCATCCGTGTTGATGATCTCGATCGTCACGCCGTTTGATGCCGTGACGACATCGCCGGGGCGCATCGCGCGGCCCGAGGGCATGTTCTCCGTCGCGCCGACGACCGCGATCAGCCGCACGGGCAGCGCGAGCCGCGCGATCGCCTCGACGGCGCCCAGCACGGCCGCGCCGCCGGACATGTCGAACTTCATCTCGAACATCTTGTTGGCGGACTTGATCGAGATCCCGCCGGTGTCGAACGTCACCGCCTTGCCGACGAGGCCGAGCACGGGACCGCGCGCATCCGGTCCCTCGTAGCGCAGCGTGATCAGCGCGGGCTCCTCGTCGGAGCCCTGCGCGACGGCGGCGAACGACCCCATCCCACGCGCGACGATCTCCGCGCGGCCCTCTACCGAGACCGTCACGCCGTCCAGCGACGCCAGCGCGCGCGCCGCGTCGGCCACGTGGCGCGGGGCCATCTCGTTCGGCGGCGCGTTCTGCAGATCGCGCGCCGCGTTGACGGCGTCGGCGACGATCTCCGCCTCCGTCACGACGGACGTCACGTCGTCGTGTGCCGAGACGATCAGCGCGTCGACGTCGACGCGACCCTCGACCGAGGCCGTCTTGAAGCGCTCGTAGCGGTACGCGCACAGCAGCGTGCCCTCGACGATCGCGGCGACGACCTCGGGGCCGGCCTGGTGCGGCGCCTCCCAGCACAGCCTCCGCGCGCCGAGCTCGCGGGCGCGGCCCAGCGCCGAGGCGGCCGCGACGCGCACCCGCTCGCCGTCGAGCTCGGCGCGCGAGCCGAGCCCGACGAGCACCCAGCGCTTGCCGCCCGCGTGCGCGACCGCCAGGTGGCGGTGCTTGGCCTTCGCCTCGCCCGCGTCGACGAGCCCCTGCAGCACCCCGTCGACGTCGTGGACGATCGGCTCCGCGTCGAGGATCCCCACGACGATCGTGTCGGCATTCGTGTCCGCGGGCAGCGCGGTGGTGCATTCGGTGATCACGTTCTCGGAAACTACCGCCCATACACTTGGCTCGCGCGCACCGGCCACACGAGACTGGAGAGCTCCCAGATGCCTACGACCGTCATCCTCGGCACCGCCCGCACCCCGATCGGGAAGATGGGCGGGGGGCTCGCGTCGCTCGATGCCACCGAGCTCGGCGGGATCGCGATCCGGGCCGCCCTGGAGCGCGCGGACGTCGCCGGCGAGGACGTCCAGCACGTGATCATGGGCCAGGTGCTGCAGGCCGGTCAGGGCCAGATCCCGTCGCGCCAGGCGCAGATCAAGGCCGGCATTCCGAAGGAGGTCAGCTCGGAGACGATCAACAAGGTCTGCGCGTCGGGCATGCGCGCGGTCGGGATCCTCGACGCGCAGATCCGCGCCGGCGACATCGAGGTCGGCGTCGGCGGCGGGATGGAGTCGATGTCGAGGGCGCCGTACCTGCTGCCCGACGCGCGCTTCGGCTTTCGCATGGGCGACGCGCAGGCGCTCGACGCGATGGTCCACGACGGGCTGACGAACCCGTTCAGCGGGCGCCAGATGTTCGACGAGGCGACGGAGGTCGGCGACGAGCTCGAGATCACGCGCCCCGACCTCGACCGCTGGGCGCTGCGCTCGCACGAGCTCGCGATCGAGGCGACGGACGCCGGCCGGCTGCCCGAGGAGATCGTCTCCGTGACCGTGAGGGGTCGCAGAGGCGACACGGTCGTCGAGGTCGACGAGGCGCCGCGCCGCGACAGCTCGCTGGAGGCGCTCGCCAAGCTCAAGGGCCTCGCCAGCCGCGAGGGCTCGCACACCGCCGGCAACTCGCCCGGCGTCAACGACGGCGGCGGCGCGATCGTCGTCTCCTCCGCGGAGTGGGCGAGGCAGCACGGCAAGGAGATCCTCGCCGAGATCGTCGCCCAAGCGTCGACCGCCGAGGACTTCCCCTACCTCGCCCGCACGCCCGCCGCGGCGGCGACGAAGGCGCTCGAGAAGGCCGGGCTGACCGCCGCCGACGTCGACCTGTGGGAGATCAACGAGGCGTTCGCGTCCGTCACGCTGAACTCGATCCGCATGCTCGGCATCGACGAGGACAGGGTCAACGTCAACGGCGGGGCGGTCGCGCTCGGCCACCCGATCGGCGCCTCGGGCGCGCGCATCATCGGCGCGCTCGTGCACGAGTTGCGCCGGCGCGGCGGCGGCCTCGGCTGCGCGGCGATCTGCTCCGGCGGCGGCCAGGGCGACGCGATCGTCCTGCGCGTCGGCGCCTGATCGCAGGGGAGCGGACGACCTGAGCGCCGTCGAGGAGCACGCGGACCGCGCGACGCCGCAGCCGGCGCCGCGCAGCGCCGCGTTCTTCGATCTCGACCGCACGCTGATGGCGGGCTCGTCCGGCTTTCACTTCGTGCGCGCCGCGTACGGGCAGGGCATGATCAGCCGCAAGCGGCTGGCGGGGGACACGTGGGCGGCGCTGCGCTTCCGGCTGCTGGGCTCGACGGACGCCGCGACCGCGAAGGTCCGCGCGCGAATGGGCTCCTACGTCGCGGGGCGCGAGGTGCGCGAGATGCAGCGCCTCGCCCCGCGCGTGCTCGCGGGCGTGCTGCCGCGCCTGTATCCGCAGATGCTCGAGCTCGCCTACGCGCACCAGGACGCCGGCCGGCCCGTGTACATCTGCACCGCGGCCTCGCAGGAGATGGCCAACGCGCTGTCCTACATCCTCGGGTTCGACGGCGCGATCGGCTCGCGCTCGGAGATCCGCGACGGCGTCTACACCGGCCGCGAGGGCGGCCTCTTCGCCTACCGCGAGGGCAAGGCGCAGGCCGTGCGCGAGCTCGCGCGGACGGAGGGCATCGCGCTCGAGACCTCCTATGCGTACTCCGACTCCGAATCCGACCTGCCGATGCTGCGCGCCGTCGGCAACCCCGTCGCCGTCAATCCCGACGCGGCACTCGCCCGGGTGGCGCGCGACGCGGGCTGGGAGGTGCTGCGCTTCGACACGCTGCACCGCCGGCTGAAGATCGTCGCGGCGCTGCTCGCCGCGGTCGCGGGTGGCGCCGGCGCCGGCGCGACCCTGCGCCCTGGGCGTGCGCGCGCCACTTCGCGGCGGCGCCGGTAGCCGAGGCGCGCGATGGCGTACGTTGACCGCAGATGACCGACGTCCCGGCGATCTTCGAGGATCACGCCACCGCCT
This sequence comes from Solirubrobacteraceae bacterium, assembly GCA_036271815.1. Taxonomy (GTDB): domain Bacteria; phylum Actinomycetota; class Thermoleophilia; order Solirubrobacterales; family Solirubrobacteraceae; genus CADCVQ01. The sequence goes on from DATAZX010000073.1 coordinate 15,916, forward strand.
ACGCGGCGCAGCGTCGTCAGCTGATCCCGCCGTATGACGCGTTCTACGCCACGGCCGTGGGAGCGCTCGCGCTCGCCGCCCGTCCGCTGCGGCGGATCCTCGACCTCGGCGCCGGCACCGGCATCCTCGCCCGCGCCGTGCGGACGGCGTACCCGGACGCGGAGCTGACGCTGCTCGACGGCTCTCCGGCGATGCTCGCCGAGGCGCGCGCCGTGCTCGGCGACGACGCTTGCTACGTCGAGGGCGACCTCGCCGATCCGCTGCCGCCCGGCCCGTGGGACGCGGTCGTCAGCGCGCTCGCGATCCATCACCTCGACGACCCGGGCAAGCGCACGCTGTTCGCGCGCCTGCACGCCGAGCTCGCACCCGGCGCGATCTTCGTCGACGCCGAGCAGGTCAGCGGCCCGACCGCGCTGTTCGACGACCTCTACGCGCGCTGGCACGAGCGCGAGGCGGGTGCCCGCGGGGCGACCGCCGAGCAGTGGGCCGCCGCCGTGCAGCGGATGCGCTTCGACCGCTGGGCGAGCGTCGAGCACCAGCTCGCGTGGCTGCGCGAGGCGGGCTTCGCCGACGCCGACTGCCTCTTCAAGGACCACCGCTTCGCGGTGCTCGTGGCGCGCAGGGCCGGATGAGCCTGCACGAGCTCACCGACGAGCAGCGCGACATCCGCTCGCTCGCGGCGCGCTTCGCCGACGAGGTCGTCGCGCCGAAGGCGTCGCAGTGGGACCGCGACCACGAGTTCCCCAAGGAGGTCGTCAAGCAGCTCGGCGAGCTCGGACTGATGGGGGTCTGCATCCCATCCAACCTCGGCGGGGCGGGCGCGGACTTCCTGACCTACATCCTCGTGCTCGAGCAGCTCTCGCGCGGCGACGCCGGCCTCGGCGTGACGCTCGCCGTCCACACCGGCGCGGGCACGATGCCGATCATCGACCACGGCTCGCGCCAGCAGATCGAGCGCCTCGTGCCGCCGCTCGCCCAGGGCCACGAGATCGCCGCGTTCGCGCTGACGGAGTCCGGCTCGGGCTCCGACGCGGGCGCGCTGCGCACGCACGCCGACGAGGAGCACCGGATCACGGGCTCCAAGCAGTGGGTCACCAACGGCTCGCACGCGCACGTGTTCATCGTCTTCGCGAAGGACCCCGACAAGCCGAGCGCGTTCGTCGTGCGCCGCGGCGCGCACGGCTTCCGGCGCACGCGCGAGGAGGACAAGCTCGGCCTGAACTCGTCGAGCACGGCCGACATGTCCCTCGACGAGACCCCGGGCGAGCGTCTCGGCTGGCGCGGCCACGGCCTGCGGATCGCGCTCGCGACGCTCGACGGCGGGCGCATCGGGATCGCCGCGCAGGCCGTCGGGATCTCGCAGGCGGCGCTCGACCTCGCGGTCGCCTACGCGAAGGAGCGCACGACGTTCGGCAAGCCGATCGGCGCGCATCAGGCGATCCAGCAGAAGCTCGCGGACATGCAGACCGAGATCGAGGCGGCGCGCGCGCTGACCTGGCGCGCCGCGCGGCTGAAGACGGCCGGCCGCGCGCACACCGTCGAGGGCGCGCAGGCGAAGCTGTTCGCGTCGGGCGTCGCGCGGCGGGTGACGAGCGACGCGATCCAGGTCCTCGGCGGCGTCGGCTACACGAAGCAGACGGCGGCCGAGCGCTACTACCGCGACGCGAAGGTCACGGAGATCTACGAGGGCACCTCGGAGATCCAGCGGCTCGTCATCGCGCGGGCGCTGCTGGGCAAGATCGCTCGCGAGTAGACCCTCGGAAGTCCACCTATGTGGGCCGGTTAGCCTTGCGTGTCGTATGCCGCCACTAGGGATCGATCCCATCGCCGAGGCCCGCCGCCACTGGGAGGAGCGCTGGGGCACGGAGCCCGCGCGCCCGATGGCCGCGATCACCTCGATCATGCGCGCCCAGCAGGTGCTGCTGGCGCGTCTGAACGAGCTGCTGGGTCCGCTCGGGCTGACGTTCCCGCGCTACGAGGCGCTCATGCTGCTGTCGTTCACGCGTGCCGGCGCGCTGCCGCTGGGCAAGGTCGGCGAGCGCCTGCAGGTGCACCGCACGAGCGTCACGAACATCGTCGACAAGCTCGAGGCCGACGGCCTCGTGCGCCGCGTCCCGCACGAGGCCGACCGCCGCACGACGCTCGCCGAGATCACCGACGAGGGCCGCGACGTCGCGGCGCGCGCGACGCTGCTGCTCAACGCCGACTCGTTCGGCCTCGCGGCGCTCGACGACGGCGAGCAGGAGCAGGTCACGGAGCTGCTGCGCACGCTGCGCCTGGAAGCGGGCGACTTCGAAGTGGTCAAGAACCCCGCCTGAGCCAGGCCATCCTGGGGGACCGCTGTGCCCGCCCCACCGCGGGCCAGCCGCGCCGGACGGCTGTCAGAGCCGCTTCTCGCCGAAGAAGCTCGCGACCGGGTTGGCGTTGAAGTTCTCGACCGCGGCGTAGCCGGCGCGCTCGTACATGAGCTGCGCACGCGGCTGGCGCGGGCCGGTGTCCAGCCGCGCGATCGCGTACCCGAGCTCGCGCGCGCGCCGCTCGAGCTCGACCAGCAGCGCTCGTGCCACCCCGCGCCCGCGGGCCGGCCGCACGACGAACATCTTCTTGATCTCGCAAGCCTCCTCGGACAGGCGCTTGAGGCCGCCGCAGCAGACCGGCACGCCGTCCTCGAAGCCGACTACGAACGCGCCGCCGGGCGGCGAGAGCTCCGCCGGGCCGGCCTTGGGCATGTCGGGGCCGTCGAGGTCCAGCCCCTCGTACAGCGCGGCGATGTCGTCGCGCATGCCCTGCACGAGCGTGGCGGCGGGCTCTTCGTCGGCGGGGCACGAGCGAAACTCGATCATCGTCCGCACAGCTTGACGGACGCTCGCGCGCGCGCCCCTCGCCGCGCGGGCGCCCGCCGCCGCGGGCGCGCGGCACCGGCTCGCGCCGCTCGCGCCGACGTCCCTCGTCCCGCGGGCGCAAGCGCCCGCAACGCGCGCCGCTAGCCGGTCTGCTCCGAGGCCGCCTGCACGCGGCCGTCCGCCACCGCCGCCCGGAGCGCCGCGAAGTCCGCCGCGTTCTGGTCGGCGTAGCGCTCGGCGAACTCCGCGATCGCGCGATCGAACGCCTCGCCGCGGCCGAGGTAGCCGGAGATCGCGATCCGGTCGCCCGAGCGGGCGTGCGCCCGCGCCAGCGTCCAGCCGCACATGCGCCCGTAGCCCGCCAGTCCCGCGGGCAGCAGCAGCGAGACGTCGACCGCGCCCTTGCCGTCGGCGGCCTGGCGAACGTAGTAGTCGCGCGTCGTGTCGTCCGTGCCGGGCGCCACGCTCCAGCCGAGGAAGATGTCGCTCGCGGCCTGCATGAGCTTCTGGCCCTCCACGACGCGCTCGCCGCGATTCACCTGCGCTGCCGGCTCGAGATGGCGCTCGAGCACGGAGCTCGTGGCCTCCTTGGCCTGCAGCAGCAGCGGATCGCCGCCGTCGCGGCCGTACAGCAGCACGACCCACACGCGCATGCCCACGCTGCCGACGCCGACGACCTTGCGCGCCATGCTCGCGTAGGCGTAGCCGTCCAGCAGGGTGCGCCGGTCGGCCGTCAGGCTCGCGCGGTAGCCGCCGAGCATGCCCCGCAGGTTGCTCTCGGCGTCCACGCGATCCTCGTCGGTCAGCAGCTCGTCGGCCGGGACGAGCAGCGGCGGCTTGTGCAGGAAGCGGACCTTCCCGTCGCGGGTCTCCGTCAGCTTGCCGAGCGCCTTGACGCTCGTGTTCAGGCGCGCCTTCTCGAGCTGGCGCTCCAGCTCCTTCATCCGCTTGACGTCGACCCCTTCGGCGAACAGGCGCGAGATCGCGTCGACGTCGAGGTGCGCGTACCAGACCTCGAGGTTGCCCTGCCCGGCGAACGTGCTCATCGCCTCGCGATACGCGGCCGCCGTCTGGCGGACGGCGTGCGCGACCTGCTTGGCGGAGAGCTCGCGGTCGCGGCCGGCGATGCAGACGCTCGCGGCGAGCCGCTTGACGTCCCACTCCCACGGTCCCGGGAGCGTCTCGTCGAAGTCGCTGATGTCGAACACGAGCTCGCGCTCGGGCGAGGAGAACGTGCCGAAGTTCGACAGGTGCGCGTCGCCGCACAGCTGCACGCGCAGGCCCGAGGTCGGGGTCGCAGCGAGGTCGGCGGCCATGATCGCGGCAGCCCCGCGGTAGAAGGAGAACGGCGAGACGAGCATGCGCCCGTAGCGCAGCGGCAGCAGCTCGGCCACCCGGCCCCGCGCCTGCTCGACGAGGACCGCGACCGGATCCGGGCGGTCGATCGCCGGTCGCCAGTCGCCGTGGCTGGATCGGGGCGCCTGCTTGCGCAGCGTCTTTCCGACCGCCGCGCGATCGTCGGGCGTCGCAGCCTCGCGTGCGATTGCCCGTATCTGCGGTGCTGCTGGCATTCCCATCCCCCCTCGGCTCACCGACCGGACTCCCCGCGGGCGAGCTTACGCGTCGAGATGGAGGCAGACGAGGCTCTCCCCGACGATCATCGGAAGAGGTGAGTCACCTCTCCGCTACGCGCGCACCTCGCCGTGCCAGGCCGCGTACGCGATCAGCTCGTCGCGCGAGAGCAGGGGGATGCCGTAGCTGTCGGCCGCGTTGGCGAGGCGCAGGCCGCGCTCGCGGATGTCGTCGGGATGCCTGCGGTCCAGCAGCGCCAGCGGGCGTGCGAACTCCGCGCGAAAGCCGGTCTCGCACTCGACGATCGTGCCCCACGCCACCACGGCGCCCCAGACGCACTCCTCGGCCGGCAGCTCGGGCTCCTCGGCGAGGGCGTAGTACGCAGCCCAGCCGCAGTTGCATGCGCTGAACGGCGCGTCGTGTCCCCGCAGCGCGAAGCACTTGGCACGGCGATCCTGCTCGATCGGCCACGGCTTCTGCGCCGCGCGCGGGGCGACCATCCCGAGCGCGGGGTTCGGCAGGAAGCGGCCGGCGACGAAGATCCCCGAGTACAGCCCGCCGCGCCGCGCTCCCCAGCGCCGGAAGCCGACGAGCGGCTGGGCGACGGGCTCGGCGGCCACGCTCAGCGGCCGGCCTTGGCGGGCTCTGGCTCGCGCTCGCGCTCCGGCGACACCGGCGCGGGCGGCGGCGGCGCGGGCTCGGGCACGGGGGTCCGCACCGGCGCGGGCCGCTCTGTCTCGCGGATCGGCTTTCCGATGTCACCCATGAGCGCTGGAAATGGTACGCCAGGCCGCGACCGGGCATCCTCACGAGGATGAGCGACGAACCCGAGCGCGGCGACATCCGCGAGGACATCACCAAGGAGCTCGCGCGCCTGTTCCCCGACGATCGCATGCAGCGCATCGGCGACCGCCTCACGCTGTCGGGCGACGAGGACTTCCAGTTCCTCATCGATCTCATCAGCGCGACGTTCACGCGCGGCATCGAGTTCGGCGCGATCGAGGTGGCCGCCCAGCAGATCGAGGCCGGCGCCTCGATCATGCCGGTCGTCGAGATCGTGCACGTCGACCTGCCGTAGCTCGCGACCTCGCGGCTGGGATTTGCGCTCGCTCGGTGTGGCCAGCTATGCTTGCGCCAAGAAGCGCGGACTTCCGACTATCTGGAGACCGACGACTACCATGGCGACCACCCACCACCCACCGACGACCGAGGCCGAGTGGCGCGCCGCCTACGCGCTCGCGCCCGAGCGCGACGCGGCCTTCACGACGCTCAGCGGCACGCCGGTGAAGGCGCTCTACACGAAGGCCGACCTCGCGGGCGGCGGCCAGGACGACGGCTACGACGGGCGTCCCGGCGTCTATCCCTTCACGCGCGGCGTCTACCCGTCGATGTACCGCGGGCGCCTGTGGACGATGCGCCAGTTCGCCGGCTTCGGCACCGCCGAGGAGACCAACGAGCGCTTCCGCTACCTGCTCGCAAACGGCCAGGACGGGCTCAGCACGGCCTTCGACATGCCGAGCCTCATGGGCTATGACTCAGACCATGTCCTGAGCGAGGGCGAGGTCGGGCGCGAAGGCGTGGCGATCGACACGCTCGACGACATGGCGACCCTGTTCGCCGGCATCGACCTGTCCGAGATCTCCGTCTCGATGACGATCAACGCGCCGGCGGTCGTGATGCTCGCGTTCTACGTCGCCGCCGCCGAGGCGCGCGGCATCCCGGCCGAGCGGCTGCGCGGCACGATCCAGGCCGACATCCTCAAGGAGTACATCGCCCAGAAGGAGTGGTGCTTCCCGGTCGACCCGGCGATGCGCCTGTGCGGCGACATGATCGAGTGGTGCACGGAGCGGATGCCGCGCTGGCATCCGATCTCCGTCTCCGGCTACCACATCCGCGAGGCCGGCTCGACGGCCGCGCAGGAGCTCGCGTTCACGATCGAGGACGGGCTCACCTACGTCGAGCAGGCGGTGCAGCGCGGCCTCGACGTCGACGACTTCGCGCCGCGGCTGAGCTTCTTCTTCAACGCGCAGATCGACTTCTTCGAGGAGGTCGCCAAGTACCGCGCCGCGCGCCGCATCTGGGCGCGCGAGCTGCGCGAGCGCTTCGGCGCGAAGGACCCGCGCTCCTGGCGGATGCGCTTCCACACGCAGACGGCGGGCGTGTCGCTGACCGCCCAGCAGCCGCTCAACAACGTCGTGCGGACCGCGATCGAGGCCCTCGCCGGCGTGCTCGGCGGCACGCAGTCCCTGCACACGAACTCCTACGACGAGGCGCTCGCGCTGCCGACCGAGCAGGCCGCGAAGATCGCCCTGCGCACGCAGCAGATCATCGCCCACGAGACCGGCGTCACGAACACGATCGACCCGCTCGGCGGCGCGTACTTCGTCGAGGCGCTGACCGACCGCCTCGAGCGCGAGGCCTACGACTACTTCGCCCGCATCGACGAGCTCGGCGGGATGGTCGAGGCGGTCAAGGCGAACTTCCCGCAGCGCGAGATCGCCGACGCGGCGTTCACGCTGCAGTGCGAGTACGACTCCCGCGAGCGGATCCTGGTCGGCGTCAACGACTACGTCGACGCCGGCGACGAGGAGATCCCGCTGCTGCGCATCGATCCCGAGCTCGAGCGCAAGCAGGTCGGCCGCCTGCAGGCGGTGCGCGCTCGTCGCGACGCGACGGCCGTCGAGCACACGCTGGCCGTGCTGCGCGCCGGTGCCGCGCACGACCGCCGGAACCTGATGCCCGCGTTGCTGGATTGCGCGCGCGCGCAGGCCTCGGAGGGCGAGATCGTGGCCGCCTTGCAGGACGTCTTCGGGACCTATCGCGAGACGCCGGTGTTCTGACGCCGTCTCGCCGCGCGTGGAGTTGTACGCGGTGGCGGACGGGGTAGGGGTGGTCCTGTACTCTGGGCCATACCAAGAGACAAGGTCACATGCGATGCGCACTCCCTCACATCCATCCGGTCTTCTGAAGCGCAGGCGCGCCGCGCGGCGCTGCCGCGCGCTTGATCGCGCGGCGCTGCGCGCCGAGTTCGAGCTCGATCCGCCGCGCGGCCTGCGCGCGCGGCTGCGGGCCTACGCGCGCAGCGTCGAGAGCCTCGAGCACGCCCGCCTCCACGCGCACCTCTGGGCAGGCCGGCCGCGCGCGACCGCGCCAGCCACGGCCGCACCGGTGCCGGCGCCCGACGCCACGCCCAAGCGCACCGCCTCGCACTGACGCCTCGCGCGCCGTCGACTTGGACCGGGCGTCCTGAACGCGCGGTCGAGCTTGGACGCGCGGGCGCTTCCGCGGTCGCCTCGCGAGATCGATAGTTCGCGCATCGACGGCCTCGATGCAAGGACGGTGACCTGCCGTGCCCGAAGTGATCTTCCCGATCGACCGTGACCTCACGGTCCCGATGGCGTCTCAGGCGCTGCCTGGCCACAACCGCTGGCATCCGGACATCCCGCCGGTCGCCGCGATCGATCCGGGAGGCAGCTACCGGATCGAGTGCAAGGACTGGACCGACGAGCAGATCGCAAACGACGACTCCGCGGCCGATGTCGCCGGGGTCAACCTCGACAAGACGCACATGCTCAGCGGGCCGTTCGCGATCGACGGCGCCGAGCCGGGCGACATCCTCGTCGTCGACATCCTCGACATGGGACCGTTCCCGGAGCACGAGTGGGGCTACACCGGGATCTTCGCCAAGGGCAACGGCGGCGGCTTCCTCACCGACTACTACCCGGACGCCGCGAAGGCGATCTGGGACATCCAGGGCATCTACTGCCAGTCACGCCATCTGCCCGGCGTCCGCTTCGCCGGCCTGTCGCATCCGGGGCTGCTCGGCTGCGCGCCGTCGCACGACCTGCTCGCGGAGTGGAACCGTCGCGAGCAGGCGCTGATCGACCTCAACCCGTCCCGCGTCACGGGCGAGCCGATGGCCGAGCCGCAGGATCCCCCGCTCGCGCTGCCGCCGCTGGAGAAGGACGCGCTGCTCGGCAGCCTCACCGGAGCGCAGTTCACGCGCGTCGCGCGGGAGGCGGCGCGCACCGTGCCGCCGCGCGACCACGGTGGCAACTGCGACATCAAGAACCTCTCGAAGGGCACGCGGATCTACTTTCCCGTGTATGTGAAGGACGCGCTGTTCTCGATCGGCGACCTGCACTTCTCGCAGGGCGACGGCGAGATCACCTTCTGCGGCGCGATCGAGATGCCGGGCTTCATCGACCTCGGATTCGATCTCATCAAGGGCGGCGTCGCGAAGTACGGGCTCAACGCCGCCAACCCGCACGGCAACCCGATCTTCAAGCCGGGCCCGGTCGAGCCGCGCTACAGCGAGTTCCTCATGTTCGAGGGCATCTGCGTCGAGGACGGGCGCAACTACTACATGGATGCGACCGTCGCCTATCGCCGCGCGTGCCTGAACGCGATCGAGTACCTCAAGCTCGCGCTGGGCTTCACCGGCGAGCAGGCGTACCTCCTGCTCGGCGCGGCGCCGGTGGAGGGCCGGATCGGCGGGATCGTCGACATCCCCAACTGCGCGGTGACGATCGGCGTGCCGCTGTCGATCTTCGACCGCGACATCCTGCCGCACTGATGCCGCTCTACGACTACCTCTGCGCGCGCTGCGGCCCCTTCGAGGCGCGCGCCGACGTGTCCGCCGCGGGCGCGGGCGTGGCGTGTCCCGCGTGCGAGTCGGTTGCCGCCCGGGCGTTCACGTCGCCCGGCGGCCGCGGGCCGCGCCGCCAGCGCCAGCTCGAGGGACTGACCGCTTCGGCTGTCGCGCGCGTCGATCGCTCCACCGCCGGCGGTGGAGCATCGGTCGGAGCGATGCCCGACGGCGTGCGAATCGACCGCAGCGGGCACGCCGCGCTCGCACCCGTCCACATGGGGCGCCCCTGGCAGGTCGGTCACTGAAGGCTTCGTCGCGGCTTCGAGAGCGCTGCCCGAGACATTTAGCCCGGCGAGGTCACCTCGGCGGGATCACGCATGGACGTACTGCTGACGCAGCGGGGGCCAGACGGTGGGCGGTGCTAGACGGGGAGGTGAACGCCGGCTTGAGCCGTCACGGCGACCTGTCCGACGCTCGCCGGCTCGGCCAGCGCCTTCATCGCGATCGCCGTCATCTCGTTGAGGCGAGTCGCGAGGTTTCCGTTCACGGCGAGCATCGTGGGGGAGTACTGCGTGACCGACGCTTGCGCGTTCTTGGCGACGAATCCACCGTCATATGTCGCGAGGTCGATGGTCACGTGCGTGCTCCGATCGTTCTGTGGGCTGCCATCAGGACGAAGCCTTCGAAGGGACCTCGGCGACAGCCTTCCAAGCGGCCACGGAGAGGATGGTAGCTCCTGTTCCGGCGATCAACGCAAGTCCGACCCATGTTGCCCCCAGTTCGACATCGCGTATCCCAAACGCGAGCGCCGCCCCGCCCGCGAACGCCATGGCCGTCACGGTTGCGAGCGTTGCTCGGGCGCGCCCCAGCATGACGCGAACCAGCGGTGCCTCGGTTCTGTACAGCACAAGTCCGGCCGCGATCGACGGAGCGAGAAAGACGGCGCTGCCCGTCGACCCGCTGACGCTGTGGCCAATCACCCCGAGCAACGCGAGAATCCCTCCGGCGAGCAGGGACAGCGTGACGATCCACGAGATGATCGCGGCCGGCAGCAGCAGCACAGAACGATGGGTGGCGACGGAGACGAGGAGCTCGGCGTGGAGGTCCCGCGGTGGAGGATGCACGTAGAGCGAAGCGCGATCGCACATCTCGTATGTGGCGTCGATGACCTCACCTCGGTCCTGGATCTCGGCGCCACAGATCTTGAGCTCGCCGGGGACGATTGCCTCGACGTGGTAGGACCCACCGAAGGAGACCGAGCCCAAGGGGAGTTGCAGCAGTGGCCGCTCGAGCCCGAGCCGCTCAGCCCATGTGAGCCGCGGGCCGAGCGAGGTGTCTCGCGCGTACTTGACGATCATCTGACGCTCCTCGGTCGCGAGCTCAGCGAGCAACAGGTAGTTGTCGCGGTACTTGCGTGCTTCCTCGAGCAGGTTGGTCGCCGTCGGTCTGCGCCACTTGAGATCCTCGAATGCCGACCGACTCTCGTCGATGTCGCTGCCGGCGATCGTCGTCGCCAAGGCGAACTCGGCCTGATCCATCGGGCCTTCCCCGGCGTCGATCGCGACGAGGTTCAGCATCCACGCCGTGATGAGCGCGATCTCGACGGAGTTCATGAGGCTGGCCGTCTTGCCATCCAGCATGAGATCGAAATGGACGAGCCGACCTTTCTCGAGCACGTCGAGCGGGACGATGATCCGCTGCTTTGGGCGCATGGCAGCCATGCCAGAGGCCTCCGTGTCATCGGCGCGATCGATCCGCAGAAGATCGACGACGTCAACCGGGAGCACGATGTCGAGAGCCGACGAGAGTCGTGCGGTCTCGTAATCGTGGAAGGTGACTTGCTCGCTGCGTCGTCGAATCCACGTGAGCTGCGCAAGGAGCGTGAGGCATGCGCCAGCGACGATCGGCGCGATGCCGTCGAGGCGAGCGAGCAACAAGCTGTGCTCGGTGTCGGGCTGGGACGTCACGGCGACGATCGCCCCGAACGTAACAGACCTCCACCGACCCTCCGACGCGCCGCCCGAGCGGGTCGGCGCCCGGCCCATATGATCCAGGTGCCCGAGCGCACCTATGACCGAGCCTCCCTCCACCGCGAAGAAGATCCGCGTCGTCGTCGCCAAGCCCGGCCTCGACGGTCACGACCGCGGCGCGAAGATCATCGCCCGCGCGCTGCGCGACGCCGGCATGGAGGTCATCTACACGGGCCTGCACCAGACGCCCGAGCAGATCGTCGAGACCGTCATCCAGGAGGACGCCGACGCCGTCGGGCTGTCGATCCTCTCGGGGGCGCACATGACGCTCGTGCCGCGGATCGTCGCGCTGCTGCACGAGCAGGAGATCGACGACGTCGTCGTGACCGTCGGCGGCACGATCCCGAGCGACGACATCCCCGAGCTCAAGCGGCTCGGCGTGGCCGAGGTCTTCGGCCCCGGATCGAGCACGGAGGCGATCGTGGACTTCATCCGCGGCGCCGTCGCGACCGCCGCCCGCTGACCCGCCGGCGACGCCTTCGAGCAGTGCGATTGACTGGTCAGTCAATCGGTTATCCTGCGCCCATGCCACGTCCCCCGGGTCCCCCGAAGGAGGCCATTCGTTGAAGATCTGCGTCCTGGTGAAGGAGGTGCCCGACGCCGCCGTCGAGAAGCGGATCAACCCGCAGACCGGCCGGATGGATCGCAGCGGCGAGCGCAACCTGAATCCCTACGACACGCATGCGATCGAGGCCGCGATGCAGGTCAAGGAGGGCGGTGTCGTGCAGGTCGACGAGATCGTCGCCGTGACGATGGGGCCGGGCACCGCCGTGCGCGCGCTGCACAAGGCCGTCTCGCTGGGCGCCGACCGCTCCGTGCACCTGTCCGACGACGCGCTCGCGGGCTCCGACGTCGCCGCGACGGGCTACGCGCTGGCCAAGGTGCTCGAGCGCGAGAGCCCCGACCTCGTCCTGCTCGGCCAGCAGTCCGACGACGGCGAGTGCTACACGATCGGCGCCGTCGTCGCCGACCACCTGCGCATGCCGTCGCTCACGCAGGTCATCAAGATGGACGTCTCCGAGGGCTCGCTGCGCTGCGAGCGCCAGGCCGAGTACGGCTACGACACCGTCGACGTCGAGCTGCCCGCCGTCATCTCCGTCGGGGACGCGATCAACGAGCCGCGCTACCCGTCGCTGAAGGCGATCATGGGAGCGAAGAAGAAGCCGCTGGAGACGCTCGCGATCGGCGACGCGGACATCGCGGCCGACCGCGTCGGCGAGGCCGGCTCGAAGGTCGTCTGCGGCGACTTCAAGGCGCCGCCCGCGAAGTCCGGCGGCACGATCATCGAGGACGAGGACACCAACGAGACGGTCGAGAAGATCGTCGCCTGGCTCGACGAGAGGAAGCTGCTGTCGTGACCCCGATCCTCGTCTACGCGCTGCACTACGAGGGCGCCTTCAACAAGAACTCGCTCGGTGCCGTCTCCGAGGCGGCGCGCCTCGCCGGCGAGCTCGGCTCGGAGGCCCACGCCGTCGTCGTCGGCGACGCCTCCGACGAGCTCGCCGCGTCGCTCGGCCGCTACGGCGCGACCAAGGTCTTCCGGGCCAAGGACGCGCCCGAGGGCCTCGCGCAGCCGGTCGTCGACGTCATGGCCCACGTCATGGACGAGGGCGGCCACGGCTACGCCCTGTTCGGCGGCGGCCTGCTCGGCTTCGAGATCGGCGCCGGCCTCGCGGCGCGGCTGAACGCCGGCGTGACGATGGAGGTCACGAAGGTAGGCGTCGTCGACGGCGAGCTCACGGCCGAGCGCCCGATCCACGGCGACTCGTCGATCTCGACCTCGCGCTACAAGGACCGCGGGATCGTCATCGGCCGGCTCAACGCGTTCGAGATCGCCGCCCCCGGCGACGCGACGGCGACCGTCGAGGACGTCACCGTCGAGCTGTCGCCGTGGTCGACGAAGGCGACGATGGTCACGCGCGGCGAGGCCCGCGGCGCGGAGGTCGACATCGAGGGCGCGGACTACCTCGTCGCCGGCGGCCGCGGCCTCGGCAGGGCCGAGGGCTTCGAGCTCTGCGAGGCGCTCGCCGCCGCGCTCGGCGGTGCGGTCGCCGCGACGCGCGCGGTCGTCGACGCCGGCTGGTACCCGTACTCGACCCAGATCGGCCAGACGGGCAAGACCGTCGCGCCGAAGCTCTACCTCGCGGCCGGCATCTCCGGCGCGATCCAGCACAAGGTCGGCATGCAGGCCTCGGAGAACATCGTCGCGATCAACAAGGACTCCAACGCGCCGATCTTCGAGTACTCCGACCTCGGCATCGTCGGCGACCTCAACAAGATCCTGCCGAAGCTGACCGAGGCCATCAAGGCGAAGAAGGGCTAGCGCGACATGCCGGTCGTCGACAGCTCGGCACCGGCGGAGTTCCCGCCCCCGGTCGACCCGCAGGGCGAGTTCGTCAAGCGCGGCCTCGATCCCGAGGACGACCTGATCGAGGTCGGCGTCGTGATCGTCGGCGGCGGCACCGCCGGGCTCGCCTGCGCGAACCGCCTCCTGGCGCTGCTCGGCAAGGACGAGGAGCTGCTCGCGTCGCTCGGCGAGGTGCCGGTCGCCGTCATCGAGAAGGCGAAGACCTGCGGCGGCCACAATCTGTCGGGCGCGGTCATGCGCCCGCAGCCGCTGCTCGAGCTGTTCCCCGAGATGACGCGCAAGGACTGGCGCCTGGAGGGCTTCGCCTACGGCGAGGTGACCCGCGAGGCCGTCTACCTCGTGCCGAACGCCCGGCGGGCGCTGAAGATCCCGACGCCGCCGCCCTTCAGGAACCACGGCAACGAGGTCGTCTCGGTGTCGGCGCTGGCGCGCTACCAGCAGCGCGTCGCCGAGGAGGCGGGCGCGTACATCCTCACCGAGACGTCGGCGACGCAGCTGATCGTCGAGGACGGCCGCGTGGTCGGCGTGCGCTCCGGCGACAAGGGCCGCGGCCGCGACGGCAGCCCGCTGCGCAACTTCGAGCCGGGCACCGACGTCAAGGCGAGGGCCACCGTGCTCGCCGAGGGCTGCTGGGGGCATCTGACCGGCGCCGCGATCCGCGAGTTCGACCTCGCCGACGGGCGCGAGCCGCAGGTCTGGGAGCTCGGCGTCAAGGAGGTCTGGAAGGTCCGCAGGCCGCTCGACCGGATCATCCACACGATCGGGCCGTGGCCGCTGAAGCTGTCGGCGCGCTACGGCCAGATCGGCGGCACGTGGATCTACCCGATGAACGACGAGACGACCGGCGAGTCGTACGTCTCGATCGGCTTCGTCGTCGACCTCGAGTACGCCGACGCGACGACCTCCGCCCACGACCTGCTGCAGCAGTTCAAGCTGCACCCGCTCGTGCGCGGGATCCTCGAGGGCGGCGAGCGCGTGAGCTGGGGCGCGAAGGCGCTGCCCGCGGGCGGCTGGTGGTCGATGCCGAAGCTGACGATGCCCGGCGCGCTGCTCGTCGGCGACTCCGCGGGCATGGTCGACACCGTGGCGCTGAAGGGCGTACACCACGCGATCCGGTCGGGGATGCTCGCGGCCGACGCGATCTACGCGGCGCTCAAGCGCGGCGACGCGGACCTCTCGTCCTACCAGCAGGCCGCCGACGACTCGTCGATCGGCAAGGAGCTGTTCGCGGTCCGCAACACGCGCCAGCCGTTTCAGAAGGGCTTCCTCAAGGGTGGCCCGCTCGTGAACCTGATGATCATGAGCAAGGGCCGCTTCCCGGGCGGACGCTGGTCGTGGCATCGCAACGACGCGCGCGAGATGTTCGTCGGCGACACGAAGGACGGCTATCCCAAGCCCGACGGCAAGTACACCTTCGACAAGCTGTCGTCGGTCTACATCACGCACAACGCGACGCGCGACGACGCGCCGAACCACATCCGCGTGCAGCGCCACGTCCCGCGCGAGATCGCCGAGACGTGGGCGTGGATGTGCCCCGCCGGCGTCTACGAGATCCCCGAGGACGCGCCCGCATCCGGTCGCGTCGACGTGATCGTCAACTACACCAACTGCGTGCAGTGCGGCGCGATCACCGCCAAGGGCGGCCGCCTGACCGTGCCCGAGGGCGGCGACGGGCCGCTGTACCGCGACACGTAGCGCCACGCCCTCTCGCCGGAGTCGGGCTGCTCAGCGGACGAGCAGCGCCGGCACGTCGCTGCGGCGCGCGATCGCGCGAGCGAATCGCGCATCGGTGGTCACCACCGGGCAACCGGCGTCGCTCAGGGTCTCGGCCAGTGCGAGATAGGTGGCGTCATACGCCGCGATCGTCTCGCGCAACTGCCACACGCGCGGCACGAGCATCGTGTGGTCGTGGCGCTCCAGAGGGAGGTCGAGCAGGTCGTCGACGGCGTCGGCCGCCCTGCCGGCGGACGTCTCGCGCGACGCCACGAGTCGCCGCAGGGCGCTGAGCACCTCGACGTCGATCAGCGCGGGCGCATGCAGGTCGAAGTCGTGTGCGGCCAGGTGCTGCTCGACGGCGGCGGCGGTGGGTCTCTGGAGCAGGAGATCGACGACCGCGCTCGCGTCGACGACGAGCATCAGCGCGTGTCGCGGTCGGCGCGGACGAGCTGCGCGCCGGCCCGCCCGCCGACCGCCGTGCGCGTGCGAACGCGCGCGAGGACCTGCTCGGGGGACGGCCTGCTCGCGAGCCGCGGAAGCTCCTCGAGGATGAGGTGCGACATCGTCGTGCCCTCGCGGGCCGCACGTTCCTTCAACGCGCGATGCAGGTCGTCGGGCACGTTGCGAACCTGGATCATCTTCATGTTCTGCACAAACTAGCATGTGTGGAACATGACACGGCAACCCCGCAACTTGCGGGGCCGCGCGCTGTCATAGCCAGGGCATGGATCGCGCGAAGTGGACCGGATCGATCGTCGCTGCCTGGCTCGCGCTCGGGACGGGCGTCGCGATGGCGCAACCGGCTGCGGTCACGCCCCCGCCGTCCCCGCCCGCGACCACCGTCGCGCTGAGTGCCACCGTCGAGACCTGCGAGACGAGCCCGCTGCCCGTCGGGCGCGTCGCGTCCTTCGTCGGCTCGATGCCGGCGACCACGGGCGCGACGCAGATGCAGATGCGCTTCGACCTGCAGCGCCGGCGTCCGGGCGAGCGTCACTGGCGCATCGTCGGCGGTGCCCAGGGCTTCGGCGTCTGGGAGACCGCCGACCCCGGTCGCGCCGGCTTCGTCTTCCACAAGCGCGTCGACAGCCTGCCCGCGCCCGCGACCTACCGCGCCGTCGTGCGCTTCCGCTGGAACGCGGTCGACGGCACGATCGTGCGGGTCGCGCGGCGCGCCACGAGCGCCTGCGACCAGCCGGACCTGCGACCCGACCTCGTCCCCGGCTCGCTGCGCGCCGTGCTCGACGCGCAACCCGCGCTCGCCGTCTACACGATCGTCGTGCGCAACGCCGGGCGCTCCGCGGCCGGACCGTTCTCCGTGCGCGTCGCGGGCGGCGTCGGCAGCGTCCCCGGCCTGGCGGCCGGCGGGCAGGCGTCGGTCATCGTCGTCGGCGCCGCCTGCGCGCCCGGATCGACGGTCGCCGCGATGGTCGACTCCGATCACCGCATCGACGAGACCGACGAGCGCAACGGGCTGCGGCGAAGGTGTCCACTCGCCAGCTAGGCCCGCTCAGGTCACGATGGCGGCGGCCTCGATCGCGGTTGCGCGCTCGAGCTCGTGCGCGTCGGGAGGCACGGGCACCGGACAGCGGGTCACCGCAGCCGCGAACGGCGAGCGAGCGGCGCGCCAGGCGTGCATCGCTCGCAGCGCTCGCGCGACGGCGTCCGGGTCCCCCGCGAGGCCGACGGCGGCCACGTCGGCATGGGCGAGCTGGCGTCCGACGAGCCGCGTGCGCGAGAGCGCGGCGGCGGCGGCGACGGACAGCCACGCCGAGAAGCCGATCGAAGAGCCGGCCGCGGCAGCCGCCACGGTCGGCAGCGCGAGCGTCGGCACAGCCGCGCTGACGGCCGTCAGCGCGAGCTGCAGGCGTCCGCCGTGTCGCGCGGACCGAGTCAGCTGCGGATCGCGCATCGCGGCCAGCTGCAGGGCGGCCGTACCGCGCAGCAGCTCGTCGTCGCTCGCCTCGACGAAGTCGAGCGCCGCGACGATCGTCGGAGCCGACCTGCGGCGCCGCAGTGTGCAGGCAGCCGCGGTCTGGTTCTGGACGACGACCCCCACGTCCTCCTCGCAGCCGAGCGCGTCAACCGCCGCGACGAGGCGCGCGGCCGCTTCCTCGCTTGTGCGGGGCATGCCGCCGGCCACGCTGATCGCGAATATGAGCTCGCCGTGCCCAGGCCCGGGCAAGTATCTCAGCGTGGACGGCTTCTTCGTCGAGTCGAGCCGGAACGGGTCCCGAGGCGCGCCCCGGACGCCGATAGACTCGTAGCAACTATGAAGACCGACATCCATCCTGAATACGTCGAGGCCCACGTGCGCTGCACGTGCGGCAACGAGTTCGTCACGCGCTCGACCACGCCCGACATCAAGGTCGAGATCTGCTCGAACTGCCATCCGTTCTACACGGGTCGCCAGAAGCTCGTGGACACCGGCGGTCGCGTCGACCGCTTCAAGCGCCGCGCCGCCAAGCGCCAGCCGGCCGCGTAGGCAGGCGGGTCCCACCGTTGGCAGCCGCTCCAGACGCGCAGCGGCTGTCCGACGGCTCCCTCGCAGCACGCCGCGACGCGCCCGTCGGCGGCCAGGCGGTCCTCGAGGGCGTGATGATGCGCGGCGTGTCGACGTGGGCCGTCGCCGTCCGGGCGCCGGCCGCCGACCAGATCGCCGGCGGCCGGCACCTGGACGTCGGCGAGGCGGCGCGCGGCGAGATCGTCGTGCGCAGCTTCCCGCTCGTCTCGGTCCTCAGGCGCCACCGCTGGATGCGCTGGCCGCTGATCCGCGGCGTCGTCGCGCTCGGCGAGTCGCTGCAGATCGGCTTCAAGGCGCTGAACATCTCGGCAAACGCGCAGACGCCGGACGGCGAGGAGCCGATCTCGGGCGGCACGTGGGTCGGCACCGTCACGGTCGCGATGGTGTTCGCGGTCTCGCTGTTCTTCCTGCTGCCGGTCGGTCTCACGAGCCTGATCAAGGACCACCTGCCCGGATCGCTCGTCTTCGTGCTCGTCGAGAAGGTCATCAGGATCACGATCTTCCTGGCGTACCTGTGCGCCGTCTCGCGGATCAAGGACCTGCGGCGCGTCTTCGAGTACCACGGCGCCGAGCACAAGACGATCTCCTGCTACGAGGCCGGCCTGGAGCTGACGCCGGCCAACGCGCAGCGCTTCAGCCGCCTGCACCCGCGCTGCGGGACGAGCTTCCTGCTGATCGTGATGGTCGTCGCGGTGATCGTCTTCGCGCCGCTCGGCACGCCGGCGTGGTACTGGCTGTTCGCCTCGCGGATCCTCGGGATCCCGCTCGTGGCGGGGCTCGCGTTCGAGGTCATCAAGTGCTTCGGGCGCAACCGCTCCAAGCGCTGGGCGCGAGCGCTGATGGCGCCCGGGATGAGGCTCCAGCTGCTGACGACGCGCGAGCCCGACCTGACGCAGCTCGCGGTGGCGATCGCCGCGCTGCAGGCGGTCCTCGACGTCGAGACGCCGGCCGACGCCGGCGAGGAGGATCGCGTCGGCATGGAGGTCGTGGCGTAGGCGGCCGGGTCAGGGCTGCGGGTGCGCCGTCCCGACGGCCATCTCCTCCTCGTAGCTGACGACCTGGTTGCGACCGTCGCCCTTGGCGCGGTACAGCGCCTGATCGGTGCGGCGCAGCAGCCGCTCCGCGGCCTCGCTCGGGGCGAGCCCCGCCACGCCGATCGACAGCGTCACGCCGTGGCGCTTGGAGAACGACGTGTCCTCGGCGATCTTCGCGAGCATCCGGCGCGCGACGTCCGCGGCCTGGTCGGGCGGGCAGTCGGCGAGGATCATCGCCATCTCGTCGCCCCCGACGCGCGCCAGCAGGTCGCCGTGGCGCATGACCGCCTGCAGGTCGCCGGCGAGGTTGACGAGCACGCGGTCGCCGGTGGCGTGGCCGTAGCGGTCGTTGATCGCCTTGAAGCGATCGACGTCGACGAGCATCAGCGACAGCTGGCGCTCGTGGCGCAGGGCGCGCTCGGTCTCGGCGGCGAGGCGGTCGTCGAACGCGCGGCGGTTGGCGAGCCCCGTGAGGGGATCGGTCAGGGCCTGCGTCGCGAGCCGCTCGCGAGCGTGGGCGTTGGAGACCGCGACGCTCGCCAGCTGGGCGAAGCCCGCGATGCGCTTCTCGTCCTCGCGCGGGAACGCGCCGAGGCGCGTGCGCAGCGCGACGACCATGCCCCACGCCCGGCCGTCGACCACGACCGGCGCGCCGATGCGGTGACGCCCGTCGAAGGGGTGCGTGCCGGCCGCGACGCTGCGACGCCGCACCGCCCGGCCCGCGAGCAGCTGCGCGCTGAGGCCGTCGGCGTCGTAGGCGCCGACCTCGCCGACGGCGAGCACGCCGGCGTCCGGGCGACCCCAGGACCCCATCGTGCGGTACTGCTCGTCCTCGACGAAGCGCACGACGTACGCGGACTCGGCCTTCAGCAGCAGCCCGACCTGCCGCGCGACGAGGTTGAAGAGGGTCTCCGAGTCGGTCGCGGCCGCGACGCTCGTGGCGACGCGCTGCAGCGCGGTCTGCTCGCGGGCGAGGGAGCGCGCGTGCGCGGCGCTCTGCTCCAGCGCCCGCGCGTCGTGGTGCTGCTCGATCGCGAGCCGGGCGAGGTGGATCGAGCGGTCGATCACGAACTCGTCGCTTGGCTTCGGCGGCCGGTCGCGGCCGTAGTAGATCGCGAACGTGCCGAGCACGGCGCCCGTGCTCGACAGGATCGGCGTCGACCAGCCGGCGCGCAGGCCGTGCGCGGCGGCGAGCTCGACGAAGGCGGCGGTCAGCGGGTCGTCGGCGACGTCGAGCACGATCACCGGCTCGCGGCGGTGTGCCGCCGTGCCGCAGATCCCCTGGCCGTCTCCGACCACGAGGCCGTCGATCGCCGCCCAGAAGGCGCGCGGGAGGCTCGGGCCGGCGGCGTGGCGCAGGACGTTGCGCGCGACCCCGGTGCTCTCGAGCAGCAGGATCGACGTCAGCATCCCCGGCGCGTGGGCCTCGGCGACGTGCAGGACCTCGGTCAGCGTGCGCGTCAGCGGCGCGCGCGCGGCGATCAGCTCGAGGACGCGCTGCTGACCGTCGCTCCAGCGCTTCTCGCGATCGGCCATCGCGCGGGCGGTGCGCAGCTCGAGCTCGGTCGTCGCGGAGATCGCGAGCTCCTTGACGAGCTCCGTGTCGCGCGTCGACCACTGCCGCGGCTCGGTGTCCGCGACGAAGAAGCAACCGAAGACGCGACCGCCGTCGTCGACGAGCGGGGCCCCGACGAAGGGGATCGGATCGGCCGGGTCGTCGCCGTCGATCGCGAGCGGCTCGCCCGTCGCCACGACGCGGGCGCAGAGCGCGGTCGTGTCCGGCGGGCCGCCGGGACCGATGCCGGGCATCGTCCCGGTCACGAGCTGCTGGCCGCCGGCCGCGTGGGAGATGAGGGCGACGGGTGCGCGCAGCGCCTTCGCCGCCCAGCGCGTCAGGCGCTCGAGCGCCGCCGTCGCGTAGACGTCGAGACCCACCGATGCCGGATCGTGGGCCGATGGACGGATGTTCGAGCTGGCGTCCACGGAGTTCCCATCGGATGATTAGCCGGTCCACATGAGGCTTTCGGCATAAGGGTCCGAAATCCTTATACGGCCATCGTTGGCAGCCTATGGTTCAGAGTGCTGCCCGGCAAGGGCGCGTTCGACGCGCTGCATTACCCTCGACGTCGTGATCGAGCAACTCGTCGAGCAGATCGAGGCGCGCTTCGCCGACGTGCAGCGCGAGCTGTCGGACCCCGACGTCTTCGGGGATCGCAACCGCGCGGCCGCGGCCGGCCGTGCGTTTCGCCAGCTCGAGATCGCCGCCAAGCTCGCCGAGCAGTGGCGCGCCGCGGTCGCCGACGAGGCCGAGGCGCGGGCGATGCTCGACGAGTCCGAGGACGCCGAGATCCGCGAGATGCTCGGCGACGCGCGCGCCGAGATCGAGCGCCTCGAGGAGGAGATCCGCCTCGCGATGGTGCAGCGCGACCCCAACGACGAGAAGAGCGTGATCGTCGAGATCCGCGGGGGCGCGGGCGGGGAGGAGGCGGGCCTGTGGGCCGCCGACGTCTTCCGCATGCTGTCGAAGTACGCCGAGCGCCGCGGGCTGAAGGTCGAGCTGCTCGAGGCCGGCGAGGGCGCGTACACGTTCGCGATCAAGGGCGACGGCGCGTACTCGATCTTCAAGTTCGAGGGTGGGACGCATCGGGTGCAGCGCGTCCCGGCGACCGAGTCGCAGGGTCGCACGCACACGTCGACGGCGACGGTCGCGGTGCTGCCCGAGGCCGAGGAGGTCGACGTCCAGATCGACCCCGGCGACCTGCAGATCGACGTCTATCGCTCGTCGGGTCCGGGCGGCCAGTCGGTCAACACGACGGACTCGGCGGTGCGGATCACGCACAGGCCCAGCGGGATCGTGGTCTCGATGCAGGACGAGAAGTCGCAGCTGCAGAACCGCGAGCGGGCGATGCGCGTCCTGCGCGCGCGGCTCTACGACGCGGCGCTGGCCGAGCAGCAGGCCGAGGTCGCCGCCGACCGCCTCTCGCAGGTCGGAACCGGCGAGCGTGCCGAGAAGATCCGCACCTACAACTACAGCCAGCGGCGGGTCACCGATCACCGCGTCAACTTCACCGTGCACAACCTCGACGACGTCCTCGAGGGCGAGCTCGACGAGCTCACGACCGCGCTGCAGTCCGACGAGAAGCGGCGCGCGCTGGAGCTGCAGGCCGCGGCCTGAGGCGTGATGGGCGCCGTCAGGACGCGGCTCGGCGGGGCGGCGCGATGAGCGGCGGCTTCGGCGGCGTGACCGTGCGCGAGGCGCTGGACTCGGCGGTGATCGCCATCGGCGCGGCGGGATCGGACACGCCGCGGCTGGACGCCGAGCTGCTGCTCGCCGATGTGCTGCGCCTCGATCGCACGGCGCTCTTCACCGATCCCGGGCGCGAGGTCGCGGGCCTCGCCGTGCGCGGGTTCCAGGACGCGGTGCGCCGGCGCTCGGTGCTGCGCGAGCCGGTCGCGTACATCCTCGGTTCGAAGGGCTTTCGCCACATCGAGCTGCTCGTCGATCCGCGCGTGCTCGTGCCGCGGCCGGAGACGGAGCTGCTGGTCGAGGTCGGGCTTGGCCTGGCGCACGGCGCGCGGGTCGTGGACGTCGGCACCGGCAGCGGCGCGATCGCGCTGGCCTTGAAGCAGGAGCGACCGGACCTGTCGGTGGTCGGGACGGACGTGAGCGCGCGCGCGCTCGAGGTCGCGCGCGCGAACGCCGCGGCGCTCGGGCTCGACGTGACGTTCTGCGCCGGCGATCTGCTGGCCGGCGTGGGGGAGTGCGACGCGGTGCTCTCCAACCCGCCGTACGTCGCGGACGGCGAGCGCGCGACGCTCGCGGCGGAGATCGTCCACCACGAGCCCGCGGGCGCGCTGTTCGCCGGCGCGGACGGGCTCGACGTGATCCGCCGCCTCGTGCCCGCCGCGGCGGCGGCGCTCGTGCCCGGGGGCCTGCTGGCGATCGAGCACGGGGCGGGCCAGGCAGCGGCGGTCGCGGCGCTCTTCGCAGCGGCCGGCTTCGAGGGCGTGCACGCTCGGCCCGACCTCGCCGGCATCGAGCGGGTCACGACGGGGCGCCGCTCGTGACCGTCGGACCGGCCGATGTCGCCGCCTTCGAGCGCTGCATCGCGAGCGGCGGCGTGGCGATCTTCCCGGCCGACACCGTCTACGGCCTCGCCTGCGACCCCGACTCGCCGGCGGCCGTCGCGCGCCTCTACGCGCTGAAGGGACGCGCGCCGGACAAGCCGAGCGCGGTGATGTTCTTCGCGCTCGATCAGGCGCTCGACGCGCTGCCGGAGCTCGGCCCGCGCACGCGACGCGCCCTGCACGCGCTGCTGCCCGGCGCCGTCACCGTCCTCGTCGACAACCCGAGGCGGCGCTTCGCGCCCGCGGGCGGTCCCGATCCGGGCACGCTCGGACTGCGCGTGCCCGCGCTCGGCGCGAGCGCCGCGGCGCTGCACGGCGCCGGGCTGCCCGTGGCGCAGTCCAGCGCGAACCTCGCCGGCGCGCCGGAGGCGCGGGAGCTCGGCGAGATCGCGCCCGAGCTGCGCGCCGCGGCCGATCTCGTCGTCGACGGCGGGCGCCTGCCGGGCGTCGCGTCGACCGTGGTCGACCTGCGCGACTACGAGCGTGGCGGCTGGCGCGTGCTGCGCGCGGGCGCCGTCGGCCTGGAGGCCCTCGCGGCCGCGCTCGATCCGTGAGGCACGGCCTGCGCGAGGCCCACTAGGGTCTTCGCCATGCGTATCGCCATCGCCTCAGATCACGCCGGATACGAGCTCAAGGAGCACGTCAAGGCGCAGCTCGCCGCCGCCGGCCACGACGTCGTGGACGTCGGTCCCGACTCCGACGAATCGGTCGACTACCCGCGCTATGCCGCCCCCGCGGCGCGCCTCGTCGCCGAGGGCGATGCCGAGAAGGGCGTGCTCGTGTGCGGCTCCGGCGTCGGCGTGGCGATCGTCGCCAACAAGGTCCCGGGGGTGCGCGCCGTCAACGCCCACGACGTCGAGGAGGCGCAGCTCGCGCGCGCCCACAACGACGCCAACGTCGTCACCCTGTCCGGCCGGCGCCTCGACGGCGCCCAGGCCGACGCGATCGTCGAGGCGTTCCTGTCGGAGGCCTTCGAGGGCGGACGCCACTCGCGCCGCGTCGCGGCCATCGAACCGCTGCCGTAGCGACACCTAGGCGCGGCTCGCGAGAGTCGCGCCTCCAGGTCACGGCGGGCCCGCCGCCGCCACTGCGACCTGGCCAGCATGGATACAGTCGCTGCGTGCTCGACGGGTTCGACGCGCTGACGGCCTTCGCCATCGCCCTCGCGGCAACGGCGCTGTTGACGCCGGTGACGACGCGCTTCGCACGCGCCGTCGGCGCCGTCGATCGCGCGCGCGGTCGCGGGCTCGCGCCGGGGGGCACGCCGCTGCTCGGCGGCCTCGCGATCTTCGCCGGCGGGACGATCGCCGCCGTCGTCGTGCTGCCCGGCAGCACGGAGCTCGACGGCGTCCTCATGGCCGCCGCGCTGATCACCCTCGTCGGCGGGCTCGACGACCGCCTCGACCTGCACCCCGCGGTCAAGCTCGCCGGCCAGATCGCCGCGGCGGCGATCGCGGTACATGCCGGCGTCAGCGTCGACCACGTCACGATCCCGTTCGCGGGGCCGCTGGACTTCGGCGGCCTCGGCGGCCCGCTGACCGTGCTCGGCCTCGTCGTCGTGATGAACGTCGTCAACCTCTCCGACGGCATCGACGGGCTCGCGGCGGGCGTCTGCGCGATCGGCGCGGCGACGCTGGCGGTGATCGCCTTCGACCTCGAGCGCAACAGCGCGGGCGTGCTCGCCGCGCTGACCGCCGGCGCGGCACTCGGCTTCCTGATCCACAACTTCCATCCGGCGTCGGCCTACATGGGGGACTGCGGGTCGAACCTGCTCGGCCTGCTGCTCGGCTGCGTCGCGGTGCAGGGATCGGTGAAGACGGGTGCGGCCGCGGCGATCGTGTTCCCGCTGATCGTGCTCGCGGTGCCGTTCCTCGACACGACGTTCGTCGTGCTGAAGCGGATGAAGTACCACCGGCCGGTCTACGCCGCCGACCGCGAGCACTTCCACCATCGCCTGGACCGGATCGGCTTCTCGACGCGGCGCACCGTGCTCTACCTCTACGCGTGGACGATGATGCTCGCCGGGCTCGCGCTCGCGCTGCGCTTCGTGCCGTTTCACTCCGACTCGAGCGGGCGGCTGAACCCGAGCTGGACCGCGGTCATGGTGGCGCTCTTCCTCGTCGTGCTGGCCGCGTCGATCTACCTCGTCTACGTGCTCGAGATCCTCAAGTTCAAGCGCCTGGACGCCGCGCGCCTGCGCCGCGCGAAGCCGGCCACGAGCGAGCAGGAGATCGACGCCGACGTCGCCGCGCGGCTGGAGACCGGCGAGTTCGACGCGGTGCGGCGCGACACCGGGGAGATCGAGCGCCTGCAGTCCTGACGCGCCGCCCAGGCGCGGCGTCGCGGCGTGCCCCCGGGTACCGTTCTGCGCGATGCATCTCTCGCACATCGACGACGCGGAGGCCTTCGAGTCCGTCGACGGCGGCACGATCCGCGAGCTCGCCGGGCGCGTCTCGCTGCCCGCACAGCGCCAGTCGCTCGCCGAGGCGACGATCCCCGCCGGCGGTGCGACCGACGAGCACTACCACCCCGTCGCCGAGGAGATCTACTTCTTCCAGACCGGTGCCGGGCGGCTGCGCATCGACGGCGAGGAGCGCGACGTGCGCGCCGGCGACTGCGCGGTCATCCCGCCGGGGTCCAGCCACAAGCTCTTCAACGCGGGCGACGAGCCGCTCGCGCTCCTGTGCTGCTGCTCGCCGCCCTGGAGCGCCGACGACACCGTGCTCACGGGCGGCTGACCGTGCGCACCCTGCGCGCGCGATGGGCGGGCGCGCTCGCGGTCGTGGCCGCCGTCCTCGCCGTGCCGGCTGCCGTGCCCGCGGTCGCGCTCGCGCCGTCGGTCGCCACGGGAACGCCGGTCGCCCGCGCCGCCGCCGGTGCTGCCGCCGCGCCCGCCACACCGGCCACGCCACAGGGGGCGGCGCCCGCCGCGCTCGCCCCGCCCGGCGCGGCCGTCACGGCGATCGTCGCGTCCACGCCCGCCGCCGCCGCGCTGCGCCGCGACGTGCGGATCGGCATCGGCGACCAGAAGCCCGACATGTTCTCCGACCCGCGCTTCGTCGCCCTCGGCGTGAAGCACGCCCGCCTGACGATCAGCTGGGACGCGATGACCGTCCCGTGGGAGGTCCAGCAGCTCGACACCTGGCTCGCGGACGCGCGCGCCGACGGGATCGCGCCGCTGATCTCGCTCGGGCACTCGCGCACCGACCGCCGCTCGCTGCCGACCCCCGAGCGCCTCGAGTACGAGTTCCTGCGCATGCGCCAGCGCTATCCCTGGGTCACGACGTGGGCGACCTGGAACGAGGCCAACCACTGCGGCGAGCCGACCTGCCATCGCCCCAAGCTCGTCGCCGCCTACTACCGCGCGCTGCGCCGCGGGTGCCCGAAGTGCACGATCCTCGCTCCCGAGGTGCTGGACATGCCGAACATGTCCAGCTGGGTCAAGCAGTTCTGCGCCGGGCTCGGCTTCAAGCCCAAGCTCTGGGGCGTGCACAACTACGTCGAGGCGAACCGCTTCAAGATGACGAGGCTGCGCGCGCTGCTGCGCGTGCTGCCGCGCTCGGACATCTGGCTGACGGAGACCGGCGGCCTCGTGCGCCGCGACAACGACAGCACGACGACGATCCCGCAGGGCGCGCGCCATGCCGGCGAGGTGACGCGCTACATCTTCGACCGCGTGGTGCCCGACAATCCGCAGATCAAGGCCGTCTACCTCTACAACTGGAACGCGGGTCCGGCGGACGACTCGTGGGACTCGGGGCTCATCACCCCCGCCGGGCGCGAGCGCACGGCGCTGGACGTCCTGCGGCGCGTGCTGCGCGTCGGCCCGCGCCCGCACGCGAGCTTCCGTTCGCCGCGCAAGGCTCGCTAGGCCGCCGGGATGCTCGTCGACTGCGCGCACTACAAGGACGGCAGCCGCCAGAACGCCGCGCCGCTGCCGCTCGACGAGGCCGCGCAGCGACGCGACGAGCAGGACGGCTTCGTCTGGCTCGACCTGCACGACCCGCCGCCGGAGGAGATCGTCGAGATCGCCGAGCGCTTCGACCTGCCGCCGCTGGCGGTCGAGGACGCGATGCAGGCGCACCAGCGCCCGAAGATCGAGGACTACGCCGACGGCTACTTCCTCGTCCTGCACACGGCGCGCTACCTCGACGAGACCGAGCGGGTCGAGTTCGGCGAGGTCCACGTCTTCACCGGCCCGGGCTACGTCGTCGTCGTGCGCCACGGCGCCGCGAGCGAGCTCGGGTCCGCGCGCGAGCTGCTCGAGGAGCGCCCCGGGCTGCTGCGCCACGGTCCCGCCGCCGCGGTCTGGGCGGTGATGGACAGGGTCGTCGACGGCTACCAGCCCGTCGTCGAGGGGCTGGAGAACGACATCGAGGAGGTCGAGGAGGCGGTCTTCGAGGACGGTGGCGACCAGACGCGACGCGTCTACTTCCTGCGCCGCGAGCTCGCGGACTTCTACCGCGCCGTGCACCCGCTGCTGATCGCGCTCGACACGCTCGAGTCCAACACGCGCGACGACGTCCCGGTGGTGCTGCGCGACCATCTGCGCGACGTCGAGGACCACGTGCGGCGCGTCGAGGAGGAGATCGGCACGCAGCGCGAGGTGCTGGCGAGCATCTTCCAGGCCAACCTCGCCGTGATCGGCCTGGCGCAGAACGACGTCGTGCGCAAGATCTCGGGCTGGGCGGCGATGATCGCGGTGCCGACCTTCCTGGCCAGCATCTGGGGCATGAACTTCACGCACATGCCGGAGCTGCGCTGGCAGTACGGCTACCCGCTCGCGCTCGCGTCGATGCTGCTCACCGGCTCGCTGCTGTACCGCGTCCTGCGCCGGGCCGGCTGGCTGTAGCAAGATCCCTCGATGGGACACGAGGGCACCTTCATCCTGGTGGCCGGCGGGCTGCTCGCGCTCGGGCTCACGGCCTCGCTCGCCGCCGGCCGCCTGCGGATCCCCGGCCTCGTGCTGTTCCTCGGCATCGGGATGGCGATCGGCTCCGACGGCCTCGACCTGATCCGCTTCGACGACTACGAGCTCGCGCGCACCGTCGGGATCGTCGCCCTCGCCCTGATCCTCTTCGAGGGCGGCCTCGCGGCCGGCTTCCCGGAGATCCGCCCCGTGCTCGGCTCGGCGCTGAGCCTCGCGCTGCTCGGCACGCTGCTGACCGCGATCGTCACCGGCTTCGCCGCGCACTGGCTGCTGCACCTGCCGCTGCTGCAGGGCATGCTCGTCGGCTCGATCGTGTCGGCGACCGACGGAGCGGCGATCTTCGCGCTGCTGCGCGGGTCGACGCTGAAGCGGCGGCTCGCGCGCACGCTCGAGGGCGAGGCCGGGATGAACGACCCGGTCGCGGTCCTGCTCGTGCTCGGCTTCATCCAGTGGATCCTGCATCCGGGCTACGGCGTCGCCGACATGCTCGGGCTGTTCGTGCAGCAGCTCGGGATCGGGGCCGTCGTCGGCGCCGCGGTCGGGTGGCTGGCGGTGCAGGCGTTTCGCCGCGCCAACCTCGCGACCGCCGGCCTGTACCCGGTCGCTTCGCTGGCCGTCGTCGCGATCGCCTTCGGGACCGCCGACGTGCTGCACGGCTCGGGCTTCCTCGCCGTCTACCTCGCGGGCCTGGCGATGGGGTCGACCGCGCTGCCCGCGCGCCAGACCGTGGGCGCGTTCCACGACGGCCTCGCCTGGCTCGCGCAGCTGACGATGTTCTTCACGCTCGGACTGCTCGTGTTCCCGTCCGACCTCGGCCCGATCGCGCTGAAGGGCACGGGCCTCGCGCTCGTCCTCGTCTTCGTCGCGCGGCCGGTCGCGGTGATGATCGCGACGGCGCTCGCGCCGTTGCGCACGTCCGAGCGGGTCGTGCTCGGGTGGGCCGGGCTGCGCGGCGCCGTGCCGGTCGTGCTCGCGCTGTTTCCGATCATCGAGGGCGTCCACGAGGCGGTGACGTTCTTCAACATCGCGTTCTTCGCGGTGCTCGTGTCGACGCTCCTGCAGGGGTCGACGTTCACCTGGATCGCGGGCGCGCTCGGGGCGCTCACGAGCGAGCCGGCGCTGCGCAGGCCGCTCGTCGAGGTCGGCACGATCCGCCAGCTCGGCGCCGACGTCGTCGAGGTGCCGATCGTCGACGGCGACGCCGCGATCGGCGTGCGCGTGCGCGACCTCGGCCTCCCGCGCGAGGCGCTCGTCAACGTGCTCGTGCGCGACGACGAGGCGCTGCCGCCACGCGGATCGACGCGCTTGCAGGCCGGCGACCTGCTCTACGTCCTCACGCGCCAGAGCGCGCTCGGCGCGCTCGAGGAGGCGCGCGAGCGCTGGCGCAGCGGTCCGGTCGGCCCCGCGCCGCGCCCGGCCCGCGCGCACCACCCGGCCGGCGCGCCGATCTTCACGACGCGGCCGTGGGGCGAGGGCGACGGCGACCCCGACGAGCCGACCCACGTCCTCGGGCTCGTCGTCGTCGACCGGCTCGGCAGGCGCTGGGACGTCCCCGGCGCGCTCGTCGTGCTGTCGGACGGGCGTTACGCGGTCACGGGGCCGCACGTGCTCGTCGGCAGCCGCGAGCAGCTGCAGTGGCACGCGCGCCGCCGGCTGCGCGGCGCGACCGAGGACGCCGAGCGCGCCTGGTGGCAGGAGGTCATCGGCTCGTCGGCGTTGTAGAGAGGTCGATCTCCAGCAGCGCGGGACGCGACGCGTGGTCGACCTGCAGCGTCGTGTGGCGGATGCCGAAGCGATCGCGCAGCAGCACCTGCAGCTCGCGCCGGCGCGCGTGGCAGTCGTCGTCGGGGGCGACCATCACGTGGGCCGCGAGCGCGGGGAAGCCCGACGTCACCTCCCAGATGTGCAGGTCGTGCACCTCGACGATGCCCGGCTCGCCGGCGAGCGCGTTGCCGACCTCGTCGGGATCGATGCGCGCCGGCGAGCCCTCCAGCAGCACGCGGGCGGAGTCGCGCAGCAGCGCCCACGCCGAGCGGACCATCACGGCCGACACGGTCAGGGCGGCGACCGCGTCCGCGGAGCGCGGGCCGCCGGCCAGCACGATCGTCCCGGCGGCGACCGCCGCGACCGACCCGAACAGGTCGGCGAGCACGTGCGCGCGCGCGGCCGCGATGTTGAGGCTCTGGCGCTGCGCGCGCGACAGCGCCCACGCGGCCGCGACGTTGACGAGCGCGCCGATCGTCCCGACGACGATCACGACCGCGCCATCGACGTGCGGCGCCGAGCTCAGCCGGCCGAGCGCCTCGACCGCGATGACGCCGGCGAGGACGAACAGCAGGGCGCCGTTGGCCTGGGCCGAGAGGATCTCCGCGCGCCCGAGGCCGAACGTGAAGCGCCCGGACGGCGGGCGCGTCGCGAGCCGCGCCGCGAACAGCGCGAGGCCGAGCGAGCCGGCGTCGGTGAGCATGTGCGCCGCGTCGGAGAGCAGCGCGAGCGAGCCGGACAGCAGGCCGGCCGCGATCTCGACGCCCATGAAGGCGACGATCAGCCCGAGCGCGACGCTCAGCCAGCGCCGGTCGGCATCGGCGGCGATCGCATGACTGTGATCGTGGCCGTGTCCGTGCCCGCCGTGCTCGTCGTGACCGTGGTCGTGAGCAGCCACCGAGCGCACGGTAGCCGACGCGCGGACCGGCCGCCGGCGGCGCTCGCTCGGGCCGTGCGGCGGTGGTCGCGGGCGGGGGCTGGCGCGCACGCACAAGCGGGTGGTAGCGCCTGTCACTAAGTTGTTACAAAGTCCGAATTCCCTATATGGTGCGGGGGCGTGACCCGTCCGCTCCGACCGCGCTCCCCGCGCGGTCGCGCATCTGTAGGGTTGCCGCCCCTCGTCATGTTGCGACCTCTCCTCACGCTCGGATCCGAGAACACGGAGCGCCCTTCCGGCGCGCCGATCTCGGGTACGGCCGATCGCGCGCCGCTCCTGCGGACGCTCAGCGAGGACCGTCCTTGTCGATAGGCGCTTCCGCCTCCCTCGAACGAACTTCAGTGGTCGTGCTCTACCTCGACGTGATCCTCATCCTCCTCGCGGCGGCTCCGGTCGTGCTGCTCGGCGCGCCCGCGTTCGGCTACGCGGTCGGCGGCGGAGCCTGGATCCTGGGGCGCATCGCCTCGGCACCCGCCGAGCGGCGCATCGCCGCCATGGAAGGGGTGCGGCGCAAGCTCGGCTACGGCCTCGGCTTCTCGATGGCCCGCATCTGGGTCATGGCGGGCGCGATCGTCCTCGCCGGCGTGGCCGGCTCCCGGGCCAACGGCCTGACCGCGGCGCTGGTGATCTTCGCCGCCTTCTCCATCTACTTCGTCCGCACCGCGTTCGGGCACATCACAGCGACGCCAAGGAGCACGACTCGATGACCACACGCCAGAAGCTGAAATGGGGCATCGGCGGGGTCTACGTGCTGGGCATCATCCTGATCGTCGCGATCTTCGGCGCCTCGCGCCACGACAGCTCGCTGACGGCCCACCCGTTCCTGCCCCAGGACGAGTTCAAGCTGCTGCCGTGGATCAACCTCCCGGGTCCGCTGGACTTCAACAAGGGCGTGCTCTACCTGCTGATCGCGACGGCGCTGACGATCGGGCTGACGATGTGGGTCGCCAAGCGCATGCAGGCGCGGCCCAACCGCGTGCAGACCGCGGTCGAGTGGGCGTACACCGGCCTGCGCGAGAAGATCGTCCGCGACAACATGGACGACGCGATGGCGCGCAAGTGGTTCCCGCTCGTCTTCACGCTGTTCGTCTTCATCTGGATCTCGAACCTCATCGGCTACCTGCCGCTGCCGGTCAACACGGACCCGAACGCGAAGATCGACATCTTCGGCCTGCGGATCCCGGGCTTCCAGATCTACGCCGCGACCGCGAACGTCTCGATCCCGCTGGTGCTCGCGCTGATCGTGTGGGTGTCCTACAACATCGAGGGCATCAAGGCCAAGGGCGTCGCGGGCTACACGAAGAGCATGATCCCGCCCGGCCTCAAGGGTCCGATCCTGATCATGATCTTCCCGCTCGAGGTCCTGTCGCACTTCCTGCGGCTGATCTCGCTGACCGTCCGACTGTTCGCGAACATCCTCGCCGGCCACATGCTCATCCAGTTCATGTCCGGCGGCCTCGCGGTGCTGCTCGGCATGGAGGTCCTGGGCTGGTTCACGCTGCCGGCCGGGATCGCGATCTTCCTCTTCGAGGCGACCTTGGTCGCCGGGCTTCAGGCCTTCATCTTCGCCATCCTGACGTGCATCTACTTGGGTAGTGCCGTCTCAGACCACCACTGACTAGGAGCTTCTCGTCCATGGATCTTGACGTCGTCAACCACATCATCGCGGTGGCGCAGACGAACGACCTCGTCGCCCAGAAGGCCGGCCGCGCGATCGCGCTCGGCGTCGGCGCGGGCGGCGGTGCCGCCGGTGCCGGTGCCGGCATCGGCATGCTCTTCGGCAAGGTGATCGAGTCGGTCACGCGCCAGCCGGAGATGCGCGACGAGATCGCCTCGATCCAGTGGCTGGGCTTCGCGCTCACCGAGGCGTGCTTCTTCTACGGGCTCGTCGGCGGCCTGATCGCCTTCTTCCTCTAGGCACGGATGAACGCCTCCAGCCTCATCACCGCACCGCTCGCGGCCGACAAGGGCGGCGGTTCGTTCCTGGTCTCGCCGAACGTCGGGCTGATGATCTGGACGTTCGTCGTCTTCGGGATCTCGCTCTACGTCCTCAGCAAGCTGGTCTTCCCCCGCATCCAGGAGGCGCTGGACAAGCGCCAGCGCGCGATCGACGACTCGATCGACGCGGCGGAGCGGACGCGCGTGGAGGCCGACGAGCTGCTCGGCGAGTACCGCGAGCGCCTGAAGGACGCGCGCACGCAGGCCGAGGAGATCCTGGCGCGGGCCCGCAAGGCCGCGGATGCCTCCGAGGCCGCCGCGGTCGTCGAGGCCAAGGCCAAGCGCGACGAGCTGCTCGAGCAGACCAAGCGCGACATCCAGGCCGAGACGCGGCGCGCGATCCAGGACATCCGCAACGAGGTCGCCGACCTGACGATCCTCGCCACGGAGAAGATCACGCGCAAGACGCTCACCGAGGACGACCAGCGCCGCCTCGTCGAGGAAGCGCTCTCGGAGCTCGACTTCTCCGCACTCGCGGGCGAGCGGGGGAACTGAGCACATGGAGGAGATCGCCGAGGTCTACGGACGGTCGCTGTTCGCGGTCGCCCAGGAGCACGGCAAGCTCGACGAGGTCCGCGAGCAGCTCGGGCAGTTCTCCGACGCGCTGCAGGACGATCGCGACCTCCAGGTGTTCTTCTTCTCGCCGTACTTCTCCACGCCCGAGAAGAAGGACGGCCTCGGCCGCGCCGTGACCGGCGCCGAGCCGGCACTGCTGAACTTCCTCGAGCTGCTGATCGAGAAGCACCGGATGCCGGCGATCTTCCGCATCCGGCGCTACTACGAGGGACTGTGGGAGCAGGAGAACAAGATCCTGCCTGTGCAGATCTCGACGGCCACGACCCTCGACGACGCGATCGTCAAGCAGATCGGCGATCGCATCGCGCAGGACACCGGCCAGCGGATCGAGCTCACCGCCGACGTCGACCCGAGCATCCTCGGCGGCATCGTCCTGCGGGTGGGCAACTCGATCCTCGACGCCTCGATCCGCAACCGCCTCGACAACCTGAGAAAGCACGTCGCCCGCGGCGCCTGACGCCACCGCGAGCATTCAAGGAGCTGACACGACCTCCATGCAGATCAAGCCCGACGAAATCACATCCATCCTCAAGAGCCGTATCGAGGGGCTGGACGCCGGCTCGGCCGAGCTGACCGAGGTCGGCACGGTCCTGTCCGTGGGCGACGGCATCGCCCGCGTGCACGGCCTCGAGAACTGCATGTCCTTCGAGATGCTCGAGCTGCCGCACGGCGTGACCGGCCTGGCGCTGAACCTCGAGTCCGACAACGTCGGCGTCGTGCTGTTCGGCGACTGGGACAAGATCGTCGAGGGCGACACGGTCAAGCGGACCGGCTCGCTGCTCGAGATCCCCGTCGGCGAGGAGCTGCTCGGCCGCATCGTCGACCCGCTCGGCAACGCGCTCGACGGCAAGGGCGACATCAACGCCAAGGAGAAGCGCCCGGCCGAGTTCAAGGCCCCCGGCGTCGTCGCGCGCCAGCCGGTCGTCGAGCCGATGCAGACCGGCATCAAGGCGATCGACGCGATGATCCCGATCGGCCGCGGTCAGCGCGAGCTGATCATCGGCGACCGTCAGACCGGCAAGACGACGATCGCGGTCGACACGATCATCAACAACAAGAAGACCGGCGTCATCTCCGTGTACGTGGCGATCGGCCAGCGCATGGCGACGGTCGTCGCGCTCGCCGAGACGCTCGCCGAGGCCGGCGCGATGGAGAACACGATCATCGTCGCCGCCGCCGCCGACGAGGCCGCCCCCGTGAAGTTCCTCGCGCCGTACGCCGGCGCCGCGATGGCGGAGTACTTCCTCTACAAGGGCGGCGCGTCGCTGTGCGTCTACGACGACCTCACCAAGCACGCCTTCGCCTACCGCCAGATGTCGCTGCTGCTGCGCCGCCCGCCGGGTCGCGAGGCCTACCCGGGCGACGTCTTCTACCTCCACAGCCGCCTGCTCGAGCGGGCCGTCAAGCTCTCCGACGACCTCGGCGGCGGATCGATGACCGCGCTGCCGATCATCGAGACGCAGGCCGGCGACGTGTCGGCCTACATCCCGACGAACGTCATCTCGATCACCGACGGCCAGATCTTCCTCGAGCCGAAGCTCTTCTTCTCGGGCGTGCGGCCGGCCATCAACGTCGGCATCTCGGTGTCGCGGGTCGGCGGCAACGCGCAGATCAAGCCGATGAAGAAGGTCGCCGGACGGCTGAAGCTCGAGCTGTCGCAGTACCGCGACCTCGAGGCGTTCGCGCAGTTCGGCTCGGACCTCGACGCCGACACGCAGGCGACGCTGGCGCGCGGTGAGCGGCTCGTCAAGACGCTCAACCAGAACGAGCGCTCGCCGATGGCCGTCGAGGAGCAGGTCGTCGTGATCTACGCGGCGACCAACGGCTTCCTCGACCGCGTCTCGGTCGACCGCGTGACCGAGTTCCACCAGGACCTCGTGTCGCGGATGCGCGCCGAGAACGCCGACGTGCTCGAGAAGATCGCCGGCGGGGCGTGGGACGACGACCTCGTCAAGGCCGTCCACACCGCCGTCGAGGAGTTCGCCTCCGACTTCGGCCAGGACATCGACGAGGACGGCGTCGCGATCGACTCCCCCGGCGACGCGGCGTCCACGAGGGCCGCCGGCGTCGAGACGGCCGACGAGCCCGAGAAGGAGGCGGCACCGGCGTGAGCGCCACCCAGCGCGACGTCAAGGCCCGCATCGGGTCGGTCAAGAACATCCAGAAGATCACCCGCGCCATGGAGATGGTCGCGGCCGCCCGCCTGCGCCGCGCCGAGCAGCGCATCGCGGCGCTGCGCCCGTACGCCGGAGCGATCCGGCGCATGACGCGCCAGGCCGCCGAGGCCGCGGGCTCGGCGGAGGTCACCGGCCTGCCGATCCTCAAGGAGCACTCCAGCGAGGATCGGGTCGCGCTGCTGCTCGTCACGGGCGACCGCGGCCTCGCGGGCGCGTTCAACTCGCAGATCGTGCGCGCCGGGCTGCGCAGCGGGCGCGAGTACGAGGGCAGCGGGCGCACGGTGCTCTACAGCGCCGTCGGCCGTCGCGGCGTCTCGACGCTGAGCTTCCGCGGCAAGGACCCGGTCGGCCGCTACGTCGGCTTCACCGATCGTCCGGCCTACGCCGACGCGCGGGCGATCGCCGAGGACCTGATGGCGGCCTACGTCGACGGCAAGGCCGACCGCGTCGAGATCTTCTACAACGGCTACGTCTCGCCGCTGACGCAGGAGGTGCGTCGCGAGACGCTCCTGCCCCTGCAGCAGGCGACGATCCTCGAGGGCACGGAGGGCGGCGACGACGCCGCCGGAGCAAGCCACCGGGCGCTCGTGGAGTACGAGCCCGATCCGCAGGAGATCCTCGCCCGGCTGATCCCCGACTACGTCGAGATCTCCGTGTACCGCGCGCTGCTGGAGTCGACGGCGTCCGAGCACGGCGCGCGCATGACCGCGATGCGCAACGCCTCGCAGAACGCCGGCGAGCTGATCGAAGACCTCACGCTGGAGATGAACCGCGCCCGCCAGGCCGAGATCACCCAGGAAATCATGGAAGTCGTCGCGGGCGCCGAGTCCCTGACGTAACGTCGACCGGAGGTCCGAGCTTGCGAGGACCGAAGGGCGAAACAGGAGATAAAAAGTGGCCATTACCGAGATCAAGACTGCAACGGGCCGGATCGAGGAGATCCAGGGCGTCGTCATCGAGGTGACGTTCCCCAACGGCGAGCTTCCGGAGATCTACAACGCGATCACCGTTCCACGCGGCGAGGACCTGCTGACCCTCGAGGTCCAGCAGCACCTCGGCGACGATCGCGTGCGCTGCGTGGCGATGGACTCCACCGACGGCCTCGCGCGCGGCATGGAGGTCACGGACACGGGCG
Source organism: Solirubrobacteraceae bacterium (assembly GCA_036271815.1). Lineage (GTDB taxonomy): Bacteria > Actinomycetota > Thermoleophilia > Solirubrobacterales > Solirubrobacteraceae > CADCVQ01. The sequence goes on from DATAZX010000073.1 coordinate 52,236, forward strand.
GGCCGATCTCCGTTCCCGTCGGCAACGGCACGCTCGGGCGGATCCTCAACGTCCTCGGCGAGCCGATCGACAACGCCGGCGAGGTCGACGCGACGGAGCGCTGGCCGATCCACCGCCCGGCGCCGAACGTCGAGAACCTCATGCCGACGACGGAGATGTTCGAGACCGGCATCAAGGTCGTCGACCTGCTCGCGCCGTACGCCAAGGGAGGAAAGGTCGGGCTCTTCGGCGGGGCCGGGGTCGGCAAGACCGTGCTCATCCAGGAGCTCATCAACAACCTCGCCCAGGAGCACGGCGGCCTGTCGGCCTTCTGCGGCGTCGGCGAGCGCTCGCGCGAGGGCAACGACCTCTGGCTGGAGATGAAGGAGTCGGGCGTCATCGACAAGACGATGCTCGTCTTCGGCCAGATGAACGAGCCCCCCGGAGCCCGCATGCGCGTGGCGCTGACGGGCCTGACGATGGCGGAGTACTTCCGCGAGCAGGGCGGCCAGGACGTGCTGCTGTTCATCGACAACATCTTCCGCTTCGTGCAGGCCGGCTCGGAGGTCTCCGCGCTGCTCGGCCGGATGCCGTCGCAGGTCGGCTACCAGCCGACGCTCGAGACCGAGATGGGCCAGCTGCAGGAGCGCATCACGTCGACGCGCGACGGCTCGGTCACCTCGGTGCAGGCGATCTACGTCCCCGCCGACGACCTCACCGATCCGGCGCCCGCGTCGGTGTTCGCCCACCTCAACGCGACGACGGTGCTCTCGCGGGCGATCTCCGAGAAGGGGATCTACCCGGCGGTCGACCCGCTCGACTCGACCTCGACGATCCTCAAGCCGGACATCCTCGGCGTCGAGCACTTCACGGTCGCCAACCGCGTCAAGGAGATCCTGCAGCGCTACAAGGAGCTGCAGGACATCATCGCGATCCTCGGCATCGACGAGCTCTCCGACGAGGACAAGCTGATCGTCGGCCGGGCGCGCCGCGTCGAGCGCTTCCTGTCGCAGCCGTTCTTCGTCGCGACGCCGTTCACCGGCCTCGACGGCGCGTACGTCCCGATCGCCGAGACGATCCGCGGCTTCAAGGAGATCATCGACGGCATGCACGACGACGTCCCGGAGTCGGCGTTCTTCCTCAAGGGCACGATCGACGACGTCGTCGCGGCCGCGGGCGGCAAGGGCGACTGATGCCGCGCACGACGTTTCGCGCCGAGGTCCTGACGCCGGAGGGATCCGTCTTCGACGAGGACGTCGAGATGGTCTCGACGCGCACGGGGCTCGGCTCGATCGGCATCCTGGCGCGCCATCAGCCGACGCTCGGCCTGCTCGTGCCGACCGAGCTGCGGCTGTACCGCTCGGACACGGACATCGTCCGCTACGCGCAGGGCGAGGGCTACGTGCAGGTGTCCGCCGACGGCGTGCTCGTGCTCGTCGAGGAGGCGCACGAGCCGGGCGCCCTGGACGTCGCAGAGCTGCGCGAGAAGCTGCGCAAGGCGGAGGCCGACTTCGACGCCGCCGAGGACCGCAGCGAGGCGCAGAAGCGCGCCGCACGCGACAAGCGCCGCTGGGCGGCGTTCCTGCGAATCGCAGAGGGCGCGTAGGCCGGAGCCGGTCCGGTCGGGCGGCGTCCCGGAGACGGCCCGGCAGCGGCCGCTTCCCACGGGCGGCGGCCGCGAGCGACCGCCGCCCAGGAGGGGCTGGGCGCCGCGAGCGACGCCAAGGCGCAGGCACTGCGCCGGCCGCTCGCATCTGCGAGCCTGGGCCCGTGCAGAAGGACCAGATCCTCGACTTCCTCCGCGGGATCTTCCCGTACGCGATCGCGGCGTTCTTCCCGCTCGCGGGCCTGATCTTCGCGGTCGTCAAGCTCGTCGAGCGCGATCGGCTCGAGGCCGCCCGGCTCACCGCCGCGACGGTGCTCGGCATCTGCGTCTACGCGCTGCTGTTCGCCTGACCGCCCGCCGCGCGCGACCCGATCAGGGCGACTCGCCGAGTCGCAGCCGCGCGTGCAGCCGGCGCAGCGGCGCGGGCGCCCACCAGTTGCGCTCGCCGAGCAGCTTCATCAGCGACGGCACGAGCAGCGCGCGCACGATCGTCGCGTCGATCAGCACCGCCGACGCGGTCCCGATCCCGACCTCCTTGACGAAGATGATCGACGACGTCGCGAACGAGCCGATCGCAACGACCAGCAGCAGCGCGGCCGCCGTCACGATCCGTCCCGTGCGCTGCAGCCCGACCGCCACCGACTCGTCGTTGGAGGCACCGCCGTCGTGCGCCTCCTTGATGCGCGTCAGCAGGAACACGCCGTAGTCCGTGCTGAGCCCGAACGCGAGCGCGAGCAGCACGAGCGGCTGCGTCACCTCCAGCCCGCCCTGCGACGTGAAGCCGAGCACCGACTCCAGGCGCCCGTCCTGGAAGACGAGCACGAGCAGCCCGAACGCCGCGCTCAGGCCCAGCGCGTTCATCACCAGCGCCTTCAGCGGCAGCACGACCGAGCCGGTCATCGCGAACAGGATCAGCACGGTCGTGAGCGCGAGCAGCGCGAGCGCGTACGGCAGCCGTCCCCCGAGCCCGTCGATCTGGTCGACGAAGCGCGCCGACTCGCCCGCGACCGCGACCGTGCCCGGCGCGGGCGTGTCGCGCACCGACGTGACGAGCTTCAGCGCGGGGTCGCCGAGCGAGCGCGACGCGGCCGTCAGCTCCACGATCCACGTGTCCGGCGCCACGAAGCGCGGCGCCGCGACGCCGGCCGAGCCCTGCAGGCGATCGATCCGCACGGCGTACGCCCGCAGGGCGCGACCGCTCGAGCGCGGCGCCGTCACCGCGACGACGAGCGGCGCCGACGGGCCTGGCGGGAAGTCGTCGCGCAGCGCGCTGTCGACGACCTTCGCCGTCGAGCCGGCCGGCAGCACGCTCGCGTCGACCCCGGTGAAGTGGATGCGCAGGAACGGCAGCCCGAGCACGACCAGCAGCGTCGCGGTCGCGACCGCGATCGTGATCGGCCGGCGCATGACGAGCTGCGACAGGCGGTAGAAGAACCCGCGCTGCACGAGCACCTCGCGATGGCGCAGCCGTGCCGGCGCGAGCGCGTTGACGCGCTCGCCGAGCACGATCAGCAGCGCGGGCAGCGCCGTCAGTGCGACCACGCACGCGATCACCGCCGTGATCGCCCCGGCGATCCCCATCGAGTACAAGAAGCGCGCCGGGAACACGAGCAGCGACAGCATCGCCGCGGCGACCGTCATCGAGCTGAAGACGACCGTCCGTCCGGCGGTCTGCATCGTCTGGACGAGCGCGTCGCGGCCGGGGCCGAGGCGCTCCATCTCCTCGCGATATCGCGACAGCACGAACAGCGAGTAGTCGATCGCGAGCCCGAGCCCGAGCCCGATCGTGAGGTTCAGGGCGAAGATCGACAGCAGCACGCCCTCGTTGACGATCCGCAGGCCGAGGAACGTGCCCATGATCGTCAGCACGCCGACGAACAGCGGCAGCAGCGCGGCGACGGCTCCGCGGAAGATCAGCAGCGACAGCAGGAACAGCAGGGGGAAGGCGAGCGTCTCGGCACGGCGCAGGTCCTCGGAGACCTTGTCGGAGACCTGCGGCACGGCGACGGCGTAGCCGCCGACCACGACGCCCGGGGTCTTCGCCAGCGCCTTCGTGATGCGCTCGCCGGCCCGCGTCTGGTCGGCCCCGTAGCGCAGCTCGACGGGGATGTAGGTCGCGCGGCCGTCGCGGGACACCAGCGGGCTGCGCGCGGCGCGCCTCCCGGCGGCGAGCACGGACGTGATCTGCGCGACCGCCCGATCGGCCTGCAGCTTCGCCACGACCGCGCGGACCTTGGCGCGGCCCGCGGCGGCGAGCACCGGGCCGTCGGTGTGCACGAGGACGAGGACGGCCGGGCTCAGCGTCTGCCTCGTGGCGCGCTCGAGTCGCGCCGAGGTGACCGTGCTCTGCGAGCTGGGGTCGACGAAGTCGTCCGCGTTGCCGGCGGAGAGCAGGTGCGTCACCGGCGTCCCGAGCACCACGGCCACGACGAGGAACACCGCCGCTGCGGCGAGCACGCGGCGCGGGCGATCCGTGATGCGGTTGGCGAGCCTGCTCAGCATGCGCGCCGCGAGAGTAAGTACTTACTCACACTTCTGTCAAGCGGCGCGGGAGATGCCCGCGGCGGCCGCGCCGCGCTCGAGCTCGTCGAGGCCGAAGCCGTCGACCGGGCCGAGCGCGCCGCTGCCCGTCAGCCCTCCGCCGGCGGCCCGCATCGCGGCCCAGGCGAGCATCCCGGCGGTGAAGTCGTACGGGCTCGCGCCGCGCACGCGAACGGTCGCCAGCGGGCTGCCGGACGCGTCCGACGCGACCGCGATCACGTTCGACCGCGCCTTCGCGCGCGTCCCCGCGTCGGGGCCGCCCGTCGAGCCCGGCACGAGCCGCTGCGCCGACGCCGTCAGCGCGCGGCGCACGCCGGGCACGCGCGTCGCCAGCGACGTGGCACCGGACAGCAGCTGCAGCGGTCGCGAGGCCGGTCCGAACCAGCCGAGCCAGACGCCGACGTCGCGCAGCCCGGGATGGGCGCGCACGAGCGCGAGCTGCTCGCTCGCGCCGATCGAGATCGCGCTGCGCCGGCGGTGGCCCGCGGCGAAGGCCGGCCCGAAGTCGCGTACGTGCCGTGCGCCGCGCTCGGTCACGAGCCGACCGTCGCGAAACGCGTGCGATGCCTCGGCGAGCATGCCCGCCGCCGAGGCGCGCGTGCCACCGCTGAACTGGCCGCGCGCGTCGCCGTCGACGAAGTAGCCGACGTCGACGCGGACCGCGCGCTCGCCGGCTTCGCGCAGCGCGAGCGCGGCGGCGAGGTTGCCGGGCACGTAGTCGTAGCCCATCGCGGTCAGCAGGCCGCAGCCGGCCGCCGAGGCCGCGCGGCCGTGGTGCTCGAAGACGCGGCGGATGAAGGGAGGCTCGCCCGTGGAGTCCAGGTAGTGCGCGCCGGCGGCGATCGCCGCCATCACGGCGGGCTCCCCCCAGCGCGCGAACGGGCCGACCGTCGACACGAGCACGTCGCCGCGTCGCAGCAGCGCGGCGAGCGTGGCTACCGCGTCCGGCGTCGTCGCGTCGGCGACCGCGCTCTCGACGCCGAGCGCCCGTGCGAGCGCGGCGACCCGCGTCGCGTCGCGACCGACGAGCAGCGGCTGCGCGCCGCGGTCCGCGAGCGCCCGCGCGGTCAGCTCGCCGGTGAATCCGGTGGCGCCGAAGAGGACGATCCGAGCGGACATCGCGCACCACGCTACCCGCCGCCGGGCACGGGCCTTCCGAGGTATCTTCTGGCGATGGACGAACAGGTTCTGGCCGAGCGCCTGATGACCTACGACACGTCCACAGACAACGGCCTGCGGGCGGCCGTCGGGTTCGTCAAGGGCTGGCTCGAGGCGCGCGACATCCCCGTGACGGGCCGCGAGTTCGGCGGCCTGCCGGTCGTGCTCGCGGACGTCGGACCCCACGACGGCCCGTGCGTGATCTTCCACGGCCACGTCGACGTCGTGCCGGCGCACGCCGCGCAGTTCACGCCGCGGATCGAGGGCGACCGCCTCATCGGGCGCGGCGCCTACGACATGAAGGGCGGCCTCGCCGCGATGATGTGCGCGGTCCACGACATCGCCGCCAACGGGCAGGTTCGCGTGCGCTTCATCTGCGTGCCGGACGAGGAGTCCGAGGACGTCGAGCATCGCTGCACCGAGGCGCTCGTCGAGGAGGGGCTGCGCGCGGACTTCGCGATCACCGGCGAGCCGACCGAGCTGCAGATCGGCGTGCAGGCCAAGGGAGTGCTCGCGGTGCGCGTCGAGGTCAGCGGCCGGGCGGCGCACGGCTCGACCCCGTGGCTCGGCGACAACGCGATCCTCAAGGCATACGACGTCTTCCGTCGCATCGAGACCCTACGCTTCAGCCGCGAGTCCTCCGACCTCTTCGACCGGCCGTCGATCAACGTCGCGCGGATCGAGGGCGGGGACGCGTTCAACAAGGTGCCAGATCTGTGCCACATGGACGTCGACATCCGCTACCTCCCCAACCAGGACCCCGGTGAGATCCTGGCCGACATCCGTGCGCTGCCCGACGTGCGGATCCTGAAGACCTTCCAGCGTGCGCCGGCGCACGTCTCCCGCGCGAACCCGTACGTGCGGGCGCTGCGCGCGGCCGTCTCCGCGTCGCTCGGCAGCGAGGCGCTGTCGGTCGGGCGCGACGGCGCGTCGGACGCGATCTCGTTCCTCGAGGCCGGCGTCCCCGCGGTCGAGTTCGGACCCGTCGGCGGCGGCCATCACGGTCCCGAGGAGTGGGTGTCGATCCAGTCGCTGCACCGCTACCGGCGCGCGCTGACCGACTTCGTCCTCGGCCTCCCCGCCTGGCTCGACGGCAGCGCCGCCGACAAGCCGCCGTTGCGGGCCGTCGAGGGCGGACTGGCGTGAGCATCCTCGAGTCTCCGCCCGAGACGGAGGTCCAGGACACGAGGATCGGCCTGCGGATGGGCAAGAAGTTCGCGCTCGGCAGCCTGCTGATCGTCCTGCTCACGGCGATAGCAGTCGCGAGTGGGCTGCTGCTCGAGGTCCACGAGGACGTGACGATCTTCACGCACGAGTCGACGCCGATCGCGGGGATCAAGAACGTCCTCGACGAGGTCCCCCTGGGAGATCCGCAGACGATCCTGCTGCTCGGCTCCGACCATCGCTTCGCCGACGGGTCCGACGACCCGCCGCGCTCGGACACGATCATCGTCATCCACCTCGATCCCGACAAGCACGCGACGGCGATCATGTCGATTCCGCGCGACCTGCTCGTCCCGATCCCCGGCTATGGCACGCAGAAGATCAACGCGGCCTATCACTACGGCGGCCCGAAGCTCACGGTGCGCACGGTGAAGACCCTGCTCGGGATCCCCATCAACCACGTCATCAACGTCAACGTCGACGGCTTCGCCCGCGCCGTCAACCGACTCGGCTGCGTCTACGTCGACGTCGATCGGCGCTACTTCAACGACCACGGCGGTCCCGGCGGCTATGCGGTCATCAACCTCAAGGCCGGCTACCAGAAGCTCTGCGGGCAGGACGCGCTGAGCTTCGTGCGCTTCCGCCACACCGACTCGGACTTCGTCCGGGCGGCTCGCCAGCAGGAGTTCCTGAGCGAGGCGAAGGCACAGATCGGGCTCGGCAAGCTGTTCGGCGACCGCCGCGAGCTGCTGAAGATCTTCGGGCGCTACACGCAGACCGACATCGCGCAGTCCAACTACACCGCGATCCTGGCGCTCATAAAGCTTGCCTACGCGTCCTCGAAGAACCCGCTCGCCGAGATCCAGTTCCCGCAGGAGATCCTGCCCGACGGCAGCGTCGAGATCAGCGACGCCGCGCTCGAGCAGACCGTCACGAAGTTCATCGACGTGCAGGGCAAGTCCCCGGCCGGCGACGGCGGTGGCGGCGGCGGTGGCGGGACCAAGCCGAAGAAGATCAAGTCCAACGCGCTCGCGCCCGGCCTGATCGACGACCAGCAGGAGGGCGAGGACACCGTCCTCGCCACGAGCCTGCGCCTCGGTCCGCTCGGCCTGCCGGTCTACTACCCGAAGGCGCGGCTCGGTCGCGGCGGCTACGTCAGCGACGGCAGCCCGCGCTCCTACGACATCTACGACCGCAACAAGAACCGCTACCGCGCGTACCGGATCGTGCTGTCGCAGGGCGACGACGGCGAGTACTACGGCGTCGAGGGCACGACGTGGAAGGCGGCGCCGATCCTCGACGACCCGACCGACAGCGTCCGCATGGCCCACCGCACCTACAAGCGCTACTTCGACGGCCAGCACATCCGGCTGATCGCGTGGGAGACCCCGAAGGCCGTCTACTGGGTCTCGAACACGCTGTCGCTGCGCCTCACCAACCAGCAGATCATGGGCATCGCCCGATCCCTGACGCGGCTGCAGTAGTGCCCGCGCGGTCTCCGCGCCGCAGCGCAAGGTAGGGTGGCCGCCGCATGAGCGACGGCCGCGAACCCATCGGCGTCATCGGCACGGGCTACGTCGGCCTCGTCACGGCCGCCGGTTTCGCACACCTCGGCAGCGACGTCTACTGCATCGACATCGATGCGGACAAGGTCGCGCGCCTGCGGGCCGGGGAGATCCCGATCTACGAGCCGGGCCTGGCCGAGATGGTCGCCGCGAACCGCGAGCGGCTGCACTTCTCGACGCAGATCGCCGACGCGCTCGAGCACGCGCGCCTGCTGTTCGTCGCCGTCGGCACCCCGCCGACGTACTCCGGCGACGCGGACCTCAGCGCGGTGCGCGCGGTCGTGGCGTCGATCCCCGCGTCGGACCGTCACGCGCTCGTCATGAAGTCCACGGTGCCCGCGGGCACCGGCGCGTCGATCAAGCGCGTGCTGGCCGAGGCGGGCAAGGACGGCCTCGCGTACGTGTCGTGCCCGGAGTTCCTCAAGGAGGGCTCCGCGGTCAAGGACTTCCTGAACCCCGACCGCGTCGTGATCGGCGACGACGGCGACTGGGCGGGCGACGCGGTCGCCCAGCTCTACTCGCCGCTGG
>DATAZX010000074.1:0-46827 GCA_036271815.1 Solirubrobacteraceae bacterium
GTCGAGGATCCCGTGCGCCGCAGCGCCTGGCTGACCGCGAAGCCACGCATGACGTTCGCCTGCAGCGCCGCGGCCAGCGCCGTCGTGGCGGTGGTGCTGATCGCCGGCACGACGCACGTCCAGGCGCAGATCCACGCCGCCCAGCGACGGTCGGTCGCGCTCGTCGCACACCATCCGCGCTGCTTCGGCGCGGCCGCACGCGACCCGGACCACCCGTGCGACAACCCGAAGCTGCGCTTCACCGTGGTCCCGGCGCCGGTCGCGGCGAAGGTCGAGCCCGGCGCGCCGTGTCATCGCTTCCGCCGCGACGGCGTCGTCAGCGTCTGCGACTTCGGCTCGACCTCGCCGGGCGCACGCCGGACGATCGCGCTCGTCGGCGACAGCCACGCCTCGCACTGGCGCGCGCCGCTGGACGCCGTCGCCCGCGCGCGCGGGTGGCGCGCGGAGTCGATCACGCGCACGAGCTGCCCGTTCTCGGAGGCGACGAACATCACGCCCGAGCCGACGCGCTCGCGCTGCGTGCGCTGGGTCAAGGCGCTGCCGGGCTACTTCCGCAAGCACCCCGAGATCGACACGCTGTTCGTCGCCGGCATCACCGGGGGCACGGTCAACGTGCCCGCGGGGCGCACGATGTTCGAGGCGAAGGTCAACGGCTACCGCAACGCGTGGAAGTCGCTGCCGGCGACCATCAAGCACATCGTCGTGATCCGCGACACGCCGAAGATCCTCGGCGCGACGGTCGACTGCGTGGACCGCGCGATCGCCCAGCACGCACGCGCCGGGATCCGCTGCGCGCTGGCGCGGCAGACGGCCCTGGACACCGATCCTCAGGCGGTCGCGGCGCGCGACGAGCACTCGCGGCGCGTCCAGTCGGTCGACCTCACCCACGCGTTCTGCAGCCGGCGGCTGTGCTTTCCCGTGATCGGCGGGGCGCTCGTGTTCAAGGACCTGCACCACTTCACGCTCGAGTTCGCCCGCACGCTCGCGCCGCAGCTCGAGCGCCAGGTCAAGCCGATCGTGTGGTCCTGGTGGGGCGGCCCGGTGCCCCATGGGGAACATTGAGGTTCGCCTTACCGGGGCTTGAGCTACGCGGTCGAGAATGCCTCGCAGGTTCCCCCAGTCGGTTGGGCACCCCTCCCCCACTCAACCGATCAGCCTGCGTCTCGGAGACCTGCCCACCGGGGCGCAGTGCCAGGGGACCGCGGGTCGCGCTCCTAGCCGACGCGACCGTAGACCGCGAGGGCCGTGGGGCGGTGGTCACCGATGCCACCGTCCTGCGCCCCGCGGGTCATCTTCTCTCTTCGCGTCTCTTCTTCGCGCGCCTGCGTCGACCGCCGGCGCCATGCCGGCCCTCGATGTGAGCAGAGCGTCGCGGGCGGAGGCCAAGGGAGGGAGGCCTCCGCCCGCGGTCCTGCGAAGACGCGTCATGCAGGCCGACGGGGGAGGCGGCCTGCACGAATCGCGTGTTGGGGTGGGAGCTCGTCTAGCCGTTCGCCGCGATCGCCTCGATCCGCGCCGGCTCGAGTGCGACCTCGAGCGCCTCGCCGATCGTCATGACCGGGTGGAACGTCATCGCCTCGCGGACGTCGGCCGGCACGTCGTCGAGGTCCGCGCGGTTGCGCTCGGGCAGGATCACGTCGGTGAGCCCCGCCGCGTGGGCGGCGAGCACCTTCTGCTTGAGCCCGCCGATCGGCAGCACGCGTCCCTGCAGCGTCACCTCGCCGGTCATCCCGACGGTGTGGCGCACGGGCCGCGCGGTCAGCAGCGACGTCAGCGCCGTCACCATCGTCACGCCGGCGCTCGGCCCGTCCTTCGGGATCGCTCCCGCGGGGACGTGGACGTGGAACTCGCGCTTGTCGAACGCGTCCTCGTCGATGCCGAGGTCCTCCGCGTGGGCGCGCACGTACGTCAGTGCGATCCGCGCGGACTCCTTCATGACGTCGCCGAGCTGGCCCGTGAGGGTCAGGCCGGCGCCCTTGCCCTTCATGCTGTTGGCCTCGACGAACAGCACGTCGCCGCCGACGCCGGTCACCGCGAGGCCCGTCGCCACGCCCGGGACCGCCGTGCGCGCCGCCGCCTCCTGGAAGACCTTCTGGCGGCCGAGCGCGTCGCGCACGACCTCCAGGTCGACCTTCACCGGAGCCTCCACCTTCGCCGAGGCGATCTTCGTCGCGACCTTGCGCAGCAGCGTCCCGAGGGAGCGCTCGAGCTGCCGCACGCCGGCCTCGCGGGTGTACTCCGCGACGACGAGCCTCAGCGTCTCGTCGGTGACCTCGACCTCGTTCTCGCGTAGCCCGTTGCGCTCGCGCTGGCGCGGCCACAGGTAGTCGCGGGCGATCGCCGTCTTCTCGGCCACGGTGTAGCCGTCGAAGCGGATGACCTCCATGCGGTCCAGCAGCGGCCCCGGGATCGTCTCGGCGACGTTCGCCGTGGCGATGAACAGGACCTCCGACAGGTCGATCTCGATGTCGAGGTAGTGGTCGCGGAAGGCGTGGTTCTGCGCGGGGTCCAGGACCTCGAGCAGCGCCGCCGACGGATCGCCGCGCCAGTCCGCGCCGACCTTGTCGACCTCGTCGAGCATGATCACCGGGTTCATCGTCCCGGCGTCGCGCAGGGCACGGACGAGCCGTCCCGGCAGGGCGCCGATGTACGTGCGACGGTGGCCGCGGATCTCCGCCTCGTCGCGGACGCCGCCGAGCGACATGCGCACGAACTCGCGTCCGGTGGCGCGGGCGATCGACTCGCCGATCGAGGTCTTGCCGGTGCCGGGAGGGCCAATCAGGGTCAGGATCGCCCCGGCGTCGGACTTGCGCCCGCCCGTCCTCGCGGGCTCGGACGTCCGGTCGACGTCAGCTTGGCCGCGCTCTTGGCGGAGCTTGCGGACCGCGATGTACTCCGTGATGCGGTCCTTGACGTCCTCGAGCCCGGCATGGTCGGCGTCGAGCACCTCGCGAGCGAGGACCGGGTCGAGCACCTCGTCGGAGCGCTTGCTCCACGGCACGGCGACGAGCCAGTCCAGGTAGGTCCGGATCATCGACGACTCGCCGCTCTGCTCGCCGGTGCGCTCGAGCCGGTCGAGCTCGCGCTCGGCCTGCTCCTTCACCGCGTCCGGCATGCCGGCCTCGGCGATCTTCGTGCGGTAGTCCTCGGTGACCGAGCCGCCGTCCTCGCCGAGCTCCTTGCGGATCGAGTCCATCTGCTGGCGCAGGAAGTACTCGCGCTGCTGCTTCTGTGCGCCGGACTCGACGTCGTCGCGGATGCGGCGTCGCACCTGCAGCTCGGCGAGCCGCTCGCGCTGGAACTCGAGGGCGAGCTCGAGGCGGTCGGTGACGTCGAGCGTCTCGAGCAGGCGGATCTTCTGCTCGATGTTGAGGTCGGGGCTGAAGCCGGCCGTGTCGGCCAGCGGACCCGGGTCGACGACCGAGCGCAGGAACGCCGAGACGCGATCGTCCGTACGGCGCTCGACGAGGATCTCCTCGACGACCGCGCGGTACTCGCGCTCGAGCTCACGTGTGCGCTTGTCGACCGGCTTCGCGTCTGGGTGCTCCTCGACCTCGACACGCAGGCCGCTGACGCCGGCCTCCGCGGAGCCGACGATCGCGCCGCGAAACAGGCTCTCCACGGAGGCGCCCTTCGCGCCGCCGGGCAGGCGAATCGTGTCGGTGACCCTGGCGATCGTGCCGACCTTCGCGTACTCGCCGACACGCGACTCACCCTGGGCGTGTGCCCGCCTGGGAACGAGCAGCACGCGCTCCTCGCCGGAAAGGTCGACCGGGAGGTTCAGATCCATCGTTGGAAAGACGACCATGTCGTCCAGTGGGACAAGCAAGAGCTTGGGCATGCGTGGGTTCCTTTCGTTGCACGCACAACCATAGCGAGTCTTGCTTACGAACTGTGAGTTGCTTACGACGCCTGGCAGCTCGCCTGGCTCAGACGCGCCGGCGCAGGCCTGCGCCGGCGCCGCGGCGGGTCAGCAGATCGGCGTAGCCGCGCGCGACGAGGTGCTCGTCGGCGATGCCGAGCGCGGCACGCAGCTGCTCGACGCGGTCGCGCTCGACCTCGAGACCGCCCGGCGACGCGGCGACCGCCTCGAGCTCGACGAACTCCCCCAGCCCCTCGACGCGATCGAGGTGGATGCGCACGTTGCGCCACAGCAGCAGCCGCCGCGCCTTCTCGACCACGACCCGCACGCCGAGCGCGTCCGTCAGCGCGTCGACGAGCGCGGGCGCGTCGAAGACCGGCACGACGCGGTACAGGCTGACCTTCGGACCGGCCAGCTCGGCACGGGCGTAGGCGATCAGCTCGGCCGGCTCGGGTGGCGCCTCGCGCAGCTTCAGCCGGCCCTGCACGGCGTGGAAGTACGTGTCGCGCTGCGCCAGCCAGCCCGCATCCTCGGCCCCGAGCGCGAGCGCCGCCTGCAGCGTCGCCGGCGGGTCGGGATCGATCGCCTTGATCTCGAGATTGCGCCGCTTGCCCGGCATCGTCGCGTGCAGGCTACCCCGGCCGCGGCCCGGCTCGGGTTGGCCGCTCGTCATGACGCCGTCGCCGGTCAGTCCACCGGCCGCCGGGCCGGCCGGCCGAAGTCGGGGCGCGCGGGTCGGGCAACAGCGGCGCCGGCCACGCCCGCACGTAACCTTTGGAGCCGTGCGGGCTCCGCTGACCTTCGAGCCGCTGTTCATGGAGCGCGTGTGGGGCGGCCGGCGGCTCGGCGAGCTCTACGGCAAGGCCCTGCCCGAGGGCGCGGTCATCGGGGAGTCGTGGGAGCTCGTCGACCGGCCGGAGGCGCAGAGCGTCGTCGCGAGCGGCCCGCTCGCGGGCGCCACGCTCGGCGAGCTGTGGCGCTCGGAGCGCCGCACCGAGCTGTTCGGGTCACGCGCGCGCGGGGAGCGCTTCCCGCTGCTCGTCAAGCTGCTGGACTGCGAGGACACCCTGTCGGTGCAGGTGCACCCGCCCGCGGCCGTGGCGTCGCGGCTGCGCGGCGAGCCGAAGACGGAGACGTGGGTCGTCGCGCACGCGTCCGAGCACGCGCACCTCTTCGCCGGACTGCGCCGCGGCGTCACGCGCACGGCGTTCGAGGCCGCGCTGCGGGCGGGCGAGGACGTCAGCGCGATGCTGCACCGCCACGAGGTGCGCGACGGCGACGTCATGTACCTGCCCTCCGGCCGCGTCCACGCGATCGGCGGCGGGAACGTGATCGTCGAGGTGCAGCAGAACTCCGACACGACCTACCGCGTCTTCGACTTCAACCGCCCGGGCCTCGATGGTGCGATGCGCGAGCTGCACGTTCCCGAGTCGCTCGCGTCGATCGACTGGGACGACGCCGAGCCGGCGCTCGTCGTGCCCGACGGCGAGGCACTCGTGCACGACGACGTCTTCGAGGTCGACCGCTGGGTGCTCGACGGGGTGCGCGCCGCCGCGCCGGACGGCGAGTGCGCGATCCTGATCGCGCTCGACGGTGGCGTGGTGTGCGCGGGCGAGGAGCTCGCGGCCGGGCAGCTGTTCGTGGTCACCGCCTCGTCCGCGGCTCGCACCGTGGAGCCCGCAGGCGACGCCGTGACCCTGCTGCGGGCGATGCTGCCCGCCTGAGTCGGGCGCGCCGCGGGCACGAGCCCTCGCGGCTGGGTCCGCCGCACGCTCGGCACGCCAACCACGGGTTGCGGGAGCGTCGGTCAGGGTGCGAACCCGCCTCGTGCTCCGCGGCCGCGTCAACACGGCCGCGGGTCGGCGACTCATGGTGCGAACCCCGCCTGCTGCTCCGCGGTCGCGAATGCCGCGGTGGCTCCTGACGACGACGAGCGGCTCGTCGTGTCGTGACCTGAGGCCGGTGGTGGCGGCGGCGTGGCGGCTTCGCTCGGCGCCCGCGCGGCGTGCGCCGCGGGGCTGCTCGGCTCGCGCGTGGAGTAGTCGACGTCCTCGTCGCGCGCCTGGCCGTCGAACGCGGCGGAGGCGCCCGCGCCGGCATCGACCTGCGTCGCGCTGAACGCGGCGGCACTCCCCGTCTGCTGCGGACGCGGTGCGTCTGGGACGTCCGGCGGCCGTGCCGGCGACGCGCTCGCCGGCGCCGGGGCGGGCACGACGCGCGCCGGCGCGACGGTGGGCGTGACGGGCGCGGGACGCCTCGGAGCACGCTGGGCGTGATGCGCCCGCGTCTGGGCGACGCGCCGGACCGCGGGCGGCCGCTCGATCACCTGCTCCACCGTGGCGTATCCGCCGCCCGCCACGGCCGCCGCGGACGCTGCGACGGCGGTCACCTTCCCGGCGGCGGCCATCTCGAGGACGACCTGCGCCTTGGTCACCGAGTGCACCGCGCGCTCGTGCAGCCCGCCGCTGATCGCCTCGTAGAGACGCATCAACACGCCGGAGACCTGGTCGCCTCCATCCGCGGCGACCGCGAGCAGCGGCACGGGGAACACTGCCGCCAGCGGCCTCGAGCTGTCCTGCAGCGCCCTCAGCGTCGCTCGGCATCCGGGGCAGTTGCGCAGGTGCGGCCGCAGTTCGAGGATCTGCTCGGGCGACGCCTCGCCGTCGACCATCCTCGAGATCACCGGCATCCAGCGTTCGCACTCGTCTCCGGCCTCGATGCGCTCGTAGCGCTCGAGGAAGTTGCGCCGGCCCTCGGCGAGGCAGCGGTTGATCTTCGTGTACGACCAACCCGTCATCGCCCCGATCTCGCAGTAGCTGTGCCCCTGCGCTCGCAGCCACAGCGCGCGCAGCTCCTGCGGCTTGAGCCGCTTGAGCGCCTCGGCCGACCGGCTGACCATGTCGAATCGCAGCAGGCGCTCCTCGGGCGTGGGCAGGTCCGTCGCCTCGTGCCCGTCCAGGTCGATCGGCTCGGAGATCAGGAACTTCTGGCGCTCCTTGCGCAGGGCCTGCGCCTCGCGCTTGACGACGACGTGCAGCCAGCCCGGAGCTCGAGCCGCGTCGAGGCGGTGGGCTTCGCGCATGAAGATCTCGATCGCGTGCTGGTAGGCGTCCTGCGCGTCGTCGAGGCAGATCGAGTGCCGCCGCGCGGTGCGCAGCAGTGAGTCGGCATGCGCTGCGACCGTCCGGAGGATGAGCTCCTCCGCAGCGGTGCTGCGGGTTGCGTCGCCGTTGCCGTCGTCCATCGTTCCATCCCCCACTTCGAGGCCCGAGTAGCCGTTTTATGTGTTAAGTGACGAGAGGCCGGAGTTCGCCCCCCGCGGGTGATCGGTTTCCCGCAAATTGCGCGGTTTTCTTGCCGTGGCGTCTCGGCCATGGCGAAGCCGGGCGGTCCCGTCGAGCAGGGACCGCCCGATCTTCAGATCCGGCGAGCTACGAGCGGCTCAGTGCGTACTTCGCCGGGCGCGAGCCTGCGCGACGATGTGTCGCCCCGACCGTACGGCGATCCGGATGGTGCCGTGCCGCGCGCGAGCTGTAGGCGTGAACGTCACGCTGATCTTGTGGTTGCGAATCAGGACCGTGCGAGAGCCGTTGCCGAGGGTGTGCGTCCCCAGCTTCGAGCGCCAGCTCACCTTGACGTGCCCGGTTCGCACGATCGTCCCACTCACGCGCAGCCGCCGGCCGCTGAGCACCGCCGTGATCTTCGTGTGCGTAGAAGGCTTCGGGCTGGGAGCGCTCGAGCCGGCCGGTGAAACCGTGACGGAAGCGAGTGCCGCGTTGTGCGGACCCCCCCTGCCTTGCGCGTCGAGCAGCCAGAGGTGCACCGAGTACAGGCCCGGACCCGGTGCTGTGATCTGGGCCGCTCCGGTCGTGCCCACCATCACCGCCGGCGGGCACTCCGATTGGCACAGCTGGACCCTGGCGCCCGTGATCGGGGCGGGAGGGTTCGCTGGATTGCGCCACGCGAGCGCGATCACGTTCGATCCGCCTCCCTTGGCGGTCGCCGTGAACGCGGTGGGCGTGGCCGGCCCATCGTTGTCCACGACCACCGTCGGCGACATCACCACCTGGTTGTTGCCGGCGGCATCGGTGACCACGAGGCTGAACGTGTGCGGACCGTCGGGGACGCGATGCGTATCGACACTCAGCGAGCCATTCGGTTGTTGCGGGCACGGCTGCGCAAGCGTGTAGTCGCACCCGAGCGGTGCCGAGACCAGCGTCGCGCCCGTGTCGCTGCGCACGCTCTCCTCCCGGATCCCACTGGGGTCGGTGGCGCTGAAGGTCACCGGGGCGCCGTCGGCGATCGTGCCGCCACTCCAGAGCGCGCCGCCGACGTTGGTGACCGCAGGTATCGATCCCTCTGACAGCGTTACCTGTGCCGAGTACATCGCCACGCGTACCGAATGGATCGTCCCGCCTGTTCCGCACGCTCCTGGATGTATCACCCAGCGGCACATCACGCCTACGAACAGGCTGGTCGTGTTAAGCCCTGTAAATATCACGGGCGCCTGATTATTCGGCTTCGAGCAATCGATGGGACTGCCGAGAGGGATCTCGATGGTGCATTGCTCCAACACCGTGCCGTCGGCTTTGACGATCCCCGCCGCCATGTCTCGACTGCCGTGGGCGGCGAGGGTTCTGTAGTAACTGATCGCCGTAATCGTGGTGCCCAGCGGTGCAGTGAACGTCCAGCCCGCTCGAGCCCCGTCCGGGATTATTTCGGCCGTCCCAAGGATGTCCTCGGCATACAATGCTCCGTTGTCTGTGCCATCAACGGGTCCGATACTTGGCCCGCCGCATAGGTTTCCGGTGGTGAAACTTGTTGGCAACGTGTTCGTCGACGCCCACGGACCCGCCGAGACGGTGGGGCTGCAAGCGCTAACCACGTAGCTACCAGCGAACGCACGACCGCCAAACGCGGTGAACGCCAACGTCGCGGCGGTCACTATCCCGAGAGGCATGAGAGTCCGGCGCATCTCAGTGAAGCCTTGTGATCTTCGGTCGGACCGTAGCGCTCGAGACACCGTCCCGCGTGTGGCTAAGAGCGACGCCGCGCGGCAGCGGCATCTTCGACCGCAACTTGATCCGTGACCCTCCAATCGAGAGCGGTTTGCGTCGCGCAAATGTGATTCTGGCGTGCAGCCGAGCGCCTTTTGGCATGCTTTTGAGAACGACCTCGAGCACTCCTCGGCGCCACGTTACGCGTTTGACGCTCGGCCGTGGCACTCGCCGAGTGGTCGAGACCGGTCGGCCCGCCGAAATAGGGGCAGGGGCTGCCTCCTTCGGGATCGAAGCTGTACCTGCGTCAACTATCCCGTCCAATCCCGCGGCCCGAAACGCGGCTGCCACATCCAGATGACCGTTGCGAGTGGTCGAGAGCAGGTGCTGAACGGCCTGCGCGCCGGTCATTTCGGGCTTGTAACTGCGCATCGCCACGAGCACGCCGGCTGCAAACGCTGAGGCCTGTGACGTACCGTTGCCACAACAGAAAGTCTCGCCGCGACCATCGATCTGGTCGATTCCGCAACCAGGCGCGTAGAACGTTAGGCCTCCGGTCGCGCTGAACGGACAGGCGGCGTTGGCGGCATCACCCGCGCCTACAGCAAGTACGCCTGGCTGACTTCCCGGGAGTTGCACCGGTCCAGGGTCGTTGCCGGCCGCTGCAAGGATGGCAATGCCACTCGCTTGCGCCTGCGCGACGGAGTCAGCGAACTCCCGAGCCTGATCAGGAGTAGGCGGGATGACCGAAGACAGCGGCAGATCCACCGCCAATACGCGTACGCCCGGAACCGACTGCTTGACACATCGCGTGACGCCGGACGAATAGTCATCGAACTGAAAGGTGGGATGCTGGCCCGGACTTGGTACGTCGGTCGCACGGACTGACACGATCTTCAACTGAGGCCAAGCACCGAGGATCCCATGGCCAACGCCGCCTGCGATCGCCGCGTCGATCGTTCCGTGCAGCAACGGATCTACATCGGTCGGCGGACCGTCATTGATAGCCGTCGCGGACACCAGACCCGGGACAGTGTCCGGTGTCGGGTTGACGCCCGTGTCGACGAGGCACAAGGCCTGCGCGCCGCTCGCCGGCGGCGGCGCGTAGGCGAGGAAGGCCGCGTCGGCAGCCGCCGCCTGGGTGGTGATCGGCGGCGAGGCCGCAGCAGCCAGGGACGGCACGGCGAGCAGGAGCGCCGCGACCGACACGAGCGCGGCTGCGATCGCCGCAGCGCGAGAATCGGCACGCATCAGCGGACCACCTTCCTTCTGATCGGGGAGATGCCTGTCGAGAACAACGGCGTGGCGTTGACGACGCTGCGAAACGCGTAGCTGCCGCCGACCACGTTGGGGCCGCCGTCGTAGGTGACCGAGTAGTTGCCCGCCGCTTTGACCCGCAGCGAGCTCCCCACGGCCTGCCAGTGCTTGCCGTTGCGCGTCCTGGTCTGGATCGCGACAAGCGGGCGCGGGGTCCCCAGCGGCTTGATGCTGAGCTTGCCGCTGAAGCGCAGCCGGCCGTGCCCCAATGCCTGGACGCGCAGGGTCACGCCCGGCTTGACGGTCTGCCGGAATCGGATCGCCTGCGGCGCCGCCGGGTCCGGCTGCTCTCCGTAGCTGATCGTCAACAGCCGCGACGGGCCGCGCGGCGCCGCCAGGCTCCAGTGACCCGCCGCATCCGTGGTGGCTCGGGCGACGGCCTCGTGCGCCGTCTGGCTGGCGTTGCGCGAGAACAGCGTCACGAGCACGCCGGGCGCCGCGACACCGGCGCCGTTTCGCAGCGTGCCGGACAGCGTCAAGCCCGACTGCGACCAGCCGCGCCCGACGCCTCCGACGAGCTTCTTCGTGGCCGCGTCGAGCTCCACCGCGTAGACGGGTGCCGGAGCGTGCGTCACGCTGCCGGGCGCGGGCTTGTCGGACGTCAGCTTCGCACTGACGGTCGTGCGGTTGTTGGTCGTGATCGTCCGCCGAAGGACCGTCGACGAGTTCTGCGCCGCGTTGAGAATGGTCACCTTGAGCTCGTGCGGACCATCGCTGAGCGTGGTCGTCCTGACCGTCATGTCGACGATCTCCGATCGTGGACACGGCTGCTGCCATTCGAAGTAGAGCGCACCGGTGCCCGGGTCCGGACCCCAGGTCACGCACCTGCCGGAGTTCGTGTTCGGCGTCGCGTCGTAGACCGGCTTGTCGTCGATCGTAACCTTGACCTTGTAGACGCCGGGTCCGTTGTCGGCGGCTGTGAACGCGAGCCCCGCGGTGCCGTGGGCACCGGGCTCGAGCAGATCGCCACGGAAGTCGCCCGCGGTCGGCAGCGAGCTCGACGAGAGCAACAGGTGCGCCCACGCGACCGCCGCCCACGACCAGCTGCCGTACGGGCCTCCCTGGTAGCACGTTGCGTTGTTGGGATCGCCGACGCAGCTGGCCACGACGACGACGCTGCCCCCGCGGTTTGGCGGCAGGTCGACATTCCCGTAGTACTCGTACTCGAGCCCGTTGATCTGGCATGTGAGACCAAACTCGCAATGCTTGACGAGGTTGTCGTCCCCACCGAACGCGGGCGACATGATCGCCGCCGATCCGATCGCCGACCTCGTCTTGCCGGGCGTCCCGTCCGCACGCCCGTAGCCGTCTGCGACCAAGCCGACGGACAGCCTCCCTCCGACGAGCGTGGAGCCCCCCGGCGGCGAGTAGACGAGCTCTTCCAGCGCACCGGCCGGAGCCGGGGCCGCGGTGCCCAGCCACGCACCCATCGGATAGTGCGAATCGCACTTCGTCGTGTTCGACGCGCCGCTGCCGACGGGTCCGCCTGCGAATCCGGTCCAGCCCTCGCTCGACGCCGTCGTCCCGTCCGGGAAGCTGCAACTCGCCTGGATCCACTGCCCTGCATATGCGGTGCTCGCGCCGACGGTGACCGTCGCAGCCAGCAGCAAGCCGATGACTCCGGCCATCACGAATGCCACGCCGACCCATCCCCTGTTGAACTGGTGCAGCATCCTCTCCTCCATCGGTCCGTTGTTGACGGTCATCAGCACCCGAGACTCCCGGGCACGCAGTTCGTTGCTCCAGCGGTCCGCGCGGGCTTCGCATGGCTCGGCGCGCTCGAGCTGGCGCTCGCTCCCGACGATCCGCCCGACCTCGTCGAAGGCAGATCGCCCGGCGTCTCGGTCGCCACCGGTGGCGGTGGCGGTGGCGGCACCGTCGACGGAACCGCCTCGGCGGCCGTCGTGGACCCGGGCGTCGTCGCGGTCGGGGCGGTCGTCGTCGGTGACTGCACGGACGACACGGCCGGTGCGAGCGGTTCGGATGCCTGCGTCGCGGTGCCCGACGGGGTCGGCGCCGCCACCACCGCCGGCACGGTCTCGGGGCGCGCAGCCTCCTCGTGCGTCTGCTGCGAGGACTCGAGCGGAATCGGCGGGATGACGCCGGCAAGCTCACCGCCCGCCGTGGCGGCGCACACGACTCCCACGCAGACCGCGGTCGCCTTCGCGCCGATCGTCGCGGCGCTGCCACCCGCCGCCGCGGCGCCTCCGAGGCCGAGTCGCCCCCACACGGAGCACACCTGGCTGTATGCGTTCATCGCGA
The DNA here is from genome assembly GCA_036271815.1 of Solirubrobacteraceae bacterium. GTDB lineage: Bacteria > Actinomycetota > Thermoleophilia > Solirubrobacterales > Solirubrobacteraceae > CADCVQ01. The sequence continues at coordinate 12,439 of DATAZX010000074.1, forward strand.
GGCAGGTGACCTTGGCCGACAGGGCCTGAGCGGCGCCCGCGAATGCGTCGATCGGCAGCGCGAGAACGGCGCCGAGACGGGCGGGCAGCGAGCGCCGACGCGTGTGCCACGCCGCGAAGCAGTCGTCGCAGCCGGCGAGGTGGAAGACGATTCCCTCGTACTGCTCTTCGTCCAGCCCGCGTCCATGGCGACGGCGATTGGTCATGATGAACGCGTCGAGCAGCGCACGTCGCTCGTGACAGATGACGCCGTTGGCCCGATCGTCGATGAACGCCGCCATCCTCGTCCGCGCGCGCCGCGAGACGCTCTTGGTCTTCGCGGGGGTCCAGCCAAGGGAGTCCCCCAGCCCGCGAGGTTGCGCCCCGCTCGGACGGGATCCGCAGAGCACCTCGTCGTACCACGCCTCCGCCCACAGGCGCTGGTCGCCGCGCAGCACGCTGAGGATCTCGCGCACCCGCCACTCCTGGCGTGCGTCCTCGGTCGGGTGCGCGAGATCGACCCGCAGCTGCTCGCCGAGGCTCCGGCTCAGCTCGTCCACCGGCGTCGCGTCGCGATGCCTGGACTCCGCGGAGCGCTGGTCGTCGATGAGGCGGCGCCGGGCACATGTGATCCAGAGCGCCTTGACCTGCTCGAGCTCGCCGAGGTGGCTTCCCGCGGACACGATCTGCGCGAGCGCTTCGTCGACCGCCTCATGCACCGCCGAGGAGCCGCTGCGGCGCACGTAGCCGGGCGCGATCGCCGCGACGACCGTTTCGCGCATCCCCAGCACCGCTCGCTCGCGTTCGAGTTGTTCGTGGCGCTCGCGTTGCGCCCGGACGCTCATGGTCGCCGCCCCTCCCTGTTACGACGCTGCACCTCGCACATCGCGCGGTCGAAAGCGCGCCAGGCGGGGAGCAACCCGTCCGGGCGCATCAAGCGCACTTCATCTGCAAGGTACAGGCGATAGAGCAGCCGTGCCTCGTCGCTGAGGGCCGCGAGGATCGCGTCGATGTTCGGCTCGGAGTGGCCCACGAGCCAGGCAGGCTCGGGGAACTCCACGAGATCGCGGTGCACGGTCACGACATGTAGTCGAGACAGGCCTCGTAAAGGGGGCAACGCCGACCGCCGCAACGATGCCTATCTCATCCGCACCGACCGGTCCGGCGCGCGGCGCGGCTCACAACGACCACGCCCGAGGCGTGGGGAGCGGCTTCGGGGCCTAGTAGCCCAGGCGCGCGAGACGCTCGCGCTCGGCGCGGCGCTTGGCCTCGCGCGCTTCCTTGCGAATGCGCTCGCGGTCGCGGCGCTCCTGGTCCTCGTCGTGCCCGGTGATGATGCGGATGCTCGTGCGCAGCTTGCCGTCCTGCGCGTGCGACGCGTACTCCGACCGGCTCGCGCGATCGTCGCGACGGGGACGGCCGCCGCGGTCGCCGCCGGGGCGCGGGCCACCGGGACGACGGCCGCCTGCCTCGCCGGGACGCCCGCCGCGCTCGGACTCGGGCGGACGGGGAAGCTGGCTCTTGACGTCGCGCACGGGGGTCGCGGCGAGCCGGACCCATGCGTTGAAGACGGGATCGCCGGGCTTCAGGCCCTCGGCCGCCTGCGCGCAGACGGCGGCCCACTTCAGCGGCTGGCCCTTCTCGTCCTGCTTGGGCTTCAGCGCTTCCTTGATGATCTCGGCACCGCCGACGCGCTCGATGGCCGCCGTCACGCGGGCGGGGGACGAAGGCGAGCGGTCGACGGGAGCGGCGGGCTGGTCGCCCTCGTCCTGTGGCGCGTCGGGCGCGGCCTGCTCCTCGGAGGCGGGAGCCGTCTCGGCGACGGCGGTGGGCTCGGCCGCGACCGGGGACTCGGCGACGGCGGTGGGCTCGGCGACGGCGGTGGGCGCGGCCGCGACCGGGGTCTCCTCGGTGGTCGCAGTGCCCTCGGTGTCGCCCTCGGCCTGCTCGGCAGGGGCGTTGTCGGCGGGCGCCGCACCGCCGCGGCGAAGGTCGGTGAGGGCGGAGAAGAAGGCGCGACGGTGGCGCTCGGCGGCCGACGGGCGGCGGCGGCGCTTGCGAGCGGGGGCGGCGGCGGCCTTGACGGACGCAAGCGGCTTGACCGGCTCGGCGATCCCGAGGATCTTCGGGCCGACGGCGGGCTTCTCGACGTCCGGCGCGATTGTGCGCGGCGCCGGCGCCGTGACGGCGGCGGTTGGTGCGTCTGTCGCGGAGGTGTCGGCCGCAGGTGCCGTCGCGGCGGGCGAAGCGTCGGCGGGGGCCGCCGGTGACGGCGCGGCGGCGACGGCCTCCGCGACCGGAGTCTCCGGGGCGGCGGACACGGCGACGGCGGGCGTCTCGGACGCGGCCGGCGCAGCGACGGCGGAGGTCGAGGGCGCAGCAGGCTCGGCCGCGGCGGGACCCGTGGCCTCAGGGGCAGCCGGAGTTGCGGCCCCAGGGGCAGCGGGCGCAGCGGCCTCGGTGACGGCCGGCTTCTCGGGTGCGGCGAAAGGAGCAGCGGCCTCGGGAGCGGCGGACGCCTCCGTGGCGGCAGCGGCTGGGGCCTCGACGGAGGCGGGCGGCTCGGCGGCCGCGGCGGGCGGCTCGGCGGCCGCGGCAGCAGGCGAGGGTGCCTCGGCGACGGCGGTTGGCTGAGGCGTCGCGGCGGGCGCCTGCGCTACCGGCGCTGCCTCGGTAGCCGGGGCGAGCTCGGCGGCCTCGGCCGACGACCCGTTGCTCGCGGCAGCAGGTGCCGAATCGGCCTCCGAATCAGGGCGTGGCGAAGCCTCGAGCGAGGCAGGCTCCGCGGCTGCGGGGCTGCTCTCCTCGGGGGTCTGAGTCGCCGTCTGGCCGTGGTCCTCGGCCGTCGTCTCGGCAAGCGAATCGCCAGTCACTGCGTGCAGGTTATCGAGGCTTGAGGTCTAGCCGCAGCCTCCCTGGCGATCAATGCACGGCAACGGCCCTCGAAGCGGGTCGAATCGGCCGCGAAACCTGCTGCAACCGGACTCAGGGAACCGGCACGTCGGGGGTCATCGCGAGCACCGCCGCGAGCACGAGCAGGTGCAGGCGGCCGAAGCGCTCGGGCAGCGTCTCCCCCGGCGGCAGGCCGTTGTGCAGCTCGAGCAGCGCGAGGATCGAGCGGCAGATCGGCCCCTGCGGAGCGTCATCGCCGACGAGGCAGGCGAGGCGGGCGAGGTCGGCCTGCTCGGCCCCGTCGCCGCCCGCGATCGCCGTGGTTATCGCGCCGATCAGGTAGTGGTGCACGCGCAGCAGCAGCGGATCGAAGCGCAGCCTCCCCGGCCCGAGCGCGGGGCCGGCGTCGATCGCGTCCTCGGCCGCGAGGATCCGCTCGAGCTGCCCGCTCGCGACGCTCGCCAGCTGCTCGGGTGAGAGACCCGCCTGCAGCGCGCAGCGAAACGCCATCACGACGCCCTGCTTCGGCGCGCCGAACGGGATGTCCGTCGCGTAGAGGATCTGCCCAGGCGCGACATGGGTGAACAGCGTCAGCAGATCGGGCACCGTCCACCACGCCGTGTCGAAGAAGACGTTCGGGTGCTCGGCGGCGACGCGCCAGATCCAGGCGAGGTCGCAGACGGCTGCGTGGGCGAGGATGAAGCGCGCCCGCGGGAACTCGCTCGCGAGCTCGAGCACGTGCGCGCCGAGCGCCGGTATCCCGCGACCGGCGTGGATCAGGATCGGCAGCCGCTGCTCGTGCGCCTCGGCGACGATCGAGCGCATCGCGGGCGCGTCGAGGGCGAACCGCTCGGCGCGCGGGTGCAGCTTGATCCCGCGCGCGCCGGCGGCGACGCAGCGGCGGATCTCGGCGACGGGGTCGGCGTTCGGGTCCAGGCGGCAGAACGCGACGAGCCGGCCCTCGGACCCGGCGGCCGTCGCGATGACGTGGTCGTTGGCGGCCGGATAGCCGTCGGGCTCGTGCATCGGGAACGTGACGGCGCGCCCGTTCGTCGTCGCGAGCGCGGCGAGCAGCTGCTCGGCGGTGCACTTGAACGTGTCGGGGTCGTTGACGCCGATGTGCGTGTGCGCGTCGAAGATCGGGAGGTCGCCGAGCAGCGACATGGTCTGGTCGTACCACGGCGCCAGCAGGTCGTCTGCGTACACGCGGCCGGATTCTAGGTGGCGCACGCGTACCGTGGGGCCAGCGGCGCGGCGCCGTTTGCGGCAAAAGATCGAGGCGCCTCGCACAAGGCCGCCGAGCGCGCTTAGACTTCGCGGCGTGACTCTTGCCAGCCTCGGCGTCTGCTCCTGCGGCTACATCGCCATCGCCCGTTGTCAGGGATGCGGTGTCCTGCTCTGCGAGACGCACGCATCGACACTGCCCGAGCCGCCCGAGGGCGTCTCGGAGAACGCGAAGACGAAGTTCGCGGGCGCAATCCGGCTGATGGGCGGCCAGGCATGCGAGAGCTGCCGCGCCGTGCAGGGCCGCCAAGCGATCTCGGACGCGCTGGCGGCGCCGCGAACGCCGCTGCCCGCGCACTGGCTCGATCGCGCGATCGCGCTGCACTCCGACCAGACGCGCAGCGCCGAGGAGCGCCAGTTCGACGGCCAGCTGCCGGCGAACCTGACCTCGAAGGAGGTCGCCGCGGAGTTCCTGCGCCGGATCGGCAAGGAGCCGCGCGAGAGCGTCGCCGTCACCGAGGCGACGATGCTGCACAAGGCCGAGATGGCGTGGGGCTGGAAGGTCGACTGCCGCCGCACCGACTACACGCACCACTGGCCGGGCGGCGCGAGCGAGCGCTACCCCCTGCCGCTGATGATCTCGATCGCGGGCGAGCTGCTCGGCCCGATAGCCGACGCCGAGGGAACGCAGAGCGCGACCTGGTACCTCGTCCCGGACTCGGACATCGAACTGTCGCGGATGGTCGCGAGCGTCGCCGGGCTGCTGATCCTCAGCCCGTTCGAGGGCTGAGCGAGCGGGCGCAGCCCGTCGGGGCACCCGCGCACGCAGCCGCCGAAGTCCGCCGCTGCTGCTTCAGGCCGCGGGGCGCGGCAGCGCGACCGGCGCCGGCTCGCGACGGCCGGCGAGCACGGAGGCGGCGATGACGCCGCCGATCGCGCCGAACAGGTGCGCCTGCCAGGAGATCCCCGCGTGCGGCACGAGGCTCTGCGCGAGCGCGAGCCCGAACACGCCGATCACCACGACGCCGACGCCGATCTCGATCAGCCGCCGGCTGAGGACGCCGCGGGCGACGAGGTAGGTCGCGTAGCCGAAGACGATGCCGCTGGCGCCGAGCACGACCGTGTGCGACGGCGCGATCAGCCACACGCCGAGGCCGCTGACCACCCCCACGATCAGCGTGACGAGGGCGACGCGCGCGAGCCCGCCGAGGGCGATCGCGACGCCCATCGCCGCGAACGGGATCGTGTTCGAGATCAGGTGGTCCCACCCGACGTGCAGGAACGGCGCCGAGAAGATCTCCGGCAGCCCGCCGATGTCGCGCGGGTGGATGCCGTACCGGTCCAGCCGCTGCCCGTCGGCGGCGTCGATCGCCTCGGCGACCCACATCACCGCGATCAGCGCGAACAGCAGCTTCAGCCCGGCGATGCGATCGGAGCCGAGACGCTGTGCCATGGCGTTCACGGTACCGGCCGGCGACGTCGGGCCGCGGCGCATAGCGTGGTGCGATGACCGACGCAGCGCCCGCCGATCCGCGCGCGGCGACGTGGGAGGCGCGCTTTCGCACGCCGGTCCTCGTCGCCGCGTTCGCCGTGCTCCCGCTGCTGGCCCTGACGCTGGCCGAGCCGCACGGTCACTGGCACGTGCTCGAGGTCGCGGGGCACTGGGTCGTGTGGGTGACGTTCGCCGTCGAGGTGGCGGTGATGCTGAGCGTCGTGCGCGACCGGCGCGCGTGGATCGCCGGGCACCGCTTCGAGCTGCTCGTCGTCGCGGTCTCCTCGCCGATCGTCCCGCTGGCGCTCGCGGCGGCGCCCGCGCTGCGGCTGCTCGTCGTCGCGAAGGCGTTCAAGACCCTGAAGCTCGCGAAGGCGATCAAGCTCGCGAAGCTCGGCAAGAGCGTGCGCCTGCTGCGCCGCAGGCTCGCCCTCGAAGGCACCGCGTCGATCGCGCTGGGGACCGTGGCGCTGGCGCTGGCCGCGGCGACCGTCGTCGCGATGCTCACCGGCGAGTCGCCGCTGCACGGCGCCGAGCGCACGATCGCGTTCGTCGTCGCGGGCGTGCTGGCGACGTACGGCGTGAGCCACCTGCGGCGCAGGCGCGGGGACTGACGCACCGGCGGCGCACCATGCAGGATCGACATGTCGATCTGCGCATCCTCGACGGATGCCCCATTCTGCATGGCATACGTGAACGAGTGACGTCTCGATCCGCGCCGCTCGTCCGATGGACGATCGTGCATGTGGCCGCACCGACGACGACGACGAGGACGAGGACCCCGCGCACAGGCACGGGGTCCTCGGATCCGCCCAAGCGGCGCTCGCTCGGCGACTACTTGATCTGGTCGTAGACGCTGAACAGCGGCAGGTACATCGAGATCACGATGAAGCCGACCACGCCGCCGACGAACACGATCATCACCGGCTCGAGGATCGAGGTCAGCGCCTTGACCGACGCCGCGACCTGGTCCTCGTAGAAGTCGCCGATCTTCGACAGCATCGTCGTCAGGGCGCCCGTCTCCTCGCCGACCTTGACCATGTGGCCGACCATCGACGGGAACACCGGCGACTCCATCAGCGGCTGGGCGATCGTCCCGCCCGCCTTGACGCTCGTCGTGACGGCGTCCATCGCCTCCTCGACGACGATGTTGCCCGCCGTCTGCTTCGTGATGTCGATCGCCTGCAGCAGCGGCACGCCGGCGCCCATCAGCGCGGAGAACGTGCGCGACCAGCGGGCGAGCGCGACCTTCTGGAAGATGTCGCCGATCTTGAACGGGATCCGCAGCAGGAAGCGCTGCCACAGGCTGCGACCGCGCGGCGTCTTCTTCCACTTCGCGAAGGCGACGGCGAGCAGGATCGTGCCGAGCACCAGCAGGTACCAGTAGCCGGTCACGACGTTCGAGATCGCCATCGTGAACTGCGTCATGACGGGCAGCTTGGCCCCGCCGAGCTCCTTGAAGACGCCCGCGAAGACCGGCACGATGAACGCGACCATCGCGAGCATCACCGCCATCGCGAACGTCAGGATCACGATCGGGTACGCCATCGCCGACTTCACCTGACGGCGCAGCGACTCCTCCTTCTCGAGCTGATCGGCGACGCGCAGCAGCGACTCCTCGAGCAGGCCGCCCGTCTCCCCCGCGCGCGTCATCGCGACGAACAGCGGGCTGAACGTCTTCGGGTGGCGCTCGAACGCGTCCGACAGCGGCAGGCCCGCCTCGACGTCCTTGCGCACCTCGACGAGGTCGGCGGCGAGCTTGGAGTTCTCGGTCTGCGACTCGAGCACGTACAGCGCGCGCAGGATCGTCATGCCGCTGGACACCATCGTCGACAGCTGGCGCGTCATGATCGCCAGGTCGCCGAGCTTGATGCGGTTGAAGTACGGCAGCTCGATGTCCTTCGACGCGCGCCCCTTCTCCGCGATGTCGAGCACGATCAGGCCCTTGGCCTTCAGCTGATCGGCGACCGACTGCTTGGACTCCGCGTCGACCTCGCCCTTGGCCTGCTGGCCGACGAGGTCGATCGCCCGGAAGACGAAGGTGCTCATGAGGCGGCGAAGGAGCCGGCGCCGAGCAGGCGGCGGAGCTCCTCCGGGGTCGAGGAGCGGGCCTCGGCGAGCTTCTGCGTGATCTTGCCGGCGCGCACGAGCGTCGCGAGCGCCGCGTCCATCGTCTGCATGCCGATGTTGCCTCCGGTCTGCAATGAGGAGTAGATCTGATGCGTCTTGCCCTCGCGGATGAGGTTGCGGATCGCCGGCGTGGCGAGCAGCACCTCGCAGGCCGCGACGCGACCGGCGCCGTCGGCGGTCGGCAGCAGCTGCTGGGTCACGATGCCCTGCAGCGCGACCGACAGCTGCACGCGCACCTGCTGCTGCTGGGAGGCGGGGAAGACGTCGATGATGCGGTCGATCGTCTGCGGCGTGTCCTGCGTGTGCAGGGTCGCGAAGACGAGGTGGCCGGTCTCGGCCGCGGTCAGCGCGGTGTGGATCGTCTCGAGGTCGCGCATCTCGCCGACGAGGATCACGTCGGGGTCCTGGCGCAGCGCGGCCTTCAGGCCATGCGCGAACGACTGCGCGTCCGAGCCGATCTCGCGCTGGTTGACGATGCACTTCTTGTGGGCGTGGAGGAACTCGATCGGGTCCTCGATGGTCATGATGTGCTCTTCGCGCGACGCGTTGATCTCGTCGACGATCGCGGCCAGCGTCGTCGACTTGCCCGATCCCGTGGGGCCCGTGACGAGCACGAAGCCGCGCGGCTTGCGCGCCAGGTCGTGCAGGACGGTCGGCATCCCGAGCTCGTCGAGCGACTTGATCGAGTAGGGGATCAGGCGGAACGCCGCCCCGATCGCCGCTCGCTGGTAGTAGGCGTTGACGCGAAAGCGCGCGCGCCCCGGGATCGCGTAGGCGAAGTCGATCTGCCAGTCGGTCTCCAACCGCTGGCGCTGATCGTTCGAGAGGATCGAGTAGACGATCTCCCGTGTCATCTCGGTCGTCATGACCGGGTAGTCCTCGAGCGGCGTCAGACGGCCCCGGACACGAACGGTCGGATGAGCTCCCGCCGTGAGGTGCAGGTCTGACGCGTTGCGCTCGATGACCTCGAGGAGCAGGTCTGCGAAGTCAAGGTTCATTGCTGGCGCTATCGACTCGCCCTGCGCGCCGTGCCGCCTTATGCCCGACAAATGGACGACCGTATGATCAGCCGACCGGTGGCCGCCTCGAATCTTCGCTCACGACCCGACGACAAGGGCGAACGCCAGCCGTGGCGCGTCGAGGGCGGACGCGAGGCCGACAAGCCCCCGGCGCCCAACCGGCCGCGGATGCCGAAGATGCCGGGCAGCAGCCGCCTGTGGTGGTTCCTGCTCGGACTGCTGGTGCTGAACATCGTGCTCGGGCAGCTGATCCCGTCGAGCCAGGACAAGCGCATCGACGTCCCCTACACGTTCTTCCGCGACGAGGTCGCGGCCGGCAACGTCAAGGAGGTCAACTCCCAGAGCGACGTCATCCAGGGGACGTTCAAGCGCAAGACGAAGTTCGAGAGCAAGGGTCCCAAGACCGAGTTCCAGACCGTGCAGCCGACGTTCGCCGCCCAGGACGACGGGCTGCTGCAGCTGCTGCTGAAGAACAAGGTCGAGGTCAACGCGCGGCCGATCGACGAGGGGCGCTCGTTCCTCGCGACGCTGCTGCTGTCCTTCGGCCCGACGATCCTGATCGTCGGCCTGCTGATCTACTTCCTGCGCCGCAGCCAGAGCATGGCGAGCGGCGGCATCTCCGGCCTGGGCCGCTCGAAGGCCAAGCGCTACGACGCGTCGGCGACGCGCGTCTCGTTCGAGGACGTGGCCGGGATCGACGAGGTCGAGGAGGAGCTCGTCGAGATCGTCGACTTCCTCAAGAACCCCGACCGCTATCGCAAGCTCGGCGCCGCGATCCCGAAGGGCGTGCTGCTGTCCGGACCGCCGGGGACCGGCAAGACGCTGCTCGCGCGCGCCGTCGCCGGCGAGGCCGACGTGCCGTTCTTCTCGCTGAGCGCGTCGGAGTTCGTCGAGATGGTCGTCGGGGTCGGCGCGTCGCGCGTGCGCGACCTCTTCGAGCAGGCCAAGAAGGAGGCGCCGGCGATCATCTTCATCGACGAGCTGGACGCGATCGGCCGGGCGCGCGGCGGTGGCGGCGGCTTCGGCGGCCACGACGAGCGCGAGCAGACGCTGAACCAGATCCTCACGGAGATGGACGGCTTCACCGGCTCGGAGGGCGTCATCGTGCTCGCGGCGACCAACCGTCCGGAGATCCTCGACCAGGCGCTGCTGCGCCCCGGTCGCTTCGACCGCCGCCTGACGGTCAACCCGCCCGACAAGGTCGGTCGCCTCGCGATCCTCGAGATCCACACGCGCTCGGTCCCGCTGGACGACGACGTCACGCTGAGCCGGATCGCGTCCTCGACGCCGGGCATGGTCGGCGCGGACCTGCGCAACCTCGTCAACGAGGCGGCACTGATCGCGGCGCGCCGCGACCACACGTCGGTCAAGGCGGCCGACCTCGCCGACGCGCTCGAGCGCATCATCCTGGGCGCCGAGCGGCGCATCACCCTGTCGCTGGAGGAGCGCGAGCGCACGGCGTACCACGAGGCCGGGCACGCGGTGCTCGGGATGCTCGAGCCTGGCGCCGACCCCGTGCGCAAGATCTCGATCGTCCCGCGCGGGCGCGCGCTCGGCGTGACGTTCCAGTCGCCGTCGGCGGACCGCTACGGCTACGACGCGCGCTACCTCGAGGGTCGCATCGTCGGCGCGCTCGGCGGTCGCGCGGCCGAGGAGCTCGTCTACGGCAACGTGACGACCGGCGCCGAGTCCGACCTCGAGCAGGTCACGAGCATCGCGCGCCAGATGGTCGGGCGCTGGGGCATGTCCGACGTGATCGGCCTCGTCTCGGTGCTGCCGCCGCCGGGCGAGGAGCAGTACTACGGCACGCAGGTCTCCAACGACACGCACGAGCTCGTCGACCGCGAGGTGCGGCGCATCATCGAGGCCTGCTACGTCCGCGCCCAGCACGCGCTCGCCGCCAACCGCGACAAGCTCGAGTCGCTGACGAAGGAGCTGCTCGAGCACGAGACGCTCGACGAGGACGACGCCTACCGCGCCGCCGGCTTCGAGCGCGACCCGGTCGACGTCGCCGACGTCGTGGCCGTGCCCGTCGCGGAGCTCGAGGCCGGAGCGTCCGAGGCTCGCGAGCCCGACGCCGCCGCGCCCGGCACCGGCGCGCCCGACGCCGCCGCGCCCGAGTCCGCCGCGCCCGAGGCCGGCGAGCCCGCCGCGTCCTGACGGCCCGCTTCAGCGGCAGACGCGAAGCGCGGGCACGAGCTCGGCGAGGACGTCGAAGTCGTCGTCCCGGGTCCACACGACGAGATCGTGTGCGAGCGCCGTCGCCGCGATGATCGCGTCCATGAAGCCGGCCCGTCGCCGCTGCGTGCGGGCGACGGCCAGGAGCCTGCCGAGATGCCGCGCGACGGCCTCGTCGTACGGCATGGCGATGAACGACTGCGCGCGTCGCAACGTCTCCTCGCGCACCCGTCGTGCGGACCCGGGCTCCGTGCGGTGCACGCCGAGCACGAGCTCGGTCAACGTCGCCACGCACACCCGTGCCTCACCGGGCGGCGGATCGCCGAGGTCGCGCTCCTGCTCCGCGGCGACGAAGACGCTCGTATCGAGCAGGTAGCCGCTCACCACGTCACCAGTCGTCGGTCGTGAGGCCGACGTCGGACTCCGCGACGTCACCGCGCGCGCCGAGCTGCGCGGCGAGCGCCGAGATCGCGGCGAGATCCGCCATCACGAGCTCGGTCGGTCGACGCTCGCTGCGCGAGCGCCGCGGCACGATGTCGGCGACGGGCCGGCCATGGACGGTGAGGACGACCGGCTCGCCGCTCTCGATCGCGGCGACGACCCGCGCCGTGTGGTTGCGAAGCTCTCGCACCGAGACGTCCATGGCGTAGCACTCGTGGTCGGGGCGCCTGCACGACCGAGCGCCAACCCGCCAGGTGGCGCGTTGGCCGCATCCGCTCGTTCCGGGCTCGCGCATAGGATGCTTGTGATGACCACTCGGGATGACGAGCTGACGGCGATCAGCGGCTGGACCGACGACGAGATCGCCGCCGACGGCGTGCGCGCCGCGACCGCGCTGTACGTGGCGGCGACCCTGGAGGAGCTCGCGCTGATCGGCGTCGTCGAGCACCTCAACGAGCTCAACCAGGAGAAGATGCTGTCGATCGGCGCGGGTCACGCGTCCAACCTGCTGCACACCTTCTGGGACCAGGGCTACAAGCGCACGCCGGCCCCCCGCCGCGTCGCCGCGTTCACGCGGGTGCTCGGCACGCCCCCCGGCGAGGACGCCAACGACGCCTTCCCCGGGCTGCTCGCCGACCTCGCGTCGGCGATCGCCGAGGGCTCCGACGACACCGCCGCGGCCGCGAGCGCGCTGCGCGAGAACGTCGCCGAGCACGTCGACGAGGCGGCGACGAAGGTCGCGATCGAGATGCGCACCACGTACGCGGACATCCGCGAGGTGCTCTCCGACATGGAGCTGCGCACGGTCTACAGCCTCGCCGAGGACATGTGGGACGTCGTCGCGCGCATCGGCGAGGAGTTCGGCGGCGGTCTCGACGTCCAGCGGCCGCGCACGATCGCGACGAGCGGCGCCGCGATCCTGCGCCGCGTGCCCGAGCTGGCTGCGGGCGACGCGCCCGGCGACGAGCTCAGCGCGGCGGCGAAGGAGTGGCTCGAGGCGAGCGCCGGGCCGACGGCGTAGCGATCGGCCCGCCGCCGTCGTGCGGGCGAGCGCCGGCCGACGGCGTAGAGCGATCCGGCCCCGCCCGGTCCGCCGGCCCGCGCGGGGCTCAGTCGACGAGCGCCGCGCCGGTGCCCGTGACGCGGGTGACCTCGGCGATCGAGGTCATCCCGAGGCGCACCTTCTCGAGGCCGTCGTCGCGCAGCAGGCGCATGCCCTGGCGCACCGCGATCTCGGCGATCTCCGGGGCGGGGGCGCGGGCGAGCGCGAGCTTGCGGATCTCCTCGGAGACCGTCAGCACCTCGTAGAGCCCGATCCGGCCCTTGTAGCCGGAGTAGTTGCAGCGCTGACAGCCCTGGGCGTTGTAGGCCTCCATGTCGAACTGGCTGCGGATGCCGTTCGCGCGCAGCACGTCGGAGCTGATGATCTGGCGCGCCTTGCAGTACTGGCAGAGCTTGCGCGCGAGCCGCTGGGCGACGACGCAGTCGATCGCCGAGGCGACGAGGAATGGCTCGATGCCCATCTCGACGAGGCGCGTGATCGCGCTGGCGGCGTCGTTGGTGTGCAGCGTCGACATCACGAGGTGGCCGGTGAGCGCGGACTCGATCGCGATCTGCGCGGTCTCGCGGTCGCGGATCTCGCCGACCATGATGATGTCCGGGTCGGCGCGCATCATCGAGCGCAGGCCCGTCGAGAAGCCGAGGCCGGCCTTCGGATTGACCTGCACCTGCGTGATGCCGTCGAGCTGATACTCGACCGGGTCCTCGATCGTGATGATGTTCTTCTCGATCGTGTTGAGCTCGCCGAGCGCGGCGTAGAGCGTCGTCGACTTGCCCGATCCCGTCGGCCCGGTGACGAGCACCGCGCCGTAGGCCTGGTGGAAGGCGCGCTCGAAGCGGTCCTTCTCGGCCGGCGCCATGCCGAGCTTCTCCAGCGACATCACGACGGCCTGCTTGTCGAGGATCCGCATGACGACCGACTCGCCGTGCACGCTGGGCAGCGTGACGACGCGCAGGTCGACGTGGTGGCCGTCGATCGTCAGGCCGACGCGGCCGTCCTGCGGCACGCGCCGCTCGGAGATGTCGAGGTCGCTCATGATCTTCACGCGGCTGACGACGCCGAGGACCATGCGCCGCGGCACCTGCGCGGCCTCGATCAGGACGCCGTCGACGCGGAAGCGCACGCGCAGGTCGACGCCGTTGGGCTCGAGGTGGATGTCCGACGCGCCCTGCTCGACCGCCTGGGCGATGATCTGGTTGACGAGGCGGATGACCGGCGCGTCGTCGGCCGACTCGCGCAGGTCGACGATCTCGGCGGGCGCCTCGTCCGGCTCCTCGAAGCTGTCGCTCGAGACGACGTCGTCCAGGCGCGTGAGCCGCGAGATCAGACCGGAGATGTCCTCGCGGCTCGTGACGGCGGGCCGGATCTCCTTGCCGGTCAGCAGCGCGATGTCGTCGACGGCGAGCACGTTCGCCGGATCGGCCATCGCGACGAGCAGCGTGCGCTCGTCGAGGAAGCCGACCGGCACCGCCTCGTAGCGCCTCGCCGCGTGGATCGAGATCAGGTTCGCCGCCTGCATGTCGGGCTGGAAGATCGACAGGTCGAGGTGCTCGAGGCCATGGCGCTCGGCGACGGCGCGCGAGTGGCCGTCCGCGGTGAGCGCGCCCGACTCGAGCAGCACGGCCTCCGGCGTCGTTCCGGTCCGCCGCGCCTCGTCGATCGCCGCGTTCACGCGCTCGCGGTCGACGAGGCCGAGGTCGACGATGACGTCGGTCAGGAAGCGGGCCGGCCCGCCGGCCCGCCGGGGCTTCGTGATGCCCGTGGGGCTCGGCGCGTTGGACACGACCTTCAAGGGGATGGGCTCAGGCAACGTCGGCCTTTGGTTGGTGACCGCGCGCCGCTGCGCGCATGATGTCCAGGGGCGCCGGCAGGCCGGTCCAGATGCAGTAGCTCAGCGCTCCCTGGCGAACCAGGATCTCGAGACCGTCCACGACGTGCACGCACCGCCTTTCAGCCTCTTGGATGAGCGCCGTTCCACCTGCCCGGTAGACCAGGTCCACTACGGTCGCGTAGTCGCTGAGCGCATCGGCGTCCAGGGGGATCTCCTTGAAGAAGCTGGACGAACGGTCGAGGCCCGCGCTCGTGCAGTTCACGAGCACCTCGGCCGCGATCGGCTCCGCGACGACCCGCGCGCCGAGCCCGCGGGCGCGCTCGGGCGTGCGGTTCCAGATCGACACGTCCGCGCCGGCCCGCGTCAGCGCCCAGACGACCGCGCGCGCGCTGCCGCCCGCGCCGAGCACGAGCGCCGACGCCGGCGCCGCCCCCAGCGCGGCCATCAGGCCGGGCGCATCGGTGTTCTCCGCGGCGATCGATCCGTCCTCGCCGAAGCTCAGCGTGTTCGCCGCCCCGATCTCGCGGGCGGCGTCCGACGCGCTCGTCGCGAGCGCGAGCGCGGCCTGCTTGTGCGGGATCGTCACGTTCGCCCCGCGAAACCCGGCGGGGCCGAGCGCGCGCACCGTGTCGTCGAACGCCGCCGGCGCGACCGGCAGGCGCTGGTAGCGCTCGAGGCCGGCCGCCCGCATCATCGCCGGCGAGCGGCTGTGGCCGACCGGCCAGCCGAGGACCCCGTAGCGCGGGGCGCTCAGCACGTCGTCGGCGACTTGCCACCCGCCGCGTCGCGTGCCGCCGTGTAGCGGGCGCTGTCGCGTTCGAACTGCGCGAACGTCGACGAGAACGCGTGCTGGCCGCAGGTGCCGGGCTTGACGACGTAGTAGCGGTAGTCCACATGCGCGGGCGCGGCAGCGGCGCGCAGCGAGGCCAGCCCGGGGCTGCCGATCGGCGTCGGCGGCAGTCCCCTGTGCGTGCGGGTGTTGTATGGCGAGTCGATCTGCAGCTGCGACTCCTTCAGCGGCTGCGTCCAGTCGTGGAGCGCGTAGCGGATCGTGGCGTCGATGCCGAGCGGCGTGCCGTCGTGCAGACGGTTGTAGATGACGGCCGCGATCTTCGGGCGCTCGCTCGCGAGCTGCGCCTCGCGCTCGACCATCGAGCCGATGATCAGCACGTCGTAGGCGGTCAGGTTCTTACGCTTGGCACGCGTCAGGCTGATGCCCGCGAAGTCCTGCTTGAACGCGGCGAGCTGCTTGTCGACGAGGTCGCTCACGGGCGCGCCGGCGCGCAGCTGGTAGGTCGCCGGGAAGAGGAAGCCCTCGGTCGAGCGCGTGCCCTTCGGCGCGCCGTAGGCGAACGGGTTCAGCCGCCCGCTGAAGCGCTTGGACGCGGTCAGGTAGGACCCCTTCAGGCCCTTGCCCTTGATGAGGGCGGCCGTCTCCCGCCGCGACTTGCCCTCGGGGATCGTGACGTCGATCGTCGCCTCGGAGGTCACGACGGGCTTCTTCGTGAGCGCCTCGATCGCGGCGCCGTAGGTCATGCTCTTGTGCAGGGTGACGGGGCCGGAGCGCAGGTCGCCGCGCTTGCCGGCGAGCATCGCGCGGATCGAGAACAGCAGGCCCGAGCTGACGACGCCGGCGTCGGAGAGCTGGTTGCCGATGTCGCGCGCGCTCGCGCCCTGCGGGATCGTGACGCGGACCGCGCTGCTCTGCGCGCTGCCGAACGGCTGGAACAGCATCAGCAGGCCGACGATGACGACGGCGAGGACGAGCAGGCCGACGATCGCGCCGAGCCGCGCGCGCGGTCCGCGGCGCGCGCGCGCCGGACCCGCCGGGACGTCTCCGGGCGGCGTCACGATCGTGCGCGACGATCGCGGTGCGACGGCGCGGCGCACGCGGCGGATGCCGATCGGCAGCTCGGTCTCGTCGCCGAGCGCGCCGGCCGGGGCGGCGCGAGGCGCCGGCGGCTCGGGCTGGATGCGCAGCGGCGGGCGTGGCTGGGCGCGGTCCGCGCCGGGCAGGCGGCCGCGCGCGGCGATGCGACGAGCGGCGGCGCGGTCGGCGCCGGGCGGCTCGATCGGACCCGGGTCCGGGTCGGCGCGCCGCGCCCGGCGACCCGCGCGGCCGGGTTCGGGGCGGTCGCGGAGCGGACCGAGACCGTCGCGCGGGTCGTAGGGATCGTGCGTGGGATCGAGTCGGGCATCGGGTGCGGCCTCGGGTCGGCGGTCGTCGTAGTCGGGGCTCGGCGGTGGTGGTGCGTCGTGGCGTGGCGCCGATCGTTTGGCGGCCGGCTGGGCTCCCCCGCGCCGCGCCTCGCGCTCGAGACGGTCGCGCTCGCGTTGCTCGGGGGTCCGGTCACGGCCGGCTGCGGGGTCGTCTCGGCGGCTGCGGCTCATGCGCTACTGAGATTCGCCATGAACGCTACCCGGCCTCCGTGCCGGCCCGTCGTGCGAGCCACCCCTCCAGCAGGTGCGCGGCGGCGCGCGAGTCCTCCGACGCGCTGGGATCGCCCGGGTCGCGGCTGGCCATCAGCGTCGTGAAGCGCTCGTCGTAGAGCTCGACCGGGACCCGCACGCGCTCGGCCAGCCGCTGTGCGAAGGCCCGCGTCTCCTGCGTCTGCGCGGAGTCCGATCCCGACAGCGAGAGCGGCAGCCCGACGACCACGAGGCCGGCCTCGCGCTCGCCCACGAGATCGCAGACGCGCGCGAAGCCCTTGCGCGTCGTAGGGCGCAGCACCGGGTCGATCGGCGTGGCGAGCGTCCCGGTCGGATCGCTCACGGCGCAGCCACAGCGGGCGCTCCCGTAGTCCAGGGCGAGGACGCGCATGTGCTGCGCAACCTACTGCGCGAGGGCGTCGGCGATGACCGCGCGGGCGGCCGCGATCGCGTCGGGCAGCGCGGCCGGGTCGCGGCCGCCGGCCTGCGCCATCGTGTCGCGCCCGCCACCCCCGCCGCCGGCGACCGTGGCGGCGGCCTTGACGATCGCGCCGGCCCTGACGCCGCGCGCGACGAGCGCCGGCGTGACGGCTGCGACGAGGTGCACGCGCCCGTCGACGACGGTGCCGAGCACGGTCGCGGACTGCTCGCCGAGCTTGCCCTTCACGCGATCGGCGAGATCGGGGAGGTCCTTCGCGCTCGCGATGGCGCCGACGACCTCGGCGACGACGTCGGCGCCGTGCAGCTGGGTCGCGGTCGCGGCGAGCGCGTCCGCGTCGACCGTGCCGGCGCCGTTGGCCGCCGCCTTCGCCGCCTGCCTGACCTGGGCGCGCAGCGCGATGACGGCGTCGGGCAGGCCGGCGACGTCGGTGCGCAGCGCGGTCGCGGCCGCGTGCGCGCTGGCGTCGGCGTCGCGCAGCTCGGCCACGGCGACCGGCCCGGTGATCGCCTCGATGCGGCGCACGTTGGCCGCGCTCGAGCTCTCGTTGACGAGCTTGAAGACACCGATCTCCGCGGTCGATCGCACGTGCGTGCCGCCGCACAGCTCGCGCGAGTAGTCGCCGTCGCCGATCTGGACCATCCGCACGACGTCGCCGTACTTCTCGCCGAACAGCGCCATCGCGCCGAGCGCGCGGGCCTCGTCGAGCGTCGTCGTGATCGGTCGCACGCTGTCGTTGCGCAGGACCCACGCGTTGACCCGGTCCTCGATCGTCCGCAGGTCCTCGGGCGAGATCCGCTCGCCGTGGTTGAAGTCGAAGCGCAGCTTGTCGGGGCCGACGTAGGACCCGGCCTGACGCACGTGCGTGCCGAGCGTCTCGCGCAGCGCGGCGTGCAGGAGGTGCGTGGCGGTGTGGTTGGCGGCGGTCGCGTGGCGGGCGGCGCGGTCGACGCGCGCGACGACGCGCTCGCCGGGCTCGAACGCCCCCGCGTCGAGCTGGACCACGACGGCCTGGTCGTCGCCGGCGCGCAGCACGTCGGCGACGTGCGCGCGGGCGTCGCCGGTCTCGGACTCGAGCAGCCCGCCGTCGGCGACCTGGCCGCCGCCGGTCGCGTAGAACGGCGACTCGGCGAGGTGGACAAGGAGGCGGTCACCGTCGAGACCCGCGAGCGAGCCGACGGTCGTGTGCTGCTCGAGCGTCTCGTAGCCGGTGAAGTCCGTCGCGAAGCCCGACTGGCGTGCGAGCTCACGCGCCTGCTCGCGCAGGTCGCGGGAGGTCGGCTTCGCAGTGATGGGCATCGCCGTGTCGGTCTCGTCGGCCGTGCCGATCACGACGGCGTGGCCAGAGGCGCGGCTCCTGGCCTTGACCGAGCCGCCGAGCTCAACTCCACGCGAGCGCTCGCGCTGCGCGTCCATCAGCACCTCGAACGCGTCGGTGTCGACGCCGATCCCCTGCTCCTCCGCGAGCTCGCGGGTGAGGTCGACCGGGAAGCCGAACGTGTCGTGCAGGCGGAAGGCATCCTCACCGGAGATCGTGCCGTCCGGGGGGATGCGCGCGATGACCTCGTCGAGCAGCTTGGTGCCCTGCTCGAGCGTGCGGCCGAAGCCCTCCTCCTCCGCGCGCGCCCACAGCAGGATCGCGTCGCGCTCGCGATGCAGCTCGGGGTAGGCGGCGCCCATGATCTCGATGACCTTCTCGGCGAAGACGGCCATGAAGCCCGACGTCATGCCGGCGCGGTTGCCCTGCAGGATCGCGCGGCGCATGATCCGCCGCAGGATGTAGCCGCGCGCCTCGTTGGACGGCACGACGCCGTCGGCGATCAGGAACGTCATCGCGCGCGAGTGGTCCGCCAGGATCCGCAGCGCGCGCTCGTCGGGCTCGGACGCCGCGAGCTCGCGACCCAGCGACATCAGCGGCGCGAACGTGTCGGTCTCGAAGACCGTCTGCACGCCCTGCTGGATGACCGCCATCCGCTCGACGCCGAGGCCCGTGTCGATGTTGTTCGCCGGCAGCGGCGCGAGCGTCGTGCGACCGTCCGCGTCCGTGCCCATGTCGTACTGCGTGAAGACGAGGTTCCAGTACTCCAGGAAGCGCTCGTTCTCGCCGCCGGGCAGGTCGTCGGCCTCGCCCCAGTCCAGGCCGCGGTCGAGGT
This sequence comes from Solirubrobacteraceae bacterium, assembly GCA_036271815.1. Taxonomy (GTDB): domain Bacteria; phylum Actinomycetota; class Thermoleophilia; order Solirubrobacterales; family Solirubrobacteraceae; genus CADCVQ01. The sequence continues at coordinate 31,706 of DATAZX010000074.1, forward strand.
ACAGCTCGCTGCACGGCCCGCACGGGCCGGTCGGCCCGCCCTGCCAGAAGTTCTCCGATCGCGGGCATAGCACGATCCGCTCGCGCGGCACGCCGACGGACTCCCAGGCGGCGATCGCCTCCTCGTCCGGACCGAGCCCGAGCTCCTCGTCGCCCTCGAAGACCGTGATCCAGATGTCCTGCGCCGCGAAGCCGAAGCCGTCCAGCGACAGCTCCCACGCCATCTCGACGGCCTGCTGCTTGAAGTAGTCGCCGATCGAGAAGTTGCCGAGCATCTCGAAGAACGTCAGGTGACGCGCGGTGTTGCCGACGTTGTCGATGTCCGTCGTGCGAAAGCACTTCTGGACCGTCGTCAGGCGCGGGTGCGGCGGCTTCTCCTCGCCGCGGAAGAACGGCACGAGCGGGTGCATCCCCGCGGTCGTCAGCAGCACCGACGGGTCATACGCCGACGGCACGAGCGACGCCGACGGCAGCCGCTTGTGGTCGCGGCTCTCGAAGTAGCGCAGGAACGTCTCGCGGATGTCGTCGGTGCTCGCGGGCATCGCCGCCGAGGGTACCTTCACGCCGCGATCGTGGCGCATCCCACGATCGCGTCCCCCGCCAGGAAGACCGCGGTCTGCCCGGGCGCCGCGCCGTCGAACGGCTCGTCGAGGAGGACGGCGTCGCCCTCCAGGCGACAGCCGACGGCGGGCGAGCGGTAGCGCAGGCGGACGGCGTCGGGCGTCGCGCCGTGCATGCGCAGCCCGCGCACGCGCACGGTCCGCGTCGCGAGCTCGGCGCGCGGGCCGACGGTGACGGTGTTCGCGCGGGCGTCGGTCGCGAGCACGTACAGCGGTTGCAGCGAGCCACCGCCGAGGCCGCGGCGCTGGCCGACCGTGAAGCCGTGGTGGCCGTCGTGCCGGCCGACGACGGCGCCCGCGCGATCGACGATGTCGCCCGGCCGGTCGTGCATGCCGCCGTGGCGGGCGAGGAAGCTCGCGCGGCCCGTCCCGGCGAGGAAGCAGAGGTCCTGCGAATCGGGCTTGTTCGCGATGTCGAGCCCGGCCCGCACCGCGAGCGCGCGCACCTGCGGCTTCGTCAGCTCGCCGAGCGGGAAGCGCAGCCGCGCCAGCGCCGTGCGCGACAGCGCGGCGAGCATGTACGTCTGGTCCTTGGCGGGGTCGGCCGCGAGCCGCAGCAGCCCCTCGGGCGTGCGGCGCGCGTAGTGACCCGTCGTCAGCGTGGCGGCGCCGAGGCTTGCGCCGAACGCGAGCATCGCGTCGAGGCGGACGTGACCGTTGCAGCGCACGCACGGGTTCGGCGTCTGCCCGTCCGCATGCTCGGAGAGCCACGGGGCCACGACCCCCGCGCGGAACTCGTCGCGCAGGTCGAGCGTGAAGTGCGCGAGCCCGAGGCCGTGCGCGACGCGGCGCGCGCCGCGGACGGCGGCGGCCGAGCAGCACGAGCGCTCGCCGTCGTTCTCGGGATCGGCCCACAGCTCGAGCGTCACGGCGACGACCTCGCAGCCCGGCTCCTCCGCGCTCAGCAGCGCGGCGACGGCGCTGTCGACGCCGCCGGACATCGCGACCAGCGTGCGACCGGGGCGCGCTTCGAGCCGGCCATGCGCGCGCACGGCCGCGCCGAGCGCGCGATGCAGCGCGTCGGAGGCGAGGTCGGCCGCGTGCAGCTTGCCGGCGCTCAGGCCCCCGAGCTCCGCGGCGATCTGCGGTGCGCCGATGCGGGCGGCCTCGAGCAGCCCGGCGCCCTCGGCGAGCTCGACCGCCGCGCTGGCGGCGGCGATCGTCGCGCCGCAGCCCGCCGCCTCGAAGGCGACCGCGGCCACGCGCGCGCCCTCGACGGCGACCGACAGGCGCACGAGATCGCCGCAGGCCGCTCCGCCGGCGGCGCCGTGGTGGGCGCCCGAAAGCTCGCGGCCGCGACCACGGGGGTGGCGCAGGTGGTCCTCGAAACGCTCGTCGGGCATCGCCGGACGAGTCTAGATCGGGTGGTCGCGCACGGCGCGATGCAGGCGTTGCGCCGCCGCCGCGGCGACCCCTATCGTGGTTGCAGGGACGCGCTCGAGCCAGGAGCTGAGAGACATGGAGGAACGCAGCTCGAAGCACCGCGGCGCCGCTCGCGGGCGGCGTGGCACCGTCGCCGTGGTGGCGCTGCTGGCCCTGATCGCGGTCGTGGCCGTGAGCCTGAACCACTCGGGACCGGCGGGCTCGCAGACGAACGCCACCGCCGCGCCCGATCCCGGCAACCCGCCGTCGCCGACCGGCCTGCGCGCCGCGCTCGCCCGCGACGACGACGCGATCGACGAGGTGCTCGCGTACGCGCCCTACATCGCCCAGGGGCGCGCCGCGAGCAAGGAGGTCGCGCTGACCTTCGACGACGGCCCGAGCGCGGGCACGCCCAAGCTGCTCGCGTTCCTGAAGGCGCACCACGTGCCGGCGACGTTCTTCCTCGTCGGCAAGGCGATCGACCAGCACACCGACATCGTCCGCGAGGAGGCGCGGGCCGGCTTCTCGCTCGGCACGCACACCGAGAGCCACGCGGCGCTCGCGTCGCTGACGCGCTCGGCGCAGGATCGCGAGATCCTCACGGCCGCGGATCGCATCACGCGCATCAGCCGCCACGCGGTGCGCCTCTTCCGCCCGCCGTACGGCTCGTTCGACGCGCACACGATGAGCATCCTGCATGCCGAGCGGATCCTGATGGTGCTGTGGAGCGTCGACACGAAGGACTACGAGGCGACGGGTCCGAAGTCGATCGTCAAGGCCGCGCTGGACGGCGCGAGCGCCGGGCGGATCCTGCTCTTCCACGACGGACCGGGGCCGCGCCCGTTCACGCTCGCGGCGCTGCGCACGATCGTGCCGAAGCTGCGCGCGCGCGGCTACCGGCTCGTCAGCGTCCCCGAGCTGCTGCGCAAGGACCCGCCCCCGCGACATCAGCCCGCGCCGACGAACCTCGCCGGCGGTTGAGGCTCTTCGAGGCTCGCCCGGCCGCGCGACCGCGGTGGCTCACCGGCCGGCGGCGTCGCCGGCTGCCTGCAGCTGCTGGTTGGCCCGATCGGACAGCCCGGAGACCGCCCGCGCCTTCTGGATCGCCTGCACGGGTGCGAGCGGGGTGTTGCGCACGGCGACCGGATGCGGTCGGGGCATCGCGACGATCAGCGCGAGCAGGACGACCGCGGCGGCGACGGCGATCAGCAGGGGACGCTTGAACTCGGCCATGCCGTGGGTCTCGGCAGCGGCGCGCCGTGCGCTGAGATCGCGACCGCCCGCCTCGTACGAACGTCCGCCGGACGCGCCGCGCGGGGTGTGGCGATCGTCCACCTGGGTGCCTGTGAACGCGGTGGCGCGCGTGTCACGGTGTGCGCATGCTCAACTCACGCACACGCACACGCACCGCGCTCACCGCCGCCGCCACGATCGCGACGATCGCCGCGGCCGCGCTCGCTCCGGTGGCAGGCGCGACCGGCGCGGCCCATGCCGGGCAGACGGTCAAGCTCACCGCCAAGCACGCCTACATCGAGAACAAGCGCCCGGGCTGCTGCTTCGTCGGCACGGTCTCACGCGGCGACCACTTCAAGATCGACCGCGTCTCGACCGTCTCGCACGGCAGCGCCAAGGGTCGCTGGTTTCACGGCGTCGCCACGGTCCACGGCGACAAGCGCGACCCGACGTTCACGATCACCGGCTGGATGAAGGCGTCGGACTTCCGGTAGCTGGGACGCCCGGCGGCAGCGGCGGCGGGCGTCCTCCGCCGCGGAGCGGCCGGACCCCTACGCCGACTTCGCCGGCGCGACCGTGAGCCGCAGCCCCAGTTCGCGCAGCTGCCCGTCGTCGACCCCCGCCGGCGCACCCGTCAGCGGATCGGAACCGCTCGCCGTCTTCGGGAACGCGATCACGTCGCGGATCGAGTCGCGGCCCGCGAGCAGCGCGACGATGCGGTCGATGCCGAATGCGATCCCGCCGTGCGGCGGCGCGCCGTAGCGCAGCGCCTCGAGCAGGAAGCCGAAGCGCCGCTGCGCCTCGGCCTCGTCCATTCCGATGATCTCGAAGACGCGGCTCTGCACGGCGACATCGTGGTTTCTGATCGAGCCGCCGCCGAGCTCCCAGCCGTCGACGACGAGGTCGTACGCGCGCGAGCGCAGCGATCCCGGGTCGGAGAGGTCGCCGGTCGGCGCGGTGAACGGGTGATGCAGTGCGTCCCAGCGGTCCTCGGAGTCGTTGTAGCCGAACATCGGGAAGTCGACGACCCACAGCACGTCGTGGCGACCGTCGGGCACGAGGTCCCAGCGCTCGGCGAGGTCCAGGCGCAGCGCGCCGAGGGCGTTCGCCGCAGTGTCCGCCGTGTCGGCGACGGCGAGCAGCAGGTCGCCCGGCTGGGCGTCGAGCGCGGCCGTCACGGCGGCGATCTCCTCCGCCGACAGGAACTTCGCGATCGGCGAGCGCCAGCCGCCGTCGTCCTGCACGAACCCCCAGACGAGGCCGCCCGCCCCGTGGCGCTTGGCGACCTCGGTCAGCACGTCGAGCTCCGAGCGCGGCACCTCGCGCCTGCCCGCGTTGATCGCCCGCACGACGCCGCCCGAGCCGAGCACGTTGGCGAAGACCTTGAAGTCCGACGTGCGCAGCGCATCGGAGACGTCGGCGATCTCGAGGCCGAAGCGCGTGTCCGGGCGGTCGGAGCCGTAGCGCAGCAGCGCCTCGTCGTAGTCCATCCGCCGGTACGGGGGCGGGGGCACGTCGAGGTCGACGAGCGCGAAGACGCGCTGCATCATGCGCTCGTTGACGTCGATCACGTCGTCCTCGGCGACGAACGACATCTCGAGGTCGAGCTGGGTGAACTCGGGCTGGCGGTCGGCGCGCAGGTCCTCGTCGCGAAAGCAGCGCGCGATCTGGAAGTAGCGCTCGTAGCCGCCGACCATCAGCAGCTGCTTGAACAGCTGCGGCGACTGCGGCAGGGCGTAGAAGTTGCCTGGCGCGTTGCGGGCCGGGACGAGGAAGTCGCGCGCGCCCTCGGGCGTCGAGCGCGTGAGGATCGGCGTCTCGATCTCGAGGAAGTCCTCGGCGATCAGCGCGGAGCGGATCGTCTGCACGACCTCGTGGCGCAGCACGAGCGCCTCGACCATGTGCCGGCGGCGCAGGTCCAGCGTGCGGTGGCGCAGGCGCAGCGTCTCGTCGAGCTCGATCTCCTCGTCGAGCGGAAACGGCGGCGTCAGCGACTCGGCCAGCACCTGCATGTCGGTCGCGCGCAGCTCGATCTCGCCGGTCGCCAACTCGGGGTTGACGTTGCGCGCCTCGCGCAGGATGACCTCGCCGCCGACGCTGACGACGTACTCGCCGCGCAGCCGCTCGGCGGCAGCGAACAGCCCGGCGCCGTGCTCGGGATGGAAGACGAGCTGCAGGATCCCCGAGCGGTCGCGCAGGTCGATGAAGATCAGGCCGCCGTGGTCGCGGCGGCGATGCACCCAGCCCGACACGCGCGCGGGCGCCCCGGCGTTCGCGGCGCTGAGGTCGCCGCACCACGCGTCGCGGTACGCGTTGGCACGCGGCGCGCGCCTCACGACATCCCCCGCGCGCGCAGGATCCGCGCCACGATCTCGCCCGTCTGCACGTCGTTCTGCTCTCCGGCCTGCATGTCCTTGAGTACCGCCCCCGTGTCGCTGACGAGCGCAACGTACCGGGCGCCGATCCGGTCGGCCTGCTTGAGCTGGCCCTTGCGCGAGCGCCCAGCGAGCTCGAGCTGCGCGGTGAGGCGCGCGTCGCGAGCCTGCGCGGCGACCGCGAACGCCGCCGCGCGCTGCGCCGGCGCGTCGAACGCGACGTAGAGATCGACGGGCGGAGCGGCGACCTGCACGTCCGGCGAGGCGAGCAGGATCCGCTCGATGCCCGCGGCCCAGCCGCAGCCCGGCGTGGCCGGCCCGCCGAGCTGCTCGACGAGCCCGTCGTAGCGCCCGCCGCCTGCGACGCCGCTCTGCGCGCCGAGCTTGTCGGAGGTGAACTCGAACACCGTGCGCGTGTAGTAGTCCATGCCGCGCACGAGCTTGGCGTCGACCTCGTAGGCGACCCCGGCACGGTCCAGCAGGTCGCAGACCGCGGCGAAGTGCTCGACGTCGGCCGCGTCGAGGTGGTCGAGCAGCCGCGGCGCCCCGGCCATGACCGCCTGCGTGGCGCGGTCGCCCGAGTCGAAGGCGCGCAGCGGGTTGAGGTCGATGCGCGCGCGGACCTCGGCGGACAGGCTGGCCTCGTGCGCGCGCAGGTACGCCTGCAGCCGCTCGCGGTAGGCGCTGCGGGCCGCCAGCGTGCCGAGGCTGCCGAGGCGCAGGCGCACGTCGCCGACCTCGAGCTCGTCGAGCAGCGTGGCGAGCAGCAGGATCGACTCGGCGTCGACCGCGGGGTCGTCCGAGCCCAGCGCCTCCGCGCCGACCTGCCAGAACTGGCGGTAGCGCCCGGCCTGCGGCTTCTCCTTGCGAAAGAAGCTCGACAGGTACCAGAGCTTCACGGGCTGGGGCAGCTTGTGCATGCCGTGCTCGACGTAGGCGCGGCAGATCGGCGCGGTGCCCTCCGGGCGCAGCGTCACCGAGCGGTCGCCGCCATCGTCGAAGGTGTACATCTCCTTCTGGACGATGTCCGTCGACGCGCCGACGCCGCGCGAGAAGAGCTCGGTCGCCTCGAAGGTCGGGGTCTCGATGCGGCGGTAGCCGGCGCCTTCGAGCACGCGGCGGGCCGTCTGCTCGAGGCGGGCGCGCGCGTCGGCAGCGTCCGCCAGCACGTCGGACGTGCCGCGCGGTGCCTGGATGCGGGCGCTCACTGCGTCGACAGCTCGGTCAAAAACGGGTTGGACGCGCGCTCGGCGCCGAGCGTCGTGATGCCCATGTGGCCGGGATAGACGGTCGTGTCGTCGTCGTGGGCTTCGAGCAGCGTGGCGATCGACCTCGCGAGCGTCGGCCAGTCGCCGCCGGGCAGGTCGACGCGCCCGACGGACCCCTGGAACAGCACGTCGCCGGAGAACAGCGCGCGCTCGCCGCGGATCGCGTACGTGACGTGGCCCGGGCTGTGGCCGGGCGTGAAGGTGACGTCGATCGTCAGGCCGGCGAGCTCGAGCGTCTCGCCCCCCGCGACCGTCTCCTCGGGATCCCACGACTCGAACGGGCCGAAGCCCGGCCACGGCACGAACGCCATGACGTCCTGCAGGACCTCGACCTCGAGCTGCGGGCAGTACACGGGCGCGCCCGTCGCGCGGGCCAGCGGCGCGACGGCGCCGACGTGGTCGAAGTGGGTGTGCGTGAGCAGGATCGCGTCGAGGGTGAGGCCCTGCGAGGCGATCGCCTCCAGCAGGCGCGGCGCCTCCTCCCCCGGGTCGACGATGACCGCGTGGTCGCAGCCGTCGGGTCGCACCAGGAAGCAGTTCTCCTGCACCGGCCCGACGGTGAACATCGCGACGTCCATCACGCGCTCTTGGCCGGCTTGCGCCCGGCCTTCTTCTCCTGCGCCTTGACCCGGCGGCGATAGACGAACTGATCGGTGTAGTAGCCGAGCGGGACGTAGAAGACGAAGACGAACAGCGTCAGCGGGATCGCCCGCGTGATCGACATCTTGAAGGCCGGCAGGAACGCGAGCACGAGGCCGAAGACGACCGCCGCGATCCCCGCGCGCTGTGCAGCCGAGCGCCACGTCGGGGGTCGCATGAGGCGCTCCTGGCGCTTGCGCGCGGCGAGCTCCTTGTCGGTCGCCTTGCGCTCTTCGAGCGTCGGCTTGCGGCCGGTGCGACCGCGCGCCTCGACGACGCCGGCCGCGTTGCCGCGGTGCTTGCTCTGCCGCTTCTTCTTCGTCTGCGCCATGGGGTTTGGAGGTTAGGGGTTCTCGTGGCGCAAGCCGGGGCGGCGGTGGGGCCGCGGCTCGCCTCAGCTGGAGAGCGCGTCCTCGACGGTGCGCCGGTTGCGCACCGCGACGTCGTCGGGGAAGCCGTCGAACGCGGCCTCGGGGGCGAGGCCGACGAGCTCGCAGCCGGCGACGGCCGCGTGCTCGGCGATCGCCGCGACGAGCCGCGCGAGCGAGACGGCGCGGTGGTCCTCGACGTTCGTGCTCACCTGTGCGACGCCGTCGCGCGCAGGCAGCTCGAGGCCGAGCGCGCGGACGCCCGGCAGGCCGTGGGTGGCGCCCTCGCGGATCGCCGCGGCGATCGCGCGGGCGTCGTCGATCGTCGCGGGCGGTCGCAGCTCGACGTTGAACGCGACGAGCGGCGGGCGCGCGGCGACGAGGGTCGCGCCCGTGCGCGGGTCCAGCCGGGCGGGGCCGAAGTCGGGCGCGACGTCGCCGTCGGCGACGCGCGCCAGCAGGCCGCTCAGCCCCCCGCGGCGCAGCTGCGCGCGCGTGCGGCCGTCGGCGAGCGCGCCGTAGAGCAGGACCGGAAAGCCGGCGCGCCCGAGCTCCTCGCCGGCGATCAGCGCATGGGCGCAGGCCGCGCCGCGCCGCGCCGGGTCGAGGTAGACGACCGGCGCGACGTCGAGCGCGCCGACGTGCGGATGGCTGCCGCGATCGTCGCGCAGGTCGATGAGCTCCCGGCAGGCGCGGGCGCCGGCGACGAGGGCCGGCGCGATCGCGCTCGGGTCGGTGGCCGCGAGCGTGTAGACGGTGCGGTGATGGTCGGGGTCGGAGTGCACGTCGAGCAGACGCGCTCCCGTCGACGCGAACGCCGCGCCGATCGCGGCGATGACGGCGGCGTCGCGCCCCTCGGAGACGTTCGGGATCGTGAGCAGGGTGCCGGCGGCTGAGGGTCCCATCGCGGCTTGACCCTCTCACACGGTCCTCGGGTCACGCGTGGGGGCGAGCGTGACGCCCCGCGGCCTGACGACCGGCTCGATCCCGCTCACACGGTCCTCGGGCCACGCGTGAGGGGCGAGCTTTGCCTCGCGGGGGCCGGTTGGCGTCCGGGCAGCACGCGCCGGCGGCGCTCGGCGAGGCGGGCCGCGTCAGCGTCCGAGGGTCAGCCGAGCAGGTAGCGGCCGGCGTCGAGGACCTGCGTCGCGCCGATCCACAGGCTCGGCTCGAGCACGACGACGTCCTCGTGGACCGGGACGGTGACCATGCCGCCGATCCCCGCGCTCGCGCCGAACGCGACGTGCGCGGTGCCCAGGATCTTCTCGTCCTCGAGCGTGTTGCCCGTGAGCGTGGCGCGGTCGTTCGTGCCGATGCCGAGCTCCGCGAGGTTGCGACCGAGCGGGCCGTAGGCGTCGAGGTGCGCGAGGAACGCGGCGGCGCCGTCGCCCTCGGCGCTCGCCAGCCGCCCGTCGCGCACCGTGACGACGACCGGCGCGTCGGGAAGGCGCTGGTGGATCGACGAGGCGACGATCGTGCCCTCGCCACCGGCCGGCGACGCGAATCCCTCGCCGCACGGCAGGTTGCCGAACGCGCCGCGCGCGGTGAGGTCGCCGGCGTCGGGGATCGCCGTCCGCCCGCGCAGGTCGAAGCGCACGTCGGTGCCGCGCGGGCAGGTCATGCGCGCGTCGTCGGCGCCGGTCAGCAGCTGCGCGACGGCGTGGCAGCGCGCACTCATCGCGTCGAAGTCCGCGCTCATGAGTCGCGCGAGCAGGTCGGCGTCGACGCCCGGCATCGTCGCGCCGCGTGCGCCGCCCTCGCACGCGCGCTTGCGAGCGCTCGTGTGTGAGAGCGACGGCAGGCAGGGCGCGATGAAGACGTCGGCCGCCGCGAAGGCCGCCGCGACCGGGGCCGGCGGCTCGGTGCCGCGGGCGGCGTTCGGCGGGAGGATCATGAGCATCGCGTCGCCGCCGGCGGCCAGCGCGGCGTGCACGATCGCGTCGCCGAGCTCGGCGTTGCCGGGGTCGGCGACGACGAGCACCGTCTCCGCGTCCTGGACGCCGAGGCAGCGCTCGACGACGGTCTTCAGCGCGAGATCGAGATCCTCCATGCGATGGAGGCTATGACCTCGCCGGGACGGAAGGCCGGTGTGCTCAGCCCGCGAGGACCGCGACCTTGATGCGTCCGCTGCCCTCGTCCTTGGTGAGCTGCGCCCCGACGGTGGCGGTGCACTCGTCGGCGCCGCTCATCGGCAGCGGGAGCGAGCGGATGCTCGGCGGCTTGGTGTGGAAGCTGCCGCTGCCGATCTGCGTCGTGCCGTACTTGCCGACGGCCTTGAAGCAGGACAGCTGGTAGGTGACCGTGACGGTCTGCTTCGGAGCGGCGCTGACGCGGACCTTGACGCCGACGGGGTGCTTGATGCGGCCGCGACCCTGCGCGATCGCCAGGCGACCGACGCTGCGCGCGATGTCCACCGTGCCGGAGCCGTTGACGACGGGGGCCGCCTTGACATGGCGCTTCTTCGCCTTCGCGATCGCGCTCTTGTCCTTCTTGGAGAGGTGCTGCTTCGTGGTGCCCGTCGCCGACTTGCTGCCACCGCCGCCGCCGCTGGTCGCGATCAGCGCGATGCCGCCGCCGAGGACCACCAGCAGCACGAAGGCGACCGGGATCGAGATCTGCGGATTCGCCAGCACCGGCTCGAAAAACTTCTTGACCTTCTTCACGCGGTTCCCTCCGTTGAGCTGCGACACCGGCGGCCCGGCATCCTCTCCCTACGAACCGCTGCGATGCCTCCCGGCCCCGCGCGCTCCGCCTCCCCGACGACCGGCAGGACATGGCGCCCCCGCCGCATGCGGGCACGATACGCGGCGGCGCGCACGACCGGCAACCCGCGGCTGCGCCGCTGCGCCAGGGGCTACACTTCCCGCTCCCGCCGGAGTAGCTCAGTCGGTTAGAGCAGCGGAATCATAATCCGCGTGTCGGGGGTTCGAGTCCCTCCTCCGGCATACCGAAGTAGCTGCACCACACAAGAAACCTGGTTTTGGATCTTTGGACTGGCGGCCAAATTGGTCCCGGAATGGTCCCGAACTATTGGGCCGTTGAAGCACCCGATCCACCTGCGGGACCCGCCATCCGACGCTTCACGGCGGTCCCGATCCAGCTCTCCGAGGAGCACCCAAGTACCCGCTCGGCCCTCGGCGCTCGACAGCACCGGGCTGCGATCCGGCGGGCGAGAAATCCGGATGGCGAGCACGACCACAGTGCACCCGGACCGCGACCGCCACCCACCTTCTCGCGCGCGCGAAGCCGTATGGAAACGCTCCGAGCAGCCGGTCCCCGTGCGTGGCGCAGGCGGCTCGCAGACGCGGATCCCGGTGATCCCAGAAAGCGTGCTTTCGTGAGTTTCGGCACGATGCCGGCATGCAGCAGCAACCGTTGAGCGGTCCGGCGCTGGAGGACGCCGGCGCGACCACGGCGGGCCGGTACCGGTTCCAGTACTGCTGCGTCGGCGCGCGGCTGCTGGCCGCCATCGCCGAGAGACAGGCGTGCGTGGTGATCTGCGAGCACCACGAGGACTACCTGGTGCTCGTCGACGACGGCCGCATGCAGGCGGTCAGCGTCAAGCACCGCGAAGACCACCTCGCCGCCTGGTCGGTCCCGTCACTGGCGGGCGCCGACGGCAAGCTCGGTCACCTGCTCGACACCTTCCAGCGCGCCAACGCTCAGATCGACTGCTGCTTCGAGAGCAACCGGGCCCACCGGGTCGGTGGGCTGTTTTCGGAGGACGCGACCATCGACAGCCCGCTCAGGGACGATCTCGCGCAGAGGCTGTCGGTGACGCGCAGGGAGGTCGACGCGTTCGTCGCGCGCCTGACGATCCCGCCGCCGATGCCGAATCGACGCGACATCGAGAGCACGTTCGCGACCCGGTACGCGATGGGTGCTCTGGACGCGCTCGGGATCACCTTGTCACCGTCGGTCGCGATCTCGATCGCACGTGATCTGATCGCGGACGCCAGTGCCGAGCGCCTGGAGGTAGAGGTCGAATCGGCGGTGCTGGTGGCGGCGCCTGCAGACCGCCCCGCGCTTGCAGCGGAGGCGGTGCTAGCCGCCCGGCGGGTCACCGATCATGATCTCGCTGAGGCGCTTCGCGCCGCTGCGATCGCGAGGACGCCGAGCCTGAGCGCTTCCGCGATCGGCGCCGGCGAGGAGACGACGATGACCCGCAAGCTGGTCACGGGCGGCCTCGGCCCGTCGACGGTCGAGACCGCGCAACGACGCCGGCGCTTTTGGTTCTCGCACGTGGCGCAGTTCCGTGACATCCCACACCGACAGCAGGAACTGGCAAGCCTCAACGAGTGGGTTCAGGATCAGGCGAACGCGGCCGAATCCGCCGCGCTGGACTCAGGCCGGGATCCGTACGGTCGGTTCATGCACGACAAGTTGATCGAACGTCTCAATGACCGGGACGCACTGCCGGCCGGCACGCCGCCTGATGACGCAGATCCGGCGTTGTTGAGCGGCGCCGCCTACCAGTTGACCGACGACTGCTCGGTCTGGTTCGCACCCCGCCCCGACCCGCTGGCGACCTGATGCGCGAGCTGCGGACACGGGCTCGTGAGGGCCGGTTGATGGTCGTGCTCGCCTGCGGCACCCGCGAGCCGCAGGTCAGTGACGTCGACGGTGTCCTGGCGGTCGACTTCCTGCTGCAGCACCCCTCGGTGCTGCAGCGTTTCGCGAGCTTCGCCGACCCGCCGTGGCCGTCCGACGTGCTCCCGCGTGTGACCGAAACCGACTCCTCGGAGGAAGCGCTGCTCGGCTGGAAGCGGTCGGTCGCCAGCGGGGTCGTCGTGCCCATGCTGCGGCGGCTGCTCGGACGCGGCCTGGTGCAGCGTCGCGGTCTCACCCTGGCGCTCACTCCTGCCGGTGTCGGCACGGCCGATCAGCTCGCCGCGGCGATGGCGCCGTCGCAGCGAGCACGCGTCGAACTGCTCGCCGGCGAGTTCCGTGCGGATCCGGGGCTCGCACGGAAGCGCCTCACCTCGGCGTTGCCGGCGGAGAGCGCCTGATGGGCAGCGAACTGCGGCTACGAAGTGTCCGCCTGGACCCGCCGGATGCTCATCACTCCTGGGAGTTCCCGAACGGGGTGACGGTGATCGTGGGCGCCAGCGGCGGCGGCAAGACCCAGTTGCTCAACCTGATCCGGTCGGGGCTCGGATTGGACGTGCCGCTGGTCAAGGAGGTCAGGCAGGCCGCCGCCGCCGTCACCCTCGACGTGGAGATCCACGGCGCGCCGATGCAGCTCACCCGCCGCTTCTCGCAGACCACCGTCGACGTCTCCGAGGGCGATGAGCCAGTGCGGACGTTCTCCCTGAGCCCCAATCACAAGACCCTGCCGCTGCTGGGCGACTGGCTGCTTCAGCGGCTTGGGATCCCCGTGGTGCGCGTTGGGGCGTCGCGCAAGCGCAAGTCCAACCGGACAACGAGGATCTCGTTCGAGGATGTCTTCGCCTACTGCGACCTGGAGCAGGACGAGATGGACCGCTCCACCGTCTATGACCGCGACGCGTTCCGCAACATCAAGCGGGCCAGCACCTTCGAGCTGCTGTACGGGATCATCGACGCGCAAATCGCAGACCTCGAAGCCGAACGGCTCCAGCTCCAGGCAGACGTTGAGGGGCGAACCACGCGCGTCGAGGAGGTCCGCTCCTTCGTCGACGACAAGAACCTTGCCGAGTCCATGGCGGCGATCGACATCCGCCTCGCGCACATCACCGAGGAGCAGACAGCCCTCGAGGCGCAGTTGCAACGCGCACGCGAGGACGCCGAGAAGGCCGCCGCGTCCGTCGCCGGACTGCCAGGCCAGATCGCCGCGGCCGAACGCTTCCTCGCCTCCGCCGAAGCCGAGCTGGGCGACGTCATGCAGGAGCTTGCGGGAGTGGGACGCGCCGCCAACCAGCTCGACCGCGACCTGCAGGTGGTGCGTGAGGGCGCCGACGCCCAGTCGATCCTCGACGCGATGCCGTTCGTGACCTGCCCGCGCTGCGACCAGCCGCTGAACCGGCGAACCCCAGGGCATTGTGTCGTCTGCCTGCAAGCGGACCCTCCCCCCGACCCTGAACAGCTCGGCGGCTTGACCGCCCAGCTCGCTGCCCAACTCGCGGAAACCCGCGCCCTCGAATCGCGTCTTGCGGCGGTGCGCGACGTCGTCTCTGACCAAGCAGGCCGGCTGCGCGGCGAGCTCAACGCTAAGCGCGCCGAGCTGCGACGCGCGATCCAGGTGGCGGTCGAGCCGCACACCGAAACCGCGCAGCGCATCATCGAGCGGCTCGGATCCCTCAGAGGCGAACAGAACGTGCTGATCCAGGCCCGCCCCGTCGCGGCCGCTGTGGAACAGGAAAGCGCCGAGATCGCCACCCTGGGACCGCGCATCGACGAACTGCATGAACGCGAAGACCAGCTTCGAGAGCAGCGCGCGCCGATGAGAGAGCGCGTCGAAGAGCTCTCAGACGAGTTCGACACGATCCTGCACCGTTTCACGTTGCCGTGGTTGGGGAAGGCCGAGGTGGATCGCACCACCTACCTTCCGCGCGTCAACGGCGTGAGTCTCAAGGCGCTGTCCTCCGGCGGCATGAAGACGACCACCAACGTCGCCTACTACTTGGCCAACCTCGTCACCGCGCTGCGCGACCGCGAGATTCTGGCCCCGAGCTTCCTCATGCTCGACAGCATCCGCAAAGACTCAGGCTCCGAAGGGCGGGACCTAGTGCGCGCCGAGCACATCTACACCTACCTGCGCACGCTGCAGGACAGCCGCAACAATCCCGGTGCGCTCGCCGCCGACTTCCAACTCATCGTCGTCGACAACGACTTGCCCAAGGAGTTCGAGTCGGCGTTCAACGTGCTGCGCATCGACCCCGACCATCCCCTCATTCGGCTAGCCGACCAGAGATGACCCGGAGCGGGCCGGACGATCGCCGACGTCACGCGACGTTGGCGCGCCCAGCACGGCCGGCGGACACGGTCTTGGGCGTCGAGCCGGGGGTGTGGATGCAGTGGGACTTCGGGGACGGGCCGGTCGTCGACGGGCGCGTCCGCTGACCCGCCACGCTCTCCGGTAGCGCACACGCGACCGCTTGTCACGTACCGAGGGGTTCCTACGGAGCGCTACGCCGCACACGCTTCACACGCGAGAGGTCGCAGGTTCGAAACCCGCCGCGCCCATGACGAGGAAGCGCTGGAAATGAAGGGGTTTGCGGTCGTCCACTCGCGGCCGCCGCGGACCCAGGAGTGGCTCGGTGGCCTATTCGATGGCCTA
>DATAZX010000075.1:0-28269 GCA_036271815.1 Solirubrobacteraceae bacterium
TCGCTGCACATGACGATCCAGACCGCCGTCCTGATCGAGACGCTGACCGCGCTCGGCGCCGACGTCCGCTGGTGCTCGTGCAACATCTTCTCGACGCAGGACCACGCCGCCGCCGCGGTCGTCGTCGGCAAGGACGGCACGGCCTCCGATCCCAAGGGCGTGCCGGTCTTCGCCTGGAAGGGCGAGACGCTGGAGGAGTACTGGTGGTGCACCGAGCGCGCGCTCGTCTGGCCGGACGGTGGCCCGAACCTGATCCTCGACGACGGCGGCGACGCGACGATGCTCGTCCACAAGGGTCGCGAGTACGAGCTGGCCGGCGCCGCGCCGGACCCCGCGACCGGCGAGTCCGAGGAGTTCGTCCACTTCCTCACGCTGCTGAACGCGTCGCTCGAGGAGGACGCGCAACGCTGGAGCACGATCGCCGACGGGATCATCGGCGTCTCCGAGGAGACGACGACCGGCGTCGGCCGCCTCTACCAGATGGCCCGCACCGGCGAGCTGCTGTTCCCGGCGATCAACGTCAACGACTCGGTCACGAAGTCGAAGTTCGACAACCTCTACGGCTGCCGCCACTCGCTCGTCGACGGCATCTTCCGCGGCACGGACGTCATGCTCGCCGGCAAGGTCGGCGTCGTCTGCGGCTACGGGGACGTCGGCAAGGGCTCCGCCGCCTCGCTGTCGGCGCAGGGCTGCCGCGTCGTCGTCACCGAGATCGACCCGATCTGCGCGCTGCAGGCCTGCATGGAGGGCTACGACGTGAAGACCGTCGAGGACGTCGTCGAGACGGCCGACCTCTTCATCACGACGACCGGCAACAAGGACATCATCACCGCCGATCACATGGCGCGGATGAAGCACCAGGCGATCGTCGGCAACATCGGCCACTTCGACAACGAGATCGACATGGCCGGCCTCGAGCAGACGCCCGGCATCGAGCGCGTCAACATCAAGCCGCAGGTCGACAAGTGGGTCTTCCCCGACGGCCACGCGGTGATCGTGCTGTCCGAGGGCCGCCTGCTGAACCTCGGCAACGCGACCGGGCACCCGAGCTTCGTGATGTCGAACTCGTTCACGAACCAGACGCTCGCCCAGATCGAGCTGTTCACGAACACGGCGGCCTACGACAAGCAGGTCTACGTGCTGTCCAAGGAGCTCGACGAGAAGGTCGCGCGCCTGCACCTCGGCGCGCTCGGCGCGAAGCTCACGACGCTCACGTCCGAGCAGGCCGAGTACATCGGCAAGCCGGTCGAGGGCCCGTACAAGCCGGACACGTACCGCTACTAGCGCGTAGCGGATCGATGGTCGCGGAGGCCGGTGAGCGTTGGCTTCCGTGACCGACCACGACGTCGCGGACCTGTCGCTGGCGCAGGCCGGGCAGGTCCGCATCGCGTGGGCGGACGGCCAGATGGCCGTGCTGCGCTCCGTGCGGGCGCGCTTCGAGCGCGAGCGCCCGCTCGAGGGGCTGCGGATCGCCGCGTGCCTGCACGTCACCTCCGAGACGGCGAACCTCGTCCGCACGCTGATCGCGGGCGGGGCGTCGGTCGAGCTCTGCGCCTCGAACCCGCTGACGACGCAGGACGACGTCGCCGCCGCGCTCGTGGGCCACGGGGTCGCGGTCCACGCGATCCGCGGCGAGAGCGAGGATGCCTACGGCGCGCACGTCATCGCGGCCGCCGCGCGCGGGCCGCAGATCACGCTGGACGACGGGGCCGACCTGCTGAGCGTGCTGCATGCCGGCGACGGCGCCTGGCGCTCGGGGCTGATCGGCGGCACCGAGGAGACGACGACCGGGCTCGTGCGCCTGCGCGCGCTGGAGCACGAGGGAAGGCTGTGCTGCCCGGTGCTCGCGGTCAACGAGGCGCTGACGGAGCGCACGTTCAACGACCGCTACGGCACCGGCCAGTCGACGCTCGACGGGATCCTGCGCGCGACGAACCTGCTGCTGGCGGGGCGCACCGTCGTCGTGCTCGGCTACGGCTGGACGGGGAAGGGCGTCGCGCTGCGGGCGCACGGCGCGGGCGCGTCGGTGATCGTCTGCGAGGTCGACCCGATGCGCGCCCTGGAGGCCCGCATGGACGGCTGCGAGGTCATGCCGGCGCTGGACGCGGCGCCACGCGGAGACGTGTTCATCACGGTCACGGGCGCGCGCGACGTGCTCGTGGGCGAGCACTTCGCGCGCATGAAGGACGGGGCGATGCTCGCGAACGCGGGGCACTTCGACGTCGAGATCGCGGTCGACCAGCTGGCCAAGCTGGCGCTCTCGCGCAGCCAGGTGCTGCCGCTCGTCGAGCAGTTCGAGCTCGCCAATTCGATCCCGCCCACCCGCCTGAACCTGCTGGCGCAGGGTCGCGTCGTGAACCTCGCCGCGGCCGAGGGGCACCCGGCGGCCGTCATGGACATGTCGTTCGCCAACCAGGCGCTGTGCGTCGAGCACCTGGCCCGTCACGGCGCGTCGCTGGAGCCCCGCGTGCTGCCGGTCCCGGGTGAGATCGACCGCGCGGTCGCCCGCCTGAAGCTCGCCTCGCTGGGGATCGAGATCGACGAGCTGACGGCGGCGCAACGCGAGTACCTCACGAGCTGGCGCGCGTGAGCGTGCCATGACTTCCCGCGTCGGCGCCAAGGGTCAGATCGTGATCCCCGAGGAGCTTCGCGATCGGGCCGCCTGCATCCGGGCTCGGAGGTGGACTTCGAGCTACGCGACGACGTGGTCGTGCTCACGGCCCACCGCGATACGAGCGGTCTCGCCGGGCTTTTCGCCGGTAAGGGAATGGCGAGGAAGCTGTTCGCCGATCGCACGGCTGCGGGCCGTGCTCGCATGCGACGTGCCGGGGACCGGTCGGACGATCGAGGCAGCCAGACTGAAGGCGACGATCCCGATGGCGCTCGGGGACTGCTTCGCGGTGGCCACGGCGGCCGCGCACGGCGTCGCGCTCCTCACGGGCGATCCCGAGATCGTCGAGCACGCCGGCGTACCGTGCGCCACGGAGGACCTGCGCTGATCCGGACGCCCGGGCCGCGCCGCGCAGCGCGAACGCGCCCGGATAGGGTCCGCGCGGTGACCGATCCCCAGCTTCGGGCAAGCCTGCGCAAGATGCGCGACGACGGCGTCGCCGAGGTCGCCGTCGCCACGTTCGCGCACTACTTCGAGCGCCTGCGGGCGGGCGAGGCGGGGGTGCTGGCGGAGTCCGAGATCGCGCCGGTCGACGAGCTGCCCGACGCCGACGACCTGCCCGAGGACGAGGAGGGCGCGCGCGTCGCCCTCGAGCGGACGGTCGTGATCAAGCTCAACGGGGGGCTCGGGACGAGCATGGGGATGAGCGGCCCGAAGTCGCTGCTCGAGGTCAAGGACGGCCTCACGTTCCTCGACGTCGTCGTGCGCCAGATCCTGCACCTGCGCCGCCGCACGGGTGCCTGCCTGCCGCTCGTGCTGATGAACAGCTTCGCGACGCGCGACGCCTCGCTGGAGGCGCTCGACGCCTACCCGGACCTGCCGATGGACGGCATCCAGGCCGACTTCGTCCAGAGCAAGGTGCCCAAGCTGGACGCCGCCGACCTCGGCCCCGTCGCGTGGCCGGCGGATCCCGCGCTCGAATGGGCGCCGCCGGGCCACGGCGACCTCTACCCGTCGCTGCTGAGCTCGGGCATGCTCGACGCGCTGCTGGACGCCGGCTACCGCCACGCGTTCGTCGCGAACATCGACAACCTCGGCGCGGTCATGGAGCCGCGGATCCTGGCCTGGCTCGCGCGCGAGCGGGTCCCGTTCCTGATGGAGGTCGCCGATCGCACGGCGGCCGATCGCAAGGGCGGCCACCTCGCGCGGCGTCCGGACGGCGGGCTCGTCCTGCGCGAGATCGCGCAGACGCCGGAGGCCGATCTCGCGAGCTTCCAGGACACCGCGCGCCACCGCTACTTCAACACGAACACGCTGTGGATCGACCTGCCGGCGCTCGCCGCGGTGCTCGAGCGGCGCGGCGGGGTGCTCGGCCTGCCGATGATCGTCAACCGCAAGACCGTCGATCCGGCCGACGCGAGCTCCACGCCCGTGCTGCAGCTCGAGACGGCGATGGGCGCGGCGATCGACGTCTTCGACGGGGCGCGTGCGATCCGCGTCGGGCGCGAGCGCTTCGCGCCCGTCAAGACGACGAACGACCTGCTCGCGCTGCGCTCGGACGCCTACGAGCTGCACGACGACGGCCGCATCGTCGTCGCGGCCGGGCGCGACGGTGCACCGCTCGTCGACCTCGACCCGCGCCACTACAAGCTCGTGGCCGACTTCGACGCGCGCTTCGGAGCGGGTGCCCCGTCGCTCGTGGACTGCGAGCGCCTCACGGTGCGCGGCGACGTCGCATTCGGCGCCGGCGTGGTCGTGCGCGGCAGCGCGCGGGTCGAGCACGACGGCGCCGGCCGGCTCACGATCGCCGACGGCACCGTGCTCGAAGGCTGAGCGCCCGCCCGCCGCTCGCGCGGGCGCGGCGAGGCGTCACGGCGGTCCGGCGCCTCGCCGCTGGCGTCCGCATGTGGCGCGAGCGCACAAGCGACTCCCCGCGCTCGCCGATCGGGCATCCTGCTGGGCGTGCAAGCCCGCGCCCTTCGCCTGCCCGCCGCCGCCGCGGCGCCGCTGCTCGCCGCCGCCGTGCTGAGCGCCTGCGGCGCGGGCGCGAGCACAGCCGACCTCGCAGCCAAGGCGCACAGCACGCCGGCGCAGAAGGCGGCCGCCGCGCGCCGGCTCGCGCAGGCCCCGGCCGCGCTGCGCGTCAACGCCGTCGACGCCGACACGCTCGCCGGCGAGGGCGCGGACGCGCTGAAGCAGCGCCTCGCGAAGCTGCGCGGGCACCCGGTCGTCGTGAACTCGTGGGCGTCGTGGTGCGGTCCGTGCCGCGCCGAGTTCCCGCTGTTCTCCGATGCCGTCGTCGCGAACGCCGGCAGGGTCGCGTTCGTCGGCATCGACTTCGAGGACGCCCGCGACGACGCGGAGCGGTTCATGCGCGAGATCCCGCCCGGGTTCGCGAGCATCTCCGACCCGAAGGGCGACGCCGCGCGCTCGCTCGGCGGCGGGCGCATCTCGCCGTCGACGTTCTTCATCGCCCCCGACGGCAAGCTCGTCTACACCCGCCTGGGGACCTACGTCGGTCACGACGCGGCACTCGAGGCGGACATCCGCCACTACGCGCTGGGCCTGCAGTGAGCGGCGATCCGGCCTCGGGCGTCGGCGTCCTCGCCGCACTCGCCGCCGGCTTCGTGTCGTTCCTCAGCCCGTGCGTCCTGCCGCTCGTGCCCGGCTACCTGTCCGCGGTGACCGGCGTGATGCCGAAGGACCTCGAGCGCGCGCCGCTGCGCCGGGTGCTCGGCCCGAGCCTGCTGTTCATCGCGAGCTTCTCCTCGATCTTCATCGTGCTCGGGCTCGGGGCGACCGCGCTCGGCTCGACGCTCAACCAGCATCGCCCGCTGCTCGAGCACATCTCGGGCGCGGTCATCATCGTCCTGGGCCTGTTCTTCCTCGCGACGCCGTTCATCGTCCGCCTGAACCGCGAGTGGCGCGTCGACGCGCTGATGGAGCGCGCGGGGCGCGGCGGGCCGGTCGTCGCGGGCGCGGCCTTCGCGATCGCCTGGACGCCGTGCGTCGGGCCGACGCTCGGAGCGATCCTGAGCGCGGCGGCGCTGTCGCAGTCCACCGGCCACGGGGCGTTCCTGCTCGCGTGGTACTCGGCGGGGCTGGCGATCCCGTTCCTGCTCACCACGGTCGCGTTCAACCGCATGACGACGCTGTTCGGGTTCGTCAAGCGCCACTACTCCGTGATCGTCGCGATCGGCGGCGCGGTCCTCGTCGTGATGGGCATCCTGATCCTCACGGGCGAGCTCACGCGCCTGAACATCGAGGCGCAGAAGCTCCTCGACGACGTCGGCCTCGGCTTCCTCTACGGCATCTGACGCGCCGGCGCGCCGGCGTCTGCCGCGTCCTCGTAGCGCTCCTCGCGCTCGTTCGCGCGATCGCTCTCGGCGAGCGCGCGCACGAACAGGAACACGAGCGCGGTGCCCATCACGATCGACTGCTCGGTCGCCATGATGAGCCCGCCGATCGCCTGGTCGGTCCCCGGCGAGATGCCCCAGTAGCCGGGCTGGCGCTCGTAGAAGGCGTAGATCGCGTGCGGCGCGAACGCGAGGCCGATGCCGAGCAGGCCGACGAGCAGCTTCGTGCAGACCATGTACATCACCGGCCCCATCCCGCCGAGGCGATGGCGCGAGCGGATCGGCGACAGCAGATGCCACCAGTACAGCCCGCCCGCGAGCGTGAACGCGATGTGCTCTAGCACGTGCACGACGGAGTGCTCGAGCGCGAAGTCATACAGCGCGGGGATGTGCCAGAGCCACATCATCGCGACGTAGAAGCCGATCGCGAAGGCCGGGTGCGCGAGCGGACCCGCGGCGCGCTCGAAGCGCATCAGGCGGCGCGTCACCGGGCGCAGGATGACCTTCGTGAGGCCCAGCAGGACGAGGATCGGCGCGAGGTCGAGCAGCAGCAGGTGCTGGATCATGTGCACGAAGAAGAGCTGGTCGGCGAGACGGTCGACGGGCGAGATCAGCGCCACGAGGATCAGCGCCATCCCGCTCAGGAAGCTCGCGAGGCGGACGACCTCGCCGCGCACCTCGCGCCAGCGGCGCACGTAGACGTAGGTGAGGATCGCGACGAGCAGCAACGCGCCGGGCACGAAGCTCCACGACGCGTCGGGAGAGGTGGCGAGCGGCGCGATGGGGCCGATTGTGGCACCGCGCGCCGGCGGCCGAGCCGCGCCCGAGCCGCGTGCTGCGGGCGCGTCAGCTCCGAAGTGTGCTGGCGCATTCGAGCAGGAGGGCGTGGACGAAGGCTTGGGGGAGGTTGCCGCGGAGCTGGCGTTGGGTGACGTCGAACTCCTCGGACAGCAGGCCCGGTGGCCCGCACGCGGCGCGGTTGCGCTCAAACCAGTGTGCGGCGGCGAGCGCATCGCCTTGCTGGTGGTGGGCGAGCGCCATCCACAGGCCGCAGAGCAGGAAGGCGCCTTCGGACCGGCCGAGTGGTCGTTCGTCGGGCTGGTAGCGGTAGCAGTAGCCGTCGTCGGCGAGCTCGGCGCCGATCGCCTGCAGCGTGGCGAGCGTGCGGGGGTCGGCGGCGGGGACCGCGCCGCGGATGGCCGGGAGGAGCAGGGCGGCGTCGGGGCGTGGGTCGGTGGGCGATCGTTGCCAGCGTCCAGAGCCGTGCAGGGCGTGGGTGGCCGTGTCGGCGGCGATGGTGTCAGCGAGGGAGAGCCAGCGGGCGGTCTGCTCGCCCCGGGCGCCGTGTCGGCTGATCTGGCGCAGGCCGGCGACGCAGATGAGGCGGCTGTGGGTCCAGTGGTCGGGGTCGATCTCCCAGATGCCGGCGTCGGGTTCCTGCCAGCGCTGCTCGATCGCGTCGGCGGCGGTTGCGGCGGCGCGCCAGGCGTCGGGCTCGAGGTGGTCGTGGCGGGCGGCGGCGGCGAACAGCAGCAGGGCTTCGCCGAAGGCGTCGAGCTGAAACTGCCGGTTGACCCAGTTGCCGGCAATGGCGGTGGCGCCGGGGTAGCCGGGCAGGTCGAGCCGACGCTGGTCTGCAACGGGGCCGCCCGTGATGGTGTAGGCGGGTTTGAGCTGCGGGCCGTCGGCGAGGAGGCGCTCGCCGACGAAGTGGACGGCGTCGTCCATGAGCGAATGGGGACCGGCGGCGGCGACGGCTTGGCCGGTGTAGCACTGGTCGCGGACCCAGACGTAGCGGTAGTCGTAGTTGCGGCCTTGGCGGGCGCGTTCGGGCAGCGACGTGGTGGCCGCGGCGACCATCCCGCCGCCGTCGCTGGTCAGCCCCGAGAGGACGGCGTAGGCGTGTCGCGCGTCACGCTGGGCGATCGTGGCCTCGAGGTGCGGCACGCGCTCGCGCCAGGCGGCTTCGGTGCCCTGCCACGCGCGGTCCGGGTCGGGCGGCGCGTCGTCGGGCTCGGCGGTGGTGAGCTGCAGCACGAAGTCGTGGTGGGCGCCCTCGGGCAGCTCGAGCGTCCGGGTCAGCGCCGGGTCTGAGCGCCGCTCGGCGGGGGTGGCGTCGGGCGCGCCGGTCCAGCGGAGGTGGCTGTCGCCGCAGCGGCCGGTCCAGGCTCCGTCATCGGCGCGGGCGAGGTGGGTGAGGGTGTGGTGGCCGTATCCGGCGCGCGGGTCCAGCGTCACGTGCAGGCGCGCGGTGCCGTGGCGGGCGATGACCCGGCGCAGGATCATGGCGCGGTCGGGCTGGCTGGGCAGGGCGAGCGCTTCGCGGCACTCGATGATCGTGTCGCCCCCGATCCAGCGGCTGTTCCAGATCAGGCTGCCGGGGTCGTAGTAGCCGCCCCACACGCAGCGCGCCTGGGGGGTGATGGCGTAGACGCCGGGGCCGCCCAGCAGCGCGGAGAAGATGGCGTCGGAGTCCCAGCGGGGGAAGCACATCCACACGAGCTCGCCGCGCGGGCCGACGATGACGCCGCGCTCGCCGTCGGCTAGCAGCGCGTACTCACGGAGCACGTGCGGCGCGGGCAGCCGATCCTCGGCGGCGGTCATCGCCGCGAACGCGCGACGATCGCCGCCGCCGCGGTGATGGCGCCGAACGCGCCGGCGACGGCTGGCCGATGCGTGGCAGCCCACAGCTGCGGGCTGCGGGTCTTGGCCTGGTCGTTGAAGATGCCGTGCGTGGCGGCCAGCTCGGGGAGCGGCTCGAACAGGTTGTCGAGGCGATCGGCCGGGACGGGCATGTCGGGCACCTGTTGTCCGCTGATGGCGGTCCTGGCGAGGTAGCGGTCGGCGAGCCACGGGGCGAGCTTGTTGCCGAGGATGGCCTGCACGGTGGGGTAGCCGACCCAGAGCTCGCGGCGGTGGTGCTGGGCGGCCCAGTAGACCGCTTCGGCGGGGATCTCGGGCTGATAGATCGGTGGGACGGGCATCGGGTGGCGCCGGAGCTTGGAGCGACACCAGTTGAACTGGGTGCTGTTGACGCCGGGAAGCTGGACCATCGTCAGCCGCACGTTGCTGTGGTCGGCCAGCAGCTCGGTGCGGATCGAGTCGGTGAAGCCGCGGATCGCGAACTTCGCGCCGCAGTAGGCGGCCTGCAGCGGGATGGCTCGATAGGCCAATGCCGAGCCGACCTGCACGATCATGCCTCGGTCGCGGGCGGTCATCCGTCGCAGCGCGGTCATGGTGCCGTAGACGGTGCCGAGGTAGGTGACCTCGGTGGCGCGCTTGAACTCCTGCGGGTCGGTGTCCAGGACGCGGGCGAAGACGGTGGCCATGGCGTCGTTGACCCACACGTCGATCGCCCCGAAGCGTGCCTCGACCGCATCGGCGGCGGCTTCGACCTGCTCGGGGTCGGTCACGTCGGTGGGGATGACGATCGCTTGGCCGCCGAGCGATCGGACCTCCTCGGCGGCGTTGTCGAGCCCAGGCTGACCGCGCGCGAGCAGCCCGAGGTTGGCGCCGCGCTTGGCGAAGGCGTGCGCGATCGCGCGTCCGATGCCGCCGGAGGCGCCCGTGACGACGACGACCTGGGGCTGGGCGGGATATGGCATGGGGGCTCCTCGGGTTGGATGCCGAAGTGGCTGACGGCCACCCACGCGGGGCTGCAGGTCAGGCATGCGCCTCGTCGCGGGTGCCCGCACGTGGCCGGCTTGCGCGCTTGGTGTGCAGGCGGTGGGCGAGGCGGGAGGCGAGCGCCATGATCGTCAGCGCCGGGTTGGCGGAGCCCTGGGTGGGCATCACGCTGCCGTCGGCGATGAACAGGTTCGGAACGCCCCAGGCGCCGTGGTCTGCGTCGATCACGCTGTCCTCGGGCGAGGTGCCCATGCGGCAGCCGCCGACGAGGTGCGCGTAGCGCTCGATGGTGAGCGTGTCCTGGGCGCCGGCGACCTCCCAGATCGTGGCCAGCACCCGTTTGGCGTAGGCGATGTTGGCGCGGTCGTTGTCGGACTGGCTGTAGTCCATCCGGGCGACCGGCACACCGTGGCGGTCGGTCTCCGAAGCAAGGGTGACGCGGTTATCGGGGTGCGGGAGCAGCTCGTTGAGCACCCCGAGCGTGAACCAGTGGTTGTAGTCGCGCATGTACTCCCTCAGGGCGCGGCCCCAGTGCCCGTCGGCGAGGACGTGCTCGGCCCAGCCGATCGGCAGCGGCCCGACTGTCTGGATCGAGAAGCCACGCGCGAATCCGCGCGCCGCGTCGGTCTCGTAGAACTGCTCGGAGCAGATCTCCGGCGGCGGCGCCTTGTACTGGCGCATCAGGTCGGGGAAGCGCCCGGCGACCTGCGGGGCGCCCTGGACCATGATGTAGCGCCCGACTTGGTCGTTGCCGTTGGCCAGCCCGTGCGGCCAGCGCGCGCTCCTGGAATTGAGCAGCAGTCTGGGCGTCTCGATCGAGTAGCCGGCGACCGCGACTGCCGCCGCGCGCTGAAAGCGCTCGCGACCGTCGAGCATGTAGGCGACGCCGGTGCAGCGGCCGGTCTCGTCGATCTCGATGCGGACGGCGTGGCTGTCGGCGCGGACCTCGACGCCGTGGGTGATGGCGTCGGGCAGGTGGGTGATCAGCGGGGACGCCTTGGCGTTGACCTTGCAGCCTTGCAGGCAGAAGCCGCGGTAGATGCAGTGCGGGCGGTTGCCGAACACGCCATTCGGGATCGCGACCGGCCCGACGCGCATCTCGATCCCCGCCGCCTGGGCACCGGCGCGGGCCCGATCGGCCCCGCCGCTGATCGGGTGGGCGGCGTGCGGGTAGCGGTGCGGGTCACCCCACGGCCAGTCCTGCCCCGCGACCGGCAGCTCGGCCTCGACCTGTTCGTAATGCGGTTTGAGCTCCTGGTAGGTGATCGGCCAGTCAGCGCCGACGCCGTCGAGGGACTTGGTCTGAAAGTCGGTGGGGTGAAAGCGCGGGGCGTAGCCGGCGTAGTGGACCATCGAGCCGCCGACGCCGTGCCCGGAGTTGTTCTTGCCCAGCTCGACCGGGTCGCTGCCGCCGATCATCCGCTTGGCCGTCCAGTAGAGCCGGTGGCTGCCGGCCTCGTCGGAGACCCAGTCGCGGTCGGGATCCCAGAACGGCCCGGACTCGAGCATCACGATCCGCCAGCCGCGGCGGGCGAGGCGCTGCGCGAGCGTGCTGCCGCCCGCACCGGCGCCGACGATCACCAGGTCGACCTCGTCGTCGTCGCGATGGCTGGCCATCGTCGCGCGTCCCGGCAGGCCGCGCGTGTGGATGTCGAGCAGGAAGCGCGAGTCGTTCTCGTCCGGGCCGACGGCGCCCTTGGCCAGCCGCCTGATCGAGGTCCTCACGGCATCCTCCGTCGCCGGACGTCCTGCACGGGGTCGAGGCCGAACGCCTCGGCGGCCTCGCTGGGCTCGGCACCCGACGGGCCTGCGGCGAGGCGCATGTAGCCGTGCGGGTAGGCGGGCCCGCCAAAGCCGATCTCGTTCCACGCCCAGGGGTGCGCGTAGAAGGCCGACAGCACCGAGCGCATCACGACCGTCCAGGCGGTGGCGGCCGGTAGCCGATCCCAGATCCCGCCGCTCAGCACGCCGTCGGCGAACGCGCCGACGATCGCGCGTCGGCTCGGCTCGTCGGCCTGCGCGAACGACGACGCGCCCCGCCGGCGGGCCTCGTCGTCGAGGCCTTCGGCCACCTGGCGCCAGGTATCGCGGTCGTCGGGCATGTCGACGTGCTGAAAGCCGTCCAATCGTCCGTCGTGCAGCTTGGCGTCGACGAAGCTCATGACCGGGATGCGCGGCTCGGCGTCCTGGGCGAGCACGATGTCGCTGAACGCGCACAGGCACGCAAACTCGGTCGCGGTGAAGAAGCGCCGCGGCGGAACGTCCTCGACGCGAGCGCGGACCACGTCGCGGGTGATTGCATCCCACGAGCCGGCGTCGGCGAGCACGTCGTGGCCGGGGTAGCGGCCATGCAGCTGCGGGGTGATGCCGCGGCGCTGGCGCGGCAGACCGGCGGGGTCGGGCGGTTGGCGGTCAGCGCGGCGGTTGGGCAGATGATCGGCGTCGCGAAAGCTTCCGGGCACCCGCGTCAGCGCTCCCGGCGCATGACGGCAGCGGTCAGGCCGATCGCGCCGACCATCGTCAGCGAGCCGGGCGCCAGCAGCGGCGGACCCATGACCAGGTTGTAGGAGGCCTCGCGCAACCCGCCGGGCTTGCGCGCGATCCCGCGCAGGTGCAGGTAAACACCCAGCGCGCCGTTGGCCGCGTACAGCGTCGAGCACGCGGGCAGCCAGGTACGCGCCGCGCGCTCGGAGAGCACCCCGGCGATCCCCGCGGCGCCCAGCGCCGGGGAGAGCACGACCGGCGTCCACATCCACTTGTTGCCGAACGACCCGCCGTAGTGGTTGACGTAGATCTCGGCACCGAGCGGCAGCGCCGCCGCCGCCGTGGCGCCGGACAGCAGCCGCTGAGCGCGGCCGCGGCGCAGGTTTCGCGCCAGCCGTGACCGGCGCGTCCGCATCGATCGGCGTCTCATGCCGCGAACTCCTCGGCGTCGTGGGACTTGAGCTCGATGCCGAGGCCGGGACGGCTGCGATCGGGCCTCAGCGCCCCGCCGGAGGCGGTCAGGGCGCCGTCGAAGAGCAGCCGCTCTACGCGGACATGGTCGTGGAAGTACTCCAGGTGGCGCAGCGGCCCGATCGCGCAACACGCGTGCGCGTGCAGCTGCGGCGCGCAATGTGCCGACAACGGGATCTGATGGGCCTGACAGAGCGCGGCGACGGCCAGCAGGCCGGTGATGCCGCCGCAGCGAGTGGCGTCGGCCTGCGCCACGTCGACCGCGCCGGCGGCGAGCATCCGGCGAAAGTAGGCCGGCTCATAGCCGTACTCGCCGGCCGCGATCTCAATGCCGGCCGGCGCGCGGTCGCGCAGCAGCCGCAGGCCTTCGAGGTCCTCGGAGGACACCGGCTCCTCGAACCAGCTCACCGCCGCCCGCTCGTAGAACCGCTCGGCCTGGGCGAGCGCCTGCTTGCGCGCGTAGGCGCCGTTGGCGTCTACGAACAGCGCCGCGTCGTCGCCGATCGCCTCGCGCGCCGCCGTCACCCGTTCGAGGTCGTCCTGCGGGTGGCTGCCGATCTTCATCTTCACGCGCGGGATACCCGCCTCCGTCCAGCCCGCCAGCTGCTGCTGCAAGCGCTGGATGCTGTAGCTGGTGAAGCCGCCACTGCCGTACACCGGCACCTCGTCGTGGACCGCGCCCAGCAGCGTCGCGAGCGGCAGCTCCAACAATCGCGCCTTGAGGTCCCACAGGGCGACGTCGACTGCGCTGACGGCCATCGCGCTGATCCCGGGGCGCCCGAGGTTGCGTACCGCGCGGGTCATCGCCCACCACGCGCGCTGCACCGCCAGCGCGTCGCCGCCGCACACGACCGCGGCCAGGTGCTCCTGGATGAGCTTGGCGGTCGCCAGGTCGGCATAGGTGTAGCCGATGCCCCGCTCACCGCCCGCCTCGACATGCACCACGACGATCGTCGTGGCCTCCCAGGCGAACGTGCCGTCGGCCTCCGGTGCGTCGGTCGGGACGGTGTAGGCGGCGACCGAGAGGCGTTGGATCGGCGTCTGCGCCGCCCGCGTCCTTGTACGCGTCGCGTTCATCGACCGGGGAGCAGCTCTTCGAGCATGCCCTTGGCGGCCTGCTTGATGATCTCGACGCGGCTGGGGTCGCCGTGCGCCAGCGCGAAGGTCAGCGCCTTGGCCTGCTCGAGCGTGATGTGCGGCGGCAGCGGCGGTACGTCGGGGTCGGTGATCGCCTCCAGCACCACCGGCCGGCTGGCGGCGAACGCGCGCTCCCAGGCATCGGCGAGCTGGTCGGGGTCGTCGACGCGGATCCCCGTCAGGCCGATCAGCTCGGCGTAACGGGCGTAGGGGAAGTCGGGCAGCTGCTGGGAGGCCTCGTAGCGGGGGTCGCCCTCCATCGCGCGCTGCTCCCACGTGACCTGGTTGAGATCGTTGTTGTGCAACACCAGCACGATCAGTCGCGGATCGCCCCAGCGCTGCCAGTACTTGGCGATCGTGACCAGCTCGCCGTTGCCGTTCATCTGCATCGCGCCATCACCGACCAGCGCGATCACCGGCCGGTCGGGATGCGCGAACTTCGCCGCGATCGCATACGGGACCCCGGGCCCCATCGTTGCCAGGGTGCCCGACAGCGACGCCATCATCCCGTCGCGGATGTGCACGTCGCGCGCAAACCAGTTCGCCGAGGACCCCGAATCCGAGGTCAGGATCGCCCGATCCGGCAGCTGCCGGGAGAGCTCCCAGAACACGCGCTGCGGGTTGATCGGGTCCGCGCCGTCGTGCGCGCGCGTCTCGATCAGCTTCCACCACTCGCCGACCTCGCCGGCGATCTTCTCCTGCCAGGACCGGTCGACCTTGCGCTCCAGCAGCGGGATCAGCGCGCGCAGCGTCAGGGCGCTATCGCCGACGAGGTTGACCTCCATCGGATAGCGGATCCCAAGCATGCGGCCGTCGAGGTCGATCTGCACGCCGCGCGCCTGACCCTCCTCGGGCAGGAACTCCGAGTACGGAAAGCTCGATCCGACCATCAGCAACGTGTCGCAACCCATCATCATGTCCCAGCTCGGCTTGGTCCCGAGCAGGCCGATCGAGCCGGTCACCCACGGCAGATCGTCGGGCAGCGCAGCCTTGCCGAGCAGCGCCTTGGCCGCGCCGGCGCCCAGCAGCTCGGCGACCTCGGCGACCTCGCGCCTGGCGTGCAGCGCACCCTGACCGACGAGGATCGCGACGCGCTCGCCGGCGTTGAGGATCTCCGCCGCGCGCCGCAGATCTGCTTCCTGCGGGATCACGCGCGGCGGGCGAAAGCCATCTCCGATCCCCGAGTGCAGCGTGCCGTGCGCGCGCGGCGGGTCCTCGACGGCGTCGGCCTCCTGCAGATCGTTGGGGACGATCACGCAGGTCGGCGTACGCTCGGCAGCCGCGATCCGCATCGCCCGGTCGATCAGATGCCGGATCTGCGCGGCGTCCATCGCGACATGCACGTATTCGTGACAGACGTCCTTGAACAGGCTCGTGAGGTCGATCTCCTGCTGGTAGTTGCCGCCCAGCGCCGCCCGGGCCTGCTGGCCGACGATCGCCACCACCGGCTGGTGATCGAGCTTGGCGTCATACAGCCCGTTGAGCAGGTGCACCGCCCCCGGCCCCGACGTCGCCAAGCACACCCCGACCTCACCACTGAACTTCGCGTGCCCGCACGCCATGAAAGCCGCCATCTCCTCGTGGCGCGCCTGCACGAACTCAAAGCGCTCGCCGGCGCGGTTCAGCGCGCCCAGCAAGCCGTTGATGCCATCCCCCGGGTAGCCATAGATGCGGCGCACGCCCCACGCCGACAACCGCTCAAGCATGAAATCCGCCACCGTCTTGGTCATCCACAGTCCTTCCGCTCTCGAAGCTCAGATCAGACGCCACCGCGGCGCGCCGTCCGGCGCGGCACACGGGCGTCGCCTGTTCGCCTGCCCGTCGTGCCGGTGCGTCAGCGCCGCTTGGTAAGCCGGATGACGGCGCGCGGTGCGACATCCGGGTCGACGGTCTGTGGGCGAACCGACTGGAGGTGAGCCGACTGCAGGGGGAGGTATCCGGGCACGACGACGCCGCGGCGAGATGTTTTCGACCGCGCGATCCCCGGGGAAGGAAGGGAGCTCCCGGTGGGATCCGCTGTTCGGAACGCACAGCACCCAGCGGGTGCTCGATCTCACGCACCCCGTACCCGACGCGGCTGCCGGGGTCATCGCCTACGCCACCGAGGTCGTGCTGGTGCTCACCCGACGTGGGCGGCTCGTGCTCGGCGTCGTACTGGCTGCCGGCGCCATCACCAGCATCGCGCTGATCATCATCCAGCCGGCAGTCGTCGGCGCCTGGTGCACGCTCTGCCTGGCCTCCGCGGCGCTCTCGCTCGTCCTGCTCGTCCTCGGCCGCCACGAGACCGCCGACGCGCTGAGCGCCCTCCGCCAGCCACGGCGGGCACGGCGGGCACTGCGGGCACTGCGGGCACTGCGGGCACTGCGGGCACTGCGGGCACTGCGGGCACTGCGCATCGCCCTCGCCTAGCTGACCACGTGACCCGGCTCCAGCTCGCGGCCGGCCCGGTCGTCACCGACCACGGTCCACGCACGCACGCCGCCGTCACGTCGACGGGGGCTTGTCTCCAAGCGCGTCCTCGTCGATGAGCTCACGCAGGCCGGGCGCCGCACCCAGCAGCAGCCAGGTGCGTCCGCGACGCCGGATGTAGCCGCCGTGCTCCAGACGGGCCAGCGCCGTCGAGACCGAAGGACGGTGCGCACCCACGAGATGCCCGATCAACTCGTGCGTGAGCGCCAGCTCGAGGCGCACCCCGTCGGACCCGACGCGTCCATAGCGGTCGGCGAGCTCCCAGAAGAACAGCCGCAGGCGATCCTCCAGCCGGTGATGCTGCGCGATCGCCAACATCGACGCGAGCCGCCGCGACCGGATCATCACCCGCCGGGTGATCTCCGCCGCGACCTCGGGAAACGGCGCCATCCGCGCCATCCAGTCAAGGTCCAGGACCGCGAAGCGCAACGGCGACAGCACGCGCCAGGTCGCCTCGAACGGCAGCGTCGCCTCCACGCCGTCATGCTCGGCCGGCTGCAGCAGGTCCCCGACACTCAACAGCTCCGCGCCGAACCGACCCTCGAGCCCCACGCGTCGCACCAGCACCCCCTCCACCACCAAGAGCCCCAAGCCGTCGCGGCCATGCGCGGCGTCCTGGTTGGCATCCCACAAGCCGGCGCCGCGGTGTAGCACGCGCGCCACGCTGACCCGCCGCGCCCGCTCGTGCCGGGTCCCTCGCAGGCGCTGCGCGAGTTCGGGATCGACATCGAGGATCGCCACCCGCTCGGTGGTGGCCATGCTGAGGAAGCTCGACGTCACGCCAACCAGGATGGCGCACAACGGATCGCGTGTCCGCGCGCCGCGACCCGGGACGCCCCCGCGGCCGGTCGCGACCGTCGGCCCGGCGTCGCCGCCGACGCGACGACCGCCAGGTCACCTGCGCCCGGCGAGAGCCTGCGCAGATCTGTCGCAATCCGCGTGCCACGTGTAACACGCGACGCGCAACGATCGCTCGCATGCTCGCCGAGCTCGTCGCCCTTGCCGTCCCGCCGCGCTGCGCTGCATGCCGCGAGCCGGGCCGGCGCGCGGCGGACGTGCTCTGCGGCGCCTGCCGCCGCGCGCTGCCCTGGCTGCCGCAACCCTGCTGCGCGCGCTGCGCGCTGCCGCTGCCGTGCGGCCCGCCGTGTCCCGCCCGCGACGCGCCGTTTCAAGCGGCGTGGAGCGCCGTCGCGTACGAGGGCACGGCGCGCGACGCTATGCACGCGCTGAAGTTCTCCGCCGCGCGTCCGCTGGCGGACGTGATGGCCGCGCAGATCGCGGCCAACGCTCCGCGCGAGCTGCTCGCGCCCGGGGCGACGGTCGTCGCGGTGCCGGCGCACCCCGCCCGCCGGCGGGTGCGCGGCTTCGACCCCGCCGAGCTGCTCGCGCGCGCGGTCGCCCGGCGAGCCGGTCTGCCGCTGCAATCCGCGCTTCGGCGCGGCGGCGGACGCTCGCAGCAACTCGGCGCGTCGGGCGCGACGCGTCGCGTCGCCGGCCGGCTCGGCTTCCGCGCTCGCGGGCCGGCACCGCGCAGCGTGGTGCTCGTCGACGACGTCCACACGACCGGCGCGACGCTCGCCGACTGCGCGCGGGCCCTGCGCGCGGCGGGCGCCGAGCGCGTCGTCGCGATCAGCTGGGCGCGCACGCTGTGATCTCGATCGCACGCGACATCCGGGCACGTCGAGATGCGCCGGCTCTGGCCGTTCGTACCGTTGAGAACGTCGTCTCGCAGGCGTACGATCTATGACTCGCACGTCCGTTCGACAGAGAGGACCCCGAGATGCAGATCGAGGTCAAGGGCCGCAACGTCCCAGTCAACGACGAGCTGCGCGAGCTCGTGGAGCGCAAGTTCCGCAAGGTCGCCGCCCAGGTCTCCGACCTCGCGCGGATGGAGGTCGAGCTGCACGAGGAGCGCAATCCCTCCATCCCCGAGTCGCAGGTCGCGTCCGTGACGCTGTACCTGAAGGGCGTCACGCTGCACGCCGACGGCGCGTCGCACGACCAGCACCACGCGATCAAGCTCTGCTCGCTGGAGCTCGCGCGGCAGGTCAAGCGCCACCGCGACAAGCGCCGCCACCGTCGCGAGGCGCGCGCCGCGCCGCCCCAGCCCGCCGTGTGATCCCGGACCCTCCAGCGCGGCGGGCGAGGCCCGCCGCGTTGGTACTCTGAGCGTCATGGCGATCCTCGACCGCGCCCTGCGTCTGGGCGAAGCCAAGCAGTTCAAGCAGTTCGAGAAGCGGGTCGCCCGCATCGGCGACTTCGAGGCCGAGCTCGAGCTCGAGAGCTCCGACGAGCTGCGCGAGCGGATGGACGCCCTGCGCGAGCAGGCGCGCAACGGCGCGAGCCTCGACGACCTCCTGCCGGAGACCTTCGCGATCGTCCGCGAGACCGGCAAGCGCGAGATGGGGATGCGCCACTTCGACGTCCAGCTGATCGGCGGCATGGTCCTGCACTCCGGGGCGATCGCCGAGATGCGCACCGGCGAGGGCAAGACGCTGACCGCGACGCTGCCGGTCGTGCTCAACTCGCTGCCCGGCACCGGCGTGCACCTCGTGACGGTCAACGACTACCTCGCCCGCCGCGACGCCGACTGGATGTCGCCCGTCTACCGGGCGCTCGGTCTGAACGTCGGCGTCCTGCAGAACATGCAGTCCTACGAGGACAAGAACCTCGCCTACGCCGCCGACATCACCTACGGCACGAACTCCGAGTTCGGCTTCGACTACCTGCGCGACAACATGGCGACGACGCTCGAGGAGAAGGTCCAGCGCGGCCATCCGTTCGCGATCGTCGACGAGGTCGACAACATCCTCATCGACGAGGCGCGCACCCCGCTGATCATCTCGGGCCAGCCCGAGGCCGCAGCCGACATGTACGGGCAGTTCGCCCGCCTCGCCAAGCGGATGGTGCCCGGCGAGAAGCCCGAGGGCATGGACCCGCGCGCGAAGAAGGACTACCGCGCCGACTACGACTTCGAGTTCGAGGAGAAGCACAAGACCGTCGCGATCACCGAGCAGGGCGTCGCCAAGGCGGAGAAGTTCCTCGGCATCTCGCACCTGTACCGCGCGGAGAACGGCCCGCTCGTCAACCACCTGCAGCAGTGCCTGAAGGCCGAGTCGCTGTACAAGCGCGACGTCGACTACGCCGTGATCGACGGCGAGGTGAAGATCATCGACGAGTTCACGGGCCGCATCCTCGAGGGCCGCCGCTGGTCGGAGGGGCTGCACCAGGCCGTCGAGGCGAAGGAGGGCGTGTTCGTCCAGGAGGAGAGCCAGACGCTCGCGACGATCACGCTGCAGAACTACTTCCGCCTCTACGACAAGCTCGGAGGCATGACCGGCACCGCCCTCACCGAGGCGACCGAGTTCATGAAGATCTACAAGCTGTCCGTCGTCGAGATCCCGACGAACCGCAGCATGGTCCGCAAGGACAACAACGATCAGGTCTACAAGACGAAGGCCGGCAAGTGGGACGCCGTCAGCCGCGAGATCGTCCAGCGCAACGCGACCGGCCAGCCGGTCCTCGTCGGCACCGTCTCGGTCGAGGTCTCCGAGCTGCTGTCCGAGACGCTCAACAAGCACGGCATCAAGCACACCGTGCTGAACGCCAAGCCCGAGTACGCCGAGCGCGAGGGCGAGATCGTCGCCGAGGCCGGCCAGCCCGGAGCCGTCACGATCGCGACGAACATGGCCGGCCGCGGCGTCGACATCAAGCTCGGCGGCAACCCCGAGCACCTCACGCAGGTGGAGCTCGTGAAGCTCGGCCTGAAGCCCGGCGACCCGGACTACGACGAGCACTTCCAGGAGATCCTGCCGAAGATCGAGGCGCGCGTCGCCGAGGACAAGCAGACGGTGCTCGACGCCGGCGGCCTCTACATCGTCGGCACCGAGCGTCACGAGTCGCGCCGCATCGACAACCAGCTGCGTGGCCGCTCCGGCCGCCAGGGCGACCCCGGCGAGTCGCGCTTCTTCCTCTCCGCCGAGGACGACCTCGTGCGCCTCTTCGCGGGCGACCGGATCTACAAGATCCTCGACCGCCTCGGGACCGTCGACGAGGAGGGCCGCGAGGAGCCGATCGAGGCGGGGATGCTCTCCAAGCAGATCGAGAAGGCGCAGAAGAAGGTCGAGGAGCAGAACTTCCTGCAGCGCAAGCGCGTGCTCGAGTACGACGACGTGATGAACGAGCAGCGCCGGATCGTCTACACCTACCGCGACGAGATCCTCGAGGGCAAGGACATGAGCGCCGCCGCGCGCGAGGAGATCGGCAACGTCCTCGAGCGCACCGTCGCGGAGTTCACGCCGTCGGACTTCATCGAGGACTGGGACCTTCCGGGCCTCTTCACCGCGCTCGAGGACATCTTCCCGGCGGAGCTCTCCGCCGCCGACCTCGCCGAGGAGCACACCGATCGCGAGGAGCTCGTGCACCGCCTGCACGACAGGGCGATCGCGCTCTACGACGCCCGCGAGGAGGAGCTCGGCGAGGAGCTCATGCGCGCGGTCGAGCGCTTCGTGCTGCTGCAGTTCATCGACCAGCGCTGGCGCGAGCACCTCTACGACATGGACTACCTGCGCGAGGGCATCCACCTCCGCGGGTTCGCCCAGATCGAGCCGATCGTCGCGTACAAGAACGAGGCGTTCACGCTGTTCGAGGACTTCATGTCGTCGATCTGGGTGGACTTCACGCGCATGATCTACAACCTCGAGGTCGAGACCGAGCAGGACGAGGCACCGGAGCAGCGCTATGAGCCGGGCGGGACGTCGACGCGCCCGGGCCGGGTCTCGTACTCGGGCGGCGGGCAGGAGCAGCCGAGCGCCCTCGCACTCGCCGCGGCCGGTGCGGGCGTCGGCGTCGGCGAGGTGCTCGAAGAGGGCTACGAGGAGCCGCCGCCGGTCCAGCAGCGCGTGCTCTCCGACGACGAGCAGGTCGGTCGCAACGACCCCTGCTGGTGCGGGTCGGGCAAGAAGTTCAAGAAGTGCCACGGCGCGTAGCGCCGCGCCGAGCCTGAATCCACCGATGACCGATGGATGCTCGGGCTGAGTCCCTGGACGCGTCTCGTGCGCTACGCGATCCGTCCAGCGGATTGCATCGTGAGCGCCCGCGGCCGATAGCCATGGCATGCCTCGCTCGTGCCGTTCGCCGTCCGTGTGCCTGCGGGCGCGTGCGCTGGGCGCCGCGCTCGGCATCGGGCTCACGGTCGTGGCGGCCGTCGCATCCTCGCCGGCGGTCGCCGCAGCGTCGCGATCCGCGGTGACGGCGGCACCGATCGCGTCGCGTACGGCGCCGGCCGTGTCGCCCGCCGCGCCGTCCCCGGCGGGGATCGCGCTGCCCCCGGCACCGATCGCGTCGCGCACGGCGCCGGCCGTGTCGCCCGCCGCGCCGTCCCCGGCGGCGATCGCGCTGCCCCCGGCGGCGACCGCGCCGTCCGCGGTGACGGCCGCGCCGTCCGCGACGGCGACCTCCCCGTGCGCCGGCGTCGGACAGCCGGGCGCGCCGCGCGTCGCGCGTGCCGCTCGCCCCGGCGGAGGCTCCGAGCTGACGCAGTACCTCGCCGACGGCGGCTACCGCGTCTCGCGCTGCGACCGGTCCGGGCGCCTGCAGGTCAGCGAGACCGTCTCGCCGATCCGCGACCCCGACGGCGGCGTCACGCTCGTGCCGACGGAGACGCAGACGCCGACCGTGCAGGTCTCGGCGCTGTACGGCGATCCGTCCGAGCCCGGTTGGGCGGCCGACTTCCGCGCGCACCGCGCCGCCCTGCGGGCCGCCGTCCTGCCGCCGACGGCACCGGCGACCTCGCTCGCCAGCGTCGGGCTCGCCGGAGATCCGCTGCTGCCGGGCGCCCCGGCGGCCGGCTCGGCCGGCGCCGCGCCCGCCGTCGCGGGCGACGCCTGCACGAACGCGCAGTACACGCTGTGGATGGGCGCGTGGGCCAGCCGCAACTACGACTACCGCATCAACCGCTCCAGCTTCAACTACAACGACACGACGGTCGCCTCGATCGTCGACGGCCACACGAACTGGGACACGACCTCCAACAGCTGCGGCCTGAACGACATCACGAACCTCACCTCGCACTACCTGGGCTCGACCAGCGCTGGCATCCACACGGTCCCCGACGGGCAGTCGATCACCGACAAGGGCAACCTCGACAACGTCGGCTGCGCCGGCGCGCTCGCCTGCACGTGGCTGTTCACGGATGCCAGCGGCAACGCGACGGAGACCGACCAGCGCTTCAACGAGGACTTCAGCTTCTCGAACGTCGGAGCGGCGGGCGCATACGACTACGAGTCCGTCGCGACGCACGAGTCGGGTCACAGCATCGGGCTCGGGCACGCCGATTCGAGCAACGCGCTGACCATGTACCCCTCGATCGCCGCGGGCTCGACGACCGCCCGCACGCTCGCCAAGGGCGACGTCATGGGCCTGCGCGCGCGCTACCCGTAGGACGGCGCGGCGGGTGGGGCGAGAGCCTGCGCTCGCGCAACGCAACCGGCACCCGACGTTTGGCGCAGCCTTATCGAGGCCATCACCATGGGAGAGGATGCATCTGGTCGTCGACAACAGCACGGGTGGCGACACGCAGCTCGCCGCGAGCATGGCGCGCGGCCTGCGCGAGCACGGCTACGAGGTCGAGCTGCGCGAGCCCGAGCCGGCCTCGATGTTCGACACGTCGGTGCATCTCGTCTCGGCCGGGATCGTCCTGCGCACCGACGAGCGCCCGCAGCGCGCGACGCTCGGCGACATCGCGGACATCGTCCGCACGGCGCTGACGAGCCATCCCAGCGTCCGCCGGCGCACGCGCGCGGTGCCGATCACCGTCGGCGCGGGCGGCCACGTGCTGACCTGGATCGACGTCTTCGACTGAGCTGAGCGCCGTCGCCGCGGGCGGCCGCCGCGCCCGGCGGCGTGGGGATATCCGCAGGACGCGGACGGGGGCCGGCAGCGCGGCGGACGGTGCGTGGCACCCGTGACGCGGATCGCGGACCGTGGGATCGTGCCTGTCATGACGCCGAAGACCACCTGGACGCGATCGCTGCGCACGACGCTCGCGCAGGCCGCCCGCGACACCGCCTATCTCACGGTCGGCACGCTCACGAGCGCGCTCGCGCTCGCCGTCTGGATCACCGGGGTCACGCTTACCCTCTCGCTCGTCGTGTTCGTCGTCGGGCTGCCGATCATGATCGCCAGCGCGGTGGCGTTTCGATGGACGGCCGAGCTCGACCGTCGCAACGCCGCGTGGCTGCTGGGCCGGCCGGTGCACGGCGTGTACCGCGGGGGCGGCCACGGTCTGCGCGCGCGGCTGCGCGCGACGCTGCGCGACCCTCAGAGCGCCCGCGACCTCGTCTGGCTCGTGCTGCACTCGATGCTCGGCTTCACGCTCGGCTGCATCGGGGTCGGGATGGTGGTGCTCGTCGCCGGGCTCGTCACGCTGCCCGCCTGGTACTGGTCGTTGCCCAACGGTCGCGTCGACTTCGGCCTGTGGCACGCCGATTCGACGGCGAAGGCGTTCCTCGGCGTGCTGCTCGCGCTGCCGACGGCGTTCGTGACCGTCGGCGTGCTGCGCGTCTGCGCCCGCGCCGAGAGCTGGCTCGCGGTGCGCCTGCTCGACGGCGATGATGCCGGCGTGTCGCCGAGCGCCGACAGCCCGACGGATGCGCCGCCGCGCCGCCGCCGCTTCGATCCCGAGATCGCGTTCTCGCTGCACGGCGCGGTGACCGCGTTCGTCGCCGTGCTGATGGCCGTCATCTGGGTCGGCGTCGGCCTCGGGTACTTCTGGCCGGCGTGGGTCTGGCTCGGGATCGCCGCGCCGCTCGGCATCCACGTCGTGATCCGCCGCGCGGCGCGCGCGCCCGCCGTCCGCGGGCGCGCCGTCCGCGTACACGCCGAGGCGTCCGCGCTGATCGTCGGCTACCTGACGCTCGTGTGGGCGATGTCCGGCGGCGGCACGTTCTGGCCGTTCTGGGCGGCGCTCGGGCTCAGCGTCCCGCTTGGCCTGCACGCGCTCGTCGTCTACCGCGACCGCCTCAACCCGACGCGCGAGCAGGAGCTCACCGAGCGCGTCGACGTCCTGACGCGCACGCGCCAGGGCGCGCTGGACGTGCAGGCGGCCGAGCTGCGGCGCATCGAGCGCGACCTGCACGACGGGGCGCAGGCGCGGCTCGTCTCGCTCAGCATGCTGGTCGGTCGCGCGGAGGAGCAGCTCGCCGACCGCCCCGAGGTCGCCGCGCTCGTGCGCCGCGCCCGCGAGGAGGCCGGTGCCGCGATCGGCGAGCTACGCGACCTCGCCCGCGGCATCGCCCCGCCCGTGCTGACCGATCGCGGCCTGAGCGCCGCGGTGCAGGCGCTCGGCGTGCGCGCCCCGATGGCGGTGACCGTCGACGTGTTCGACGAGGGACGCCCGCCGCCGGTCGTCGAGACGGCCGCGTACTTCGTCGTCGCGGAGGCGCTGACGAACGTCGCCAAGCACGCGGGCGGAGCGGCCGCGCGCGTGGTCGTGACGCGCGAGGCGTCGCGGCTGGTGGTCGAGGTCTCCGACGACGGACCCGGCGGGGCCGATCCCGCCGGCAGCGGCCTGAGGGGCCTGGTGAGCCGCGTCGAGGCGATCGACGGGACGCTGCGCGTGACGAGCCCCGCGGGCGGCCCGACGACGATCAGGGCGGAGCTTCCATGCGGCTCGTGAGAGGATCGGTGCTCGGATGCGCGTCGTGATCGTCGAGGACAACGCGCTGCTGCGCGAGGGGATCGTCGCGCTGCTGCGCGAGCGCGACATCGACGTCGTCGCGCAGGCCGAGGACGCGCCGGGGCTGCTGCGGATCGTCGCGGGGCACAAGCCCGACGTCGCGATCGTCGACGTGCGCCTGCCGCCCACGTTCACCGACGACGGCGTGCGCGCGGCGATCGAGGCGCGCGAGCGCCATCCCGGCCTCGGCGTGTTGATCCTGTCGCAGTACGTCGAGCCGGTCTACACGCAGGAGCTGCTCGCGTCGGGCACCGGCGGCGTCGGCTACCTGCTGAAGGAGCGCGTCGGCGAGGTGCGGGCGTTCGTCGAGGCGATCGAGCGGGTGGCGAGCGGCGGCACGGCGCTCGATCGCGAGGTCGTCGCGGAGCTCATGCGCACGCGCGGGGCGGAGGCCGGTGACGAGGGCCTGGGCAGCCTCACGCCGCGCGAGCGCGAGGTGCTCGCGCTGATGGCCGAGGGCCGCACGAACGCCGCGATCGCCCGCGAGCTCGTCGTCACGTCGGGGGCCGTCGAGAAGCACGTGTCGAGCATCTTCGGAAAGCTCGACCTGCCCGCGTCCAACGACGACCATCGCCGCGTGCTGGCGGTGCTCGCGTCGCTGCGCGCGGGCGGTTGAGCCCGGCCGTGCCCTCCTGCCGCCGCGCCGCGCCGCTCCGGGCGGGCGGCTGAGCTCGGCCGTGCCCTCCGGCCGCCGCGCCGCTCCGGGCGGGCGGCTGAGCCCGGCCGCGCCGCCCGCCGAGCCGCGCCGCTCCGCTCCGGGCCGCGCCTCGGCTCGCCTCGGCTCAGCTCGGGTCGAGGGCGTTGCGAAACGCGAGCGCCGGCTCGACGCTCGCGCCCGCCGCGCGGGCCTGGTCGGCGAGCCAGCCGTCGGACGTGACGACGCGGATGTCGTGGGCGTCGCCGTCGGCGACGATCCGACGCACGATCTCGTCGTCGGCGGAGTTCGGCCGCGCGCGCCTGGCGTGGGCCACGACGATGACCGTCGAGCGGATCGGCGGCCGGGGAGGCTGCTCGAAGACGACCGTGACGTCGTCGCCGCTCTCGGCCGCCCAGCGCTCGAGCAGGTCCACGAGCCGCACCATCGCCGTGTGCCGGTCGCGCCACCAGCCGTCCGGGCGCGAGCCGATGACGTTCATCCCGTCGACGATCCAGCGCATGGGCCCAGCGTACGCCGTGGCGTCGCCGGCGCCCGAGGCGATCAGCGCGGCGCGCCGGCTCGCCGGCCCACGAGGTCGGCGATCGCGATCGCGGTGGCCGGCCGCAGATCGGAGAACGTCCAGCGGCGGCGGCCGTAGCGTGGCTGCACGCGCAGCTGCGAGCGCGAGCGGCGCATGCGCATCGGACCCTGCTCGGCGCGCTCGACGTCGCCGAAGCGCAGCATCCGCACGCGGTTCGACACGGCGTCGTCGAGCACCCACAGCAGCCGGCGGTCGGTGACGGCGAGCAGGGTGCTCGGGCTGGCCCAGGTCGCCGTCGGGGTCACGAGGTCGATGCGCTCGTCGGGCTCGAGCACGCTCGAGAGCTCCGGGCCGAGCGCGCGCCGGATCGCGTCGGGCAGCCACGCGCCGGGCCGCGGACGCCCGGTCAGGCGCGGCTCCACGGACGCCGGGGCGCCGGGCGGGCGCGGGCGGTGCGACGCGCGCAGCAGCTCGTAGGCGACGTTGAGCTCGGTCATCCGCGCCAGCCCCTCGACGCCCATGACGTCGGGATGCCACCGCTTGGCGAGCCGCTTGTAGGCCTCGGTCGCGTCGTCGAGCGTGGCGTCGGCGCTCAGCCCGAGGACGGCGTGCGGGTCCATCGGCTGCATTCTGGCGAGCGCACGCCCAGCGGGGCCGTGCGCCGCGGCCCGCGCTCAGGGCGTGACGGTCAGCGTCGCGCGCATCTTCTCGTGCCCGGGCAGCGAGCAGAACAGGACGTAGGAGCCCGCCGCGACCGCCACCGTCTGCGATCCGCCGAGGTCCTCGCCGACCGTGTCGCTGATGCGCTGCGCCACGCCGTCGGACCCCTCGATCCAGAGGTTGTGGTCGCTGACGTCGCGGTTGTGGAAGAAGATCGTGAGCTGCCCCGCGCGGGCCGTCGGGGCATGGCTGAGCAGCAGGTAGAAGCCGTCGGCGCCGTCGTGGGCCTCGACGCCGAGCGAGCTCGAGACGGGCGCGGCGGTGGTCGTCGCCGGGACCGTGGTCGTGACGGGATCGGGCGCAGGCGTCGCCGTCGGGCCGGTCGAGGTCGTCGCGGTGCCCGGCGCGGCCGGCGCCGCCTCGACCGCGATCCTGCCGACATGCAGGTGCTTCGCGGTCATCCGCCAGCCCGGGTGACAGCCACGCGCGGTCCGGCCATGCCGTCGCTTCGCGCACGCCGTGCGCTTGACGGCGTGCGCCGCGGCGCGACGCGACGACGCCCGCGCGACGACGTGGCGCGGCGCGTGCGCGACCCTCGCCGCCGACCCCTCGCCCGCCGCGACGCCCGCGGACGCGCCCGCGGCACAGGCCACGGCGGCGCAGGCGATCGCTGCGAGCCGGCGCACGGCGCTCAGAAGAGGACGGGGCGGGCGAACGCGGCGGCCGACGGGATGATCCCCGCGGCATCGGTCTGAAACCACTGCTCGAGCAGCGAGCAGTACAGGCCGCGGAAGTCCGAGGTCGCGCGCAGGTTGCCCTCGGAGTCCAGGCCGGTGCCGGGCACGAGGCCGGGGAACTCGCCGATCAGCCCCTGCTTGACGTCCTTGCCGATCACGAACGCCGCACCCGCCGCGCCGTGGTCGGTGCCCGATCCGTTCTCGAGCGGACGGCGGCCGAACTCGCTCCACAGCGTGATGACCACGCGGTCGGCGAGCCCGCGCAGCTCGAGGTCGCGCCAGAACGCGCGGATGTTGCCGGCGGTCGCGAGCAGGTTGTCGGAGAGCTGCGTCGCCTGGTTTGCGTGCGTGTCGAAGCCACCCTGCGCGCTCAGCGTCACGCAGCGCACCGGCAGGTGCGCGCCATCGGCGTTCGTCGTGCCGAGCAGGCGCGCGACCGACTGCAGCCGCGACTGGAAGTCGCTCGTCGCGGCGGGGTAGTTCGCGCCCGCGGGCGGGTCGCCGTCGACGACCGCCGCGAGGTCGATCGCCAGCTCGGACGCGTTGGACTGCGCCTGGCGCGCCTGCGCCGTGATCGGATCGGACGACGCTACGCCGCCGAGCGCGCCGTAGCTGTCGTGCATGCGGTCCTCGACCGTGCCCCACACGCCGCGCGCCCAGAAGCTGTAGTCGCTGACGTCGCCCGTCGCCGCGACCGCCACAGACTCCGTCGCGAGCTGGGGCGACAGCGTGCCGTCGAGGCTCAGCCCCTGGATCGGGACGTTCGCGTCGCCGACGCGGTCGAGGTAGCGCCCGAGCCAGC